>NZ_CP050695.1:2998961-3323518 GCF_012044895.1 Aquisalimonas sp. 2447
CCCCGGTGACAATCCCTTCGCTGATGCACCCGACGCCCTGCCGGAAATCTTCAGCTACGGTCACAGGAACGTCCAGGGCATCGTCCACGACCGTGAGCAGGACGTGATCTGGTCCCACGAGCACGGCCCCCGCGGCGGCGACGAACTCAACCGGCTCTCGCCCGGCTCCAACTACGGGTGGCCGGTGGCCACCCACGGGCGCGACTATTCCGGTGCCCGCATTACCCCGCACAGGAGCCTGCCCGGCAAGGAGGACCCTCTGCACGTGTGGACACCGGCCATCGCGCCGGCGGGCATGAGCCAGTACCGGGGCGACCTGTTCCCGGAACTGGCAGGGGATCTGCTGATCGCCGGGCTGGTGGCACGCAGCGTGGTGCGCGTGCACCTGGACGGCACAACCGTGGCGGACACCAGCAGGCTGTTCGACGACCTGGACCGGCGGGTCAGGGACGTTCGGGTGGGACCGGAGGGCGCCCTGTACCTGCTCACCGACCACGCCGACGGCGAGCTCATCCGCATCACCCCGGCCGGCGACTGACCGTGACCACAACGGATTGACCTCCATGGAGCCATCCTCGCCGCCACGCTGGATATTGCCGGCCATCGTCATCGCTCAGCTTCTGGCCACCAGCCTCTGGTTCGCCCCCAACGCGGTGATCGGCGAACTGCAGGCAGAGTGGAGTATCAGCGGCGGCGAGGGCATCGTCACCACTGCGGTACAGCTGGGCTTCATCACGGGCACCCTGTGTTTCGCCCTGTGGGCCATTGCCGACCGTCACCACCCCGGAGCCGTTTTCCTGGTCTCGGCGCTGATCGGGGCCGCCGCCAACGCGTCCGTCCTGCTGTTCCACGACGCCTTCGCCGCAGTGCTGGCGGCACGCTTCCTGGTGGGGTTCTGCCTTGCCGGGGTCTATCCCGTGGGCATGAAAATGGCCGCGGGCTGGTACGGCGGGGGGCTGGGATGGGCCCTGGGCTTTCTCACCGGGGCACTGGTCCTGGGCACCGCATCCGCCCACCTGCTGCGCGCCGTCGGCGCGGACTGGAACTGGCACCTGGTCCTGCTGGGCACGTCCACACTGGCAGTGGTGGCCGGGGCACTGGCGTACTGCATTCCCGAAGGGCCGTACCTGAAGCGCGGCGCCCCCATCCGCTTCGGCGGTGTGCTCCAGGCCTTCCGTGTGCCCCGCTTCCGTGCCTCGGCAATGGGGTACTTCGGCCACATGTGGGAGCTGTACGGCTTCTGGGCCTTCGTGCCCGTCTGGCTGGCCGCCTACGGGCTGGGCGGCACCCAGCTCTCCCTGGGGGCCTTCATCATCATCGGCGTGGGCGCTCTGGGCTGCGTGGTCGGCGGGTTGCTGGTGCGGCGCTTCGGCGGCGGCAAGATCGCCATCTCGCAGTTGGGCGTCTCGGCGCTGTGCTGCCTGGTGTCACCACTGTTCCTGGCGGCGCCGCCGGTGGTGTTCGCGGCATTCCTGCTGGTCTGGGGAATCACGGTGGCCGGCGACTCGCCGCAGTTCTCTGCCCTCAACGCCCGGAACGCCCCGCCCGAGCTTGTGGGCTCGGCCCTGACCATGGCGAACTGTATCGGCTTCTCGGTGAGCATCGGCAGCCTGACGCTGCTGGAATGGTTGCAGCATCAGGTGGACCCGGCGTGGCTGCTGTTGGCGCTGCTGCCGGGGCCGCTGCTGGGGATCGTGGCGGCAAGACCGCTGTGGCACAGCCAGGAGTCAGGCTGACGGCAGCGGCCCGTC
Organism: Aquisalimonas sp. 2447; assembly: GCF_012044895.1. Classification (NCBI taxonomy): domain Bacteria; kingdom Pseudomonadati; phylum Pseudomonadota; class Gammaproteobacteria; order Chromatiales; family Ectothiorhodospiraceae; genus Aquisalimonas; species Aquisalimonas sp. 2447. The sequence continues at coordinate 3,000,713 of NZ_CP050695.1, forward strand.
GATGCGATCAACCCTGCGCTGGCGGGCCCGCCAGCGGTAGCGTCAAGGTGAACGTAGAACCCCGACCGGGTTCGCTGCGGACGGTGAGCTCGCCCTCCATGGCCAGAGCCAGCTCCCTGCTGATAGCCAACCCCAGGCCCAGGCCGCGATAGGACGCGCGCAGTCCGTCACGCCCGATCTGCACGAACGGCTTGAAAATGCGCTGCTGATCGTCCACCGCAATGCCCGGCCCCGAATCCGTGACCTGCAGATCCACCCAGCTGCCACGCGCCACGCACTCACACCGGACATGACCCCCGGCATCGGTGAACTTAATGGCATTGCCCAGCAAATTCACCAGAATCTGCTGGGCGCGATCGGGATCGGCCCAGACAGCAATCTCCTGCTCGGCACCGTGCACTTCGAACTGCATGCCCTGACGACTCAGCTCGGTAGCCATGAGCCGCTCGATCCGCTCCATCAAACGCCCCACCGGGACCCGCGCGGGATGGAGTTCCGGCAGCCCCGATCCCATCTGCGTGAATCCGAGAATGTCCTCTACGAGGGTGCCCAGGTAGCGCCCTGCGTCCAGGATGTAGCCCACCTGCTGCGCCTGTTCCTCGGTCAGGGCGCCGCTGTGTCCGCTGTCCAGCAGGTCGGCAAAGCCGATCACGGCGTTCAGGGGGGTGCGCAGCTCGTGCGACACCGTGGCCAGGAAGCGTTCGCGTGCCTCCACTGCCGTTTCCGCCCGGCGTCGGGCCTCGACCAGTTCGTCCTCGAAGTCCCGGCGATCCCGCGCTGTCAGGAACACGTAGTCCAGCACCCACTGGTCACTTTGACGGCGGGCGGCACTGCAGAGCACCGGCAACTCCTCCCCACGGCCGTTCAGCAGGCCCAGAAGAACCTCCTGCACCTCACCCTGCAGTCGCGTCAGCGGTATCACGTGAGTGGCGTGGAAAACCCGTGCGCCGGGACTCAGGAGTTCGCTCAGGAGCCGCCCCTGCAGCTGATCCGGTTGCAGCTCCAGCATGCGACACAGGGTGGCGTTGATCTGGAGCACGACGCCGGCATCGTCGGTGGTGAGAAACCCGCAGGGGGCGTTGTCGAGAAGGCCGTCCATGAGGTGTCCTGCCTCAGGCGCCGGCCCGGGAACCCAGGTAGTCAAGGATGATGGCCGCGGTGGCCCGTGGCGCACTGACGTGGGGGAAATGCCCGCTGGCCTCCACCATTCGCAGCTCGCTGTCCGCCAAGTGGGCCTTGAGGTAGTCCCCGGCCTCCGGCCTCGCCAGTGCGTCGTCGGTGCAGTGAACGATCAGGGATGGCGTGCTCACCTGCGGCAGCAGCTCCCGGTTATCCGAGAGAAACGCCACCTTGGCGAACTCCAGGGCGCGGACGGGATCGTTGGCGTTGAAGGCATTCTCCAGTTCGCCGGCAAGCTCGGGCTGCTCCGGATTCGCCATGACCTGCGGCGCCAGCATGCGGGCCCAGTTGACGAAATTGCGCTCCATCATCTCCAGCAGCGCCTCGATGTCCGGGCGATCAAAGCCGCCCACGAACTCCGGGTGAATGTTGGCGTAGGAAGGCGACGCGGCAACCAGCACCAGGCTGGAGAAGCGCTCCGGTTCGCGGATGGCGGCGCGCAACCCGACCATGCTGCTGATGGAGTGGCCGACGAACACGGCGTCTTCCATGTCCAGGGCGCGGCAGATATCCAGCACGTCCTGGGCATACCCATCCAGGCGGCTGTACCGGCGGCTGTCGTAAGCCCGGTCATCGGAGCGCCCGGAGCCGACGTAATCGAACAGGACAACGCGGTAGTCATCCTCGAACCAGGGCAGCAGACGGGACCAGATGGTCTGGTCACAGCCGAACCCGTGGGCCAGGATCAGCGGCCGCTCACCGCGACCAAGTATCTGCACGTTGTTCCGCTGCAGGATGTCACCGCTCATTGCCACACCGTTCTTCCCTGTTGCGCATTGCGTCCGGCGTGAAACCCAGCGACCGGTACGCCTCGGCCATGGAGCGTATCCCATCGATGGTCCGGTGAAACAGCGACCAGTCGTCCCTTTGGGCAATGGCGTCCCAAAGGGCCTCCACCTCGCGGATCACCATCCCGCACGGGGCGTCCCGCTGCCAGTATGGGTGGGCCGCAAGTGTGTCAGCCGCCGGCAGGGGCTCGCACCCCTGCAGGGCCTCGATCACCGGGCGCCACGCCTCGCCCCGGTAGACACTGCGCTCGGGGCTCGCCGCCATGCGCACCTCACGGGCCCCGCCCACCAGATCGAAGAACGGACGCTGAAACGGCACCTGCGTCCGGTGCATGGCATCGAAGAAGCGCCCTGCCAGGGACCGGGCCTCCTCGGACCCCTCTGGCGGGTGCAGCCCCAGGCGGGCAAAGGTGCGCACCACCACCGCCCGGTCGAAGACGTCTTCGAAGGCACTCACCCGTCGCTGAAGAGTCACGGCGCTGCTCAGCGGCGCAAGGCTACGGGCCAGTTGCTCCAGGTTCCAGATCATGGCGCCGGGCTGGCGCGCGAAAGCGTACAGGCCCATGTGGTCGAAATAGGCGGCGGTGAACCCCGGGTCCATGTGCGGCAGGAAACGCCAGGGGCCGTAGTCGAAACTCTCACCGGTGATGACCACGTTATCGGTATTGAGCACGCCATGAACGAACCCCGCCACCCACCACTCAGCAGTCATTTCCGCGGTGGCCCGCACCACACAACTCAACAGCCCCGCAACGGGATCCTCATCCCTACCCGCCTCGGGCCAATAGTGCTCGATGCTGTAGTCCACCAGCCGGCGCAGTGCATCGTGCTCCCCCAGCAACTCCAGACGCTGGAAGGTGCCGATACGGATGTGGCTGTGGGACAGGCGCACCAGCACCGAGGACCGCGTCGGCGAGGGCTCGTCGTGGCGCATGAGGGGTTCGCCGGTCTCGATCAGGCTGAGACTCTTCGAGGTATAACACCCCAGCGCCTCCAGCATCTCCTTGGCCAGCACCTCGCGCACGCCGCCCTTCAGGGTCAGGCGGCCATCCGCACCGCGGGACCATGGCGTGCGCCCGGAGCCCTTGGTGCCGAGATCCAGCAGGCGACCATCCACCGGATCCTGCAGCTGGGCGAACAGGAACCCCCGGCCGTCGCCGAGTTCCGGGTTGTAGGTGCGGAACTGATGGCCGTGGTAGCGCAGGGCCAGCGGCTGCCGGAGATTGTCCGGCAGGGGATCGAACCCAGCGAAGTGCCGGCACCACTCATCATCCGTCAGAGGCCCGAGACCGATGCGCTGGGCCCAGGGCTGGTTCCGGAAACGCAGGCGGTGCTCGGGAAACGGAGCCGGTTCCACGACATCGTGGAACGCGGCACCGAGTTCCTGATGACAGGGGGCCGGCAAGTAGTCAGGCGCCACGGGCATACACACCCTCGAGGGGGAGGAACAGCATGGATTGCGAGTCAGTCGACGGCAGGATCGGCGCCCCGCACCTCGACCTGGTACAGCGTAACATTCGCCAGGGCCAGGGCCTGCTCAAGGGGAATCCAGGGAATGGCCTCCGGGCCGCTGGCCGGCGTCAGGTGCAGCGTCGCCAGGCCGCGGCGCCGCTGGAACCAGCTCTGCCGCACTTCCACCGCCTGCACGTTGATCAGCGGAAAGGTGACCGTGCGACGCCCCAGCAGACCGCGGCGCACCACCACGTAGGGGCCGTCGGTTCGCCAGCCCACGGCCCGCCAGCGCAGATGCCCCAGCACCCAGGCCAGCATCGGAACAGCCGCCAGCGCATAGAGCACATCGACACGCCCACTCAGGCCGGCCATGACCACAACCACCAGGGCAGCAACCGGCACGAGCCTCAGTGCCACGGACCGGCGGTAATACCGGTGCACCCGGCGGCATTCGGCGTCCAGATCCAGCCGCGGCCAGAACGCCTGCACCAGCTCCCCGCCCCGGCTGCGGGCAAGTCCGGGGATCAGGAAGTTGCGGCCGGCGTGATCCGCCGCCTGGGGCAGCCCGCCGTACTGCCGGCAGACCAGGTAACCCAGCCCCAGCAGGCGCCCCAGTGCGGTCTGGACCCACTCCACCGTCTGCAACTTGGTGCCGGACAGCTCCTGTTCCTGACGATTGAAAAGGCCGCTGGACTGCACGAAACGGTCACCGGTACGGCTCAGGGTGAAACCGTGGAAGCGTAGCCAGGCCACGATCACGGCGGCGATCATGAGCACCATCATCAGGGCCAGTAGCACTGCCAACGCCACCAGGACGGGCGCGTCACCGGCACGCTCCACCCAGGCGGCGTCCTCCAGGTTTTCCAGGTACGGACGGCCGAGGCGCTCCAGGGGCTGCAACACGGGGGCCAGCAGTGCCGCCACAACGTAGATGGAATTGCTGGTGAGACCGTGCAGGGTCAGCGCCCCGGGCCGGATGCGAAACAGCTCCCGCTGCCTGGGCCGGGGCCCGGCCTCCTCGGCGGCCGTCTCCGCTGGCACGGCATCCGGTGTGCTCAGTGCCTGACGCAATGATTCCGCCACCGAGCTCGGAATGCCGGGGAGTTCCAGCTCCGCGGTCACGCCCCCGGGGGTGTCGGCGCTAAAGCGCACCACACCGAAGGGGCGCATGTAGGCCGGCTGCTCCAGGCTGACGTGCTGTACACGCCCGGCGCTAACCTTGAGCTCGGTGCGCTCGAACAGGCCCTTCTGCACCAGCAGCACATCCCCGTCGAAGCAGAAGCGGAACCGCCGGTAGTAGAGCAGGCTCAACAGCAGCGCCAACAGCAGCGCCGCGCCGCCAGCGAGCACCACCTCCACCATGCCGATGCGCTCGATCACGGCTACGCCGGCGCCGGCACCCACCAGCACGGGAATATTCTCGCGGGCAAAGCGCACCACGCCACGGACGAAAAGGAACACCACCGCCCAGGGAGAGAGGCGCTGCCAGTGCTCCAGTGACTGCGCGGTCACGCGTCGCCGTCCGCTGCCGGGTCGTCGGCGGTGCTCCCTTCACGGATCCGGGACAACAGGTGCTGGCGCAGGCGATCCGCCGTCTCCGAACGCAGGCCGGCCATGACCAGGTCGGCGCTGGAGCCGCCGGCGGTAAAACAGGTCAGCCGCACCAGACCGAACAGCCGCTCCAGAGGGCCACTCACCGTCTCCACGTGCTGAATGCGGCAGACCGGCAGAATGGTGGTGCGGCGCACCAGCAGGCCGCTGGTGTAGATGACGTCCTCCCGGCGCAGACCGAACGCGCGCCGTCGCGCCTCGATGGCCGCCAGCAGCGCCAGACCGAGCCCCGCCAACAACACGGCGCCACCCAGTGCGCCCCGAACCGGCCATGGCAGCTCGGGCCCCACCGGTGCCACCCCCACGGCCAGCGCCAACGGCATCCAGAATGCCAACGTGCCCAGTACGCGGTAGGGCGCGAAACGCGGCGACACCGGCGTCAGCGGTACCGCCTCCAGGGCGGGCAACTCCCCGGGGGAGACCGGCGGATTGAATGGTTCCTGGTTCATGGGCGCCTCCACCGGTAATCCATCAACCCCGCGGCCGCACCACGAGGGTGCCGGCGATGAGGTCATGGAGGCCCTGCTTGCGCGGGTGGAACGCCACCATGATGTAGCCGATCATCAGCAACAGGGCGGAGAGGATCTCCGCCAGGTAGCGTGCGGTGGCGCGCAGGAACGAGATGCGCTGACCCTGCAGATCGGTGACCTGCATCCCGAGGGCCATCTTGCCCAGGGTGGCCTGCCAGGCGGAGCTGTGCATGCCGGCCCAGTAAAGCCAGGCAGCGATGGCTTCCAGCGTGTGCCACCAAGTCCACCCGGTGACCGGGTCGGCGGGCATGCCATGCCCACCACCCTGGCCGCCATGCTGCCCGGGCCCCATGGTCCCGGGGGCAAACAGCCACTGCAGCACGGTGAGTACGGTCACCAGGATCACCACATCCACCAGTGCCGCCCCCGCGCGTCGCCAGAAACCACCGTAATCGGCGACGTTCGCGGGCCGGTCGGTATAAGCACCGGTCTCCCGGGCCAGCAGGTGGCGCTCGGCGGGGTCCATGGGCGCACCGCAGTTCTCGCAGAACCGGGCATCGGCGGAATTTCGCGCACCACACTGGGGGCAGTACATGTCACGCTCCATTGTTCATGGTCCGAGTCGGATGCGCTGCCGGCCGCTCGGGCCGCGGCTAGAGCCCGCCGGGCAGTTTGCCGGCAGCGTCAACGGGATTGCGACGCGGCGCGAACACCGCCTCGTTCCGGGTTTCGTTGAAATGGGCAAGCGCCCACCGGACACTCGGAAACGCCAGGGCATCGTGGGGGATTTCGTCGGGATGGAACAGCGCCACCTCCCTGGACTCCGGTCCGGCGGCAACCTCGGGTGAGGTCAGGCGGGCGCGGTAAATCAGTTGTACCTGACTGATGTGCTCGATGGAGTAGACCCCGAGGAGCTGCTCGATCTCCATCCGCGCCCTGGCCTCTTCCCAGGCCTCCCGCAGCGTCCCGGCCTCGGCATCCTCACCCAGTTCCAGGTAACCCGCCGGAAGGGTCCAGTAGCCGACGCGCGGCTCGATGGCCCGGCGGCACAGGAGAATACGGTCCTCCCAGTAGGCCACGGTGCCCACCACGATTTTGGGATTCTCGTACTGGATGAAGCCGCAGTCTTCGCACACCAGGCGCCGGCGGTCGTCCCCGTCCGGGATGCGGCGGGTGAAGTTGGAGGGATCGTAAGGGTTGCCGGTACTCATCGCCGGGAAGTGTACTCATCTTCGCCGACAAATGGCCAGCCAACAAAAAAACCGGGCGGGGTGAGACCCGCCCGTAATGGAGGGCAACCAACCACTTGAAGACAACTCAGCAGACGCGGAACGACTCGCGGGAGTCGTTCCGCGCTGGTTCACGCCTCAGTTGCAGCCTTCAGCTCAACCTGGGCCTGAAACTCTTCGTCCTCATGGACGAAGTAACCGATGTCCCGATACTCGCTGACGTCGATACCTTCCGATTCGACGGCATTCACCATCTCTTCGTTGGCGTCGGCACGCAGCTCCTCGTACGCTTCCGGATCGTCGGCGATTTCGCCGGCATATTCATCGCGGATGTCCTTGATGGCATCGGAGGCAGCGATGAAACTGGCGATGGCGTCATCCTCGATATCGCCAACCTCGATGGAGGGCGACTCCGCCATTTCCTGCTCGTACAGATCGTAATCGTCGGCGCTCGCAGCCAGAGGCGCGGCGGACACAGAGGCCACGAACCCAGAAATCAGAACACTGGTGGTAATGCGGGCCTTGCGTTTCATGACGAAAGTCTCCTTTGTCGCTGAGCGTAACGCCGGGCGCGTATGGCATGCTGCGCTTCCGGCGTTTGCATCCGGAGCCTTTCATGCATCGTGCCAACTTCACTGATCGCGGCGTGACGGGGTTTTCCGCACACCACCCCGACACGAACCCCGCCTGGAGCACGTGTCACATTGGCACATGTGCGCATGAGCGTCGCCACCGCATGCCCGGAGGCAGTCGTGGTGGCTGACTGGCTGCTCTCACTACTGCCACCAGAGTTACCGGTCTACGCGATCGTCGTACTCCTGCTGGCAAGCGCCCTGACGTCCTTTATCACCGCCGCCTTCGGTGCCGGTGGCGGCGTTCTGCTGCTGGGGCTGATGACCCTGTTCCTGCCCGCCACTGCGGTGATCCCCCTGCATGGCGTCATCCAGGCGGGCTCGAACGCCGGGCGCACCCTGGTCACCTGGGGCCACATCCAGTGGCCGCTGGTGGCCGTGTTCTCCCTGGGCGCAGTGACTGGGGCCACGGCCGGTTCCGGCATTCTGGTTCAGCTGCATGCAGGCTGGCTGGAGCTGGCACTGGGGGCCTTCATCCTATGGTCGTGCTGGGCCCCACCGCTGGCCCTGCAGCGCGCCGGCCGTGGACGGATCGCCCTGGGAGGTGGCGTCACCAGCCTGGTCACCCTGTTCGTGGGTGCCACCGGCCCGTTCGTGGCCGCACTGTTACGCCCGCTGGGCCTGGAGCCGCGTCGTCACGTGGGCACGTTCTCCGCCTGCATGGTGGTCCAGCACGGCCTGAAGATCGGCGTTTTCGGGCTTCTCGGTTTCGCCTTCGGGCCGTACCTGCCCTTCCTCGCCGGCATGCTCGCGACGGGCTTCCTGGGCACGCTGCTGGGCCGCATGGCCCTGGAGCGGCTGGGAGACCGTCGTTTCCACCACCTGTTGAATATCATTCTTACGGCACTGGCACTGCACCTGCTCTACCGCGGCGCCGCCGCCCTGCTCGGCTGAGCGAAGGCGGCGGACTTGCCGATTGCGGTCGCCTGACCGACCATGAGCGCTGACAATCACGGACGGCGGGATACCATGACAAACTACGCCGCAGCAGCCGCCCCCACAGGTCTGCAGGAACATGCGCAGCGCCGGCACATCGCCGCCGAAGTCCATGCGCGGCCCTTCGAGACCCTGAACGGGCCCTTGCGCGCCACCCATCTCGCCATGCTCAGCAGCGACGGCAACGCCGACCAGGAACAGGTGCGGGCGCTGTGCCAGTCCCTGGAGCAGACGCCGCCACAGCCGGATGCCACCCACCACAGTGTTGACCTGGGCGGGTTTCGGCTGCGCTGGGAGCGGCACACGGAGTTTTCCACTTATACGTTTTTCATTACCGGTGTGGAATCCGACCCCCTGGAACCTTTCGCCCGCACGGCGCTGCAGATGGTGCCGGCGGACTGGCTTGCCGGGCTGCCGGGGGAACTGATCGCCGCCGTACACCTGACCATGGAGGGGCGCTCGGCGCCGGAACGGCCCGTGCACGAGCTGGCGGAGCTGTTCGGCACAGAGAACGTTGCGGGCAGCGAAGTGGCCGACGGGGCGGCGCGGGTGTATACCGATTTCCGCCTGCACGCCGACGGCTTCGGACGGGTGCTCATCCAGGACCGTGGCCTGCCGTCGCGGCGTGCCGGCAGGCTGGTGCAGCGGCTGCTGGAGATCGAAACCTATCGACTGCTGGCGCTGCTTGCCTTCCCCATGGCCCGCGAGGCGGGGGGAGAGCTGACGCGGCTGGAGAGTGACCTGGGGGCGGTCACGCGGCGGATCACCCGCAGTGGCAGCCTGGAGAACGAGCAGACACTGCTTTCGGAGATCTCGGCCCTGTCGGCGGACCTGGAGCAGACCACCTCCCGCACCAGCTACCGCCTCAGCGCAGCACGCGCCTACGATGCCCTGGTCCGGCGCCGCATCGACAACCTCCGCGAACAGCGCATCCGCGAACTGCAGACCATCGGCGAGTTCCTGGTGCGTCGCTTCCGCCCGGCCATGCGCACCTGCGAGTCCGTGGCGGAACGCCAGGAGAATCTGGCACAGCGCCTCTCCCGCGCCGCAGACCTGCTGCGCACCCGGGTGGACATCGCCCTGGAAGGGCAGAACCGGGACCTGCTGGCCTCCATGAACCGGCGCACCGACCTGCAGCTGCGGCTGCAGCAGACGGTGGAAGGCCTCTCCGTGCTGGTCATGAGCTACTACGGCACGGGCCTGATCTACTACGCCCTGAACGGACTGCACAGCGCCGGGGTGGAGTTCAACGTCGATCTGGCAGTCGGCGCGGCGGTGCCCATCGTGGTGGTGAGTGCGTTCCTGGGTATTCGCTATCTACGGCGCAAGGTCCTGGGGCCGGAAGAGAGTCATTAAAGAAACGCTGAACGCCACCCCCGTACGCCCGGCTATTCAGGGCGTAGGGAGGACCTTCAGGTCCGCCGTCTCCGCTCTGCAGGCCAAGGCAGCTTGGCCAAGGCTGGAACGGTGGACCTGAATGTCCACCCTACGGCTCCCCGCACTCCGGTCGTTTAGCGGGGCAAGCCCCCGCCGGGAGGCATGCCGCCGCCCGGGGGCATGCCTCCGCCACCGCCGAGCTGGCGCATCATCTTCTGCATGCCGCCCTTCTTGTTCACCTGCTTCATCATTTTCTGCATCTGCTTGAACTGCTTGAGCAGCTTGTTCACGTCCTGCACCTGGGTGCCGGAACCGGTGGCAATGCGGCGCTTGCGTGAGCCGTTGATGACATCCGGACGGCGGCGTTCCGCGGGGGTCATGGAGTTGATGATGGCCACCAGACGGCGCACGTCCTTGTCGTCCACCTGGCCCTTGACCTTGTCGGCCATGCCGCCCATGCCGGGCATCTTGTCGATCAGGCCACCAATGCCGCCCATATTGCCAAGCTGACTCATCTGGTCGCGGAAGTCCTCCAGGTCGAAGCCCTTGCCCTTCTTGAGCTTCTTTGCCAGGCGATCGGCATCCTGCTTGTCCACGCCGCGCTCGACTTCCTCCACCAGGCTGAGCATGTCGCCCATGCCGAGGATGCGCGAAGCCACCCGGTCGGGATGGAACGGCTCCAGCGCCTTGGTCTTCTCGCCGGTCCCCAGGAACTTGATGGGCTTACCGGTGATCTGGCGGATGGACAGCGCCGCACCGCCGCGGGCGTCGCCATCGGTCTTGGTGAGGATGACACCGGTGAGCGGCAGGGCGTCGTTGAACGCCTTGGCGGTGTTGACCGCATCCTGGCCGGTCATGCTGTCCACCACGAACAGCGTCTCCACCGGCTCGATGCCTTTGTGCAGTTCACCCACCTCGGCCATCATGGCCTCGTCCACATGCAGGCGCCCGGCGGTATCCACCAGCACCACGTCATGGAACTGCTTGCGGGCGTGCTCCAACGCTGCCCGGCCGATATCCAGCGGTTTCTGGTTGCTGTTGGAGGGGAAGAAATCCACTTCCACCTCGCCGGCCAGGGTCTGCAGCTGATCAATGGCGGCCGGACGGTAGATGTCGCAGCTCACCACCAGCACTTTCTTTTTCTCACGCTCGCGCAGGTAGCGGGCCAGCTTGGCAATGCTGGTGGTCTTGCCCGCCCCCTGCAGGCCCGCCACCATGACCACGGCGGGCGGACGCACGTGCAGGTTCAGGGCGTCGTTGGCCTCACCCATGACCCGGACGAGTTCGTCCTTGACGATCTTGATGAACGTCTGCCCCGGCGTCAGGCTGCGCTTGACCTCCTCGCCCAGGGCGCGCTCCTTGACGTCACGCACGAAGTCCTTGACCACGGGCAGCGCGACGTCCGCTTCCAGTAGCGCCATGCGCACTTCCCGCAGGCTTTCCTGGATATTCTCTTCGGTGAGCCGCCCCTGCCCGCGCAGGCGCTTCATGACGCCGTCAAGGCGCTCACTCAGGTTGTCAAACATGCCGTGGCCTCTCGCCGGTGATCGGTGCGGAAACGGCGGGCGCCGAGTGATTGACTGGACACCCACCCATCGTGCAGACGTTCGGTAACCGGCAAAGGTAACGCCTGGCTGCCGGCCGATCAATCTCAGCAGGCCATGGCCTGCTTTGCCCCCGGGTGCATGTGTGCGATGATTCCGGTTCTGAGAGCCCGGCCTGCGGGCGTCCGCACGCGGCCGATTCGTTCCGGCATTCAATGGATTCCATGTTCCCGACCCTCGTCTCCGCCGTTCTCTACCTGCTGGTTGGCGCCGGCCTTGCCTGGCGCCTTGCCCGGGGGCCAGAACAGCTGCCGTGGCGACGCAGTCTGCTGGCCGCGGGCTGGGCCGGATTGACTCTCCATGCAGCGTCACTCTGGGCGCACATGGAGACGCCGGTCGGCCTGGACCTGGGGCTGCTTAACGCGGCATCCCTGGTGGCGGCCCTGATGGTGCTTATGGTGCTGATCGGCGCCATTCGGCGTGCCATCGAGAATCTCATGGTGTTCATCCTGCCCGTGGCCGCCCTGGTGCAGATCATCAATCAGACGTTCGGCGCCGGCGAGGGGGCCATCACGCGCTTTCCGGCCGGGCTGGAGGTGCATGTCATCACCTCGGTCCTGGCCTTCAGTGCCCTCAATGTTGCGGTGATCCAGTCGCTGGTGCTGGCGTGGCAGGATCATCGCCTGCGCCACCGCCAGCCCGGCGGCCTGGTCCGGGCACTGCCGCCGTTACGGGAAATGGAAGAGCTGCTGTTCCAGATGCTCTGGGTGGGCTTTCTGCTGCTCACCGTGGCGCTCGGCTCCGGCGCACTGTATCTGCAGGATCTGTTCGGCCAGCATCTTGCACACAAGACCCTCTTCTCCATCGCCGCCTGGCTGGTCTTCGCCACCCTGCTGTTCGGACGCTGGCGTTACGGTTGGCGCGGACGCACGGCAATCCGCTGGACCCTGGGCGGTTTCATTGCGTTGCTCATCGCCTATTTCGGCACCAAACTCGTTCTGGAAATCATCCTGGGCCGCGGCTGACGCCACGATGCCCGGAACCGCACAGAAGCGAGGATTGACCCCGTGAGCGAACTCCCCCTGGGTATCATGTTCGGCATCCTCGCCCTGCTGATCATTCTCTCGGCATTCTTCTCCAGTTCCGAGACGGCGCTGATGAGCCTGAACCGCTATCGGCTCCGACATCTGGCGCGGGGCGGCTGGCGTTCGGCACGGCTGGCCACCCGCCTGCTGGAGCGGCCCGACCGCATCCTCGGCGTGATCCTGCTGGGCAACAACTTCGTCAATATCCTCGCCGCCTCTCTGGCCACCGTCATCGCCCTGCAGCTCTACGGCGAGGGCGCCATCGGTATTGCCTCGCTGGTGCTGACCCTGGTGATCCTGATCTTCGCCGAGGTTGCCCCCAAGACCCTCGCCGCGCTGCACCCGGAACGCATCGCCTTTCCCGCGTCCTGGCCCCTGGCGGTGCTGCTGCGGGTTCTCTACCCGCTGGTGTGGATGATCAATGCCGTCGCCAACGGCCTGTTGCGCCTGCTGCGGGTGGATCCACGGGTCAGCGAGAACGAGAACCTCAGCCGCGAGGAACTGCGCTCGGTGGTGAATGAGGCCGGCACCCTGATCCCCAGGCGACACCAGAAGATGCTGCTCAACATCCTTGACCTGGAGAAGGCGACGGTGGAGGACATCATGGTGCCGCGCAACGAGATTGTCGGCATCGACCTCACCGACGACTGGGACGAGATCGTCGCCCAGCTCGCCAATACCCAGCACACGCGCCTGCCGGTGTTCCAGGAGAGCATCGACGATGTCCAGGGCATTCTTCACCTGCGGCGGATCATTCCCGACCTTACCGAGCGGCGGCTGACCCGGGACCATCTGCTCGCCCAGGTGGAGCCCACCTATTTCATTCCGGAGGGGACCCGCCTGCATACGCAGCTGGTGAATTTTCAGCGGCAGCGGCGCCGGGTGGGCATGGTGGTGGACGAGTACGGTGACATCATGGGGCTGGTCGCCCTGGAGGACATCCTCGAGGAGATCGTGGGCGAGTTCACCACCGATCCGGCAGCTCACTCCCGATACCTGCGGCCGCTGGAATCGGGGGCGTATCTGGCCCAGGGCAGTATCAGCGTACGCGAACTCAACCGGGCCCTGGACTGGGACCTGCCCACCGACGGCCCGAAGACGCTGAACGGGCTGATCCTGGAGCAGCTGGAGTCCATCCCCGAGCCGGGGACCAGTCTGCTCATCCACGGCTTTCCCGTGACCATCGTCCAGACCCAGGACAACAAGGTGAAGACGGCGGAAATCCAGCCGCGGCTGGTGCGCCAGCGGCGGCGTCGATCCTGACGCCGGCCCGGAACGACACCTCGGCCCCACGGGCCGGACCTGCAGCGCCGGTCGTAGGGCGGACCTTCAGGTCCGCCAAACGGGCTTCGATAAACCGCCTTGGCTGGCATGTCTCGGGACGGCGGACCTGAAGGTCCGCCCTACGCCTATACACATGCAGACCAATCAGGAACCGCCCGGCGTGTCGCCGTCGTCCGGCGGTCTGCGCACGTACCGGCGAACCCGCCACGCGCCAAAGGCCACCAGGCCGAAGCCGGCACCCATGACCACCGGGGCGTCCAGCCACCGCAGATAGGGCGTCATACCCTGCCGCGGCTGAATGGTGGTGCCCAGCGCCACCGGCCGGAACTGCGGGGCGCGGTCGATGACGCGACCGCGCTCGTCCACCGAGGCGGTAATGCCGGTGTTGGTGCTCCGCAGCAGCGGTCGCTGGAACTCGATGGCGCGCATGCGCGCCTTCTGGAAGTGCTGGTGCGGTCCGATGGTGGTACCGAACCAGGCGTCGTTGCTGACGTTTACCAGGTAGCTGGCGTCGGACAGTGAGGCCGCCACTACCGGGGCAAAGGTGATCTCGTAGCAAATGGAGATGGCGGCGTTGCGACCGCCTGCGGCCAGCGGCTCCGGCGAACGCCCGGGGGTGAAATCCCCCAGCGGCGCTCCGAACACGTCCAGCAGCGGCCCCAGTTGCTCCCGGAACGGCACGTACTCGCCGAAAGGCACCAGGTGGCGCTTGTGGTAGTAGTCCACATCCTCACCCAGACTCATGACGCTATTGAAGACCTGGTCGCGCCCGCGATCCAGGGTGGGCAGACCCAGTAGCAATTCTGTTTCGTGGAAGGCAGCCTCGTCGCCCAGCGGCGCCAGATGTTCAGCGGCCTGGTGCTGAACCATGGGCACGGCGGTCTCGGGCCAGATCACCAGGTCCTTGTCCCAGTGCTGGGCGGTGAGATCCCGATACCGGTTCATGGTCACGTCACGGTAATCGGGGTCCCACTTCACGTCCTGGGGGATATTGCCCTGGAGCAGCCCCGCGGTCAGCGGGCCGCCGTCAGGCTCGGTCCACTCCACCTGGCGCAGCAGCAAGCCGGCGACGAACACCAGCACGAAGCCGGCGGCCACCGGCAGGGTTCGCAGCTGCACCGGATGGCGCGCCGCCCAGGCCACTGCCCCGGCACCCAGCGCCACCAGCAGGCTGATGCCAAGACTGCCGATCACCGGGGCAAAGCCGTTGAGCCAGGTCTCCGTCTGGCTGTAGCCCAGTTGCAGCCAGGTGGTGCCGGTGAACAGCCAGCCGCGGATCCACTCCACAACCACCCACGCCAACGGCATGGCCACCAGCAGTGCCAGGGCATCGCTGGCGGGGCGCAGGCGCTGCCAGAGCGCCACCGTGGCCAGCGGTATCAACGCGAACAGCAGCGCCAGCACGGCGCAGAACACCATTGCAGCCCAGAAGCCACCGCCGTAGAACATGATGCTGTGATAGATCCAGAAGGCACCGGCGGTGAACCAGCCAAGCCCCCAGGCGTAGGCAACCCGCCCCCGCCCGGCCTCCGGCCCGCTCACCAGGTAGAACAGCACGGCTGGTGACACGAAAGCGATGATCCACCAGCCAAAGGGATCGTAGGCCAGCGGGGACAGGGCGCCGGCAAGCAGGGCCAGCAGCAACTGGGGCCAGCGGTGACGGTCAGCGGTGAAGGTCGGGATCATGAGCGGGCGCGTTCCTGGCGATGGCAACGGCGCACACTGTCATTGGATTGCCGCCGATTTGCAAGACCGGGGAACGGTCAGGAACTGGACTGGATATCCGCGCCGGCTCCCGAAGCCGTCTCGACACCCTCTTCAGGGTCAGGCATGACCATCAGCAGATGGATGCGCCGGTTGTCGGCGCGCACCACTTCGAAGCGGTATCCCTCCAGGGACACCGCTTCGCCGCGCCCGGGAAGATGCCCGAAGGCGTGGGCGATGTAGCCGCCGATGGTATCGAACTCCTCGTCACTGAACGCCGTGCCGAAGTGAGCGTTGAAGTCCTCCAGGGGCGTGAGCGCCTTGACCACGCTGCTGCCCTCGCGGTGACTGAGGATGTAGGTGTCGTCATCCACGTCGTGCTCGTCGTCGATCTCGCCGACGATCTGCTCCAGCACGTCCTCGATGGTCACCATGCCGGCCACGCCACCGTACTCGTCCACCACAACCGCAAGATGGTTACGGCTGCTGCGGAACTCCTTGAGCATCACGTCCAGGCGCTTGCTCTCGGGCACGAACAGCGCCGGCCGCATGACTTCCCGCATGTCGAAGCGGGTCTGGTTCTCCGGGGAGGAGTAGACCAGCAGGTCCTTGGCAATGAGGATGCCGATGACATCGTCCCGGTTCTCGCCGATCACCGGGAAGCGCGAGTGGCCGGACTCGATCACCGGCGGCAGCAGTTCGCCCGGGGAGGCATCCCGGCGGACCACCACCATCTGCGAGCGGGGAATCATGATGTCGCGCACCTGCATCTCGGAGACGTGCAGGGCGCCCTCGATCATCGCAAGCTGATCGGCATCCAGCAGACCGCGGCGCTGCGCGTCACGCAGCACATCCACCAGGCTGTCGCGATCCCGCGGTTCGCCGGAAATCGCCTGGCTGATCCGTTCCAGCCACGAGCGCTGGTCACTGCTGCTACTTCGGTCCTCGCTGTTCATGGACTCCCATGCCGTTGCCAAGAAATCAGGGGTCAGGAGTGCCGGGGCGTTCCCCGTACACTACTCACGCCTGTGGACTTGCGCCGGCCTCCTCGCGGTAGGGGTCGGGGATGCCGAGCCCGGCCAGGATCTTCTGCTCCGCCCCTTCCATCTCCAGGGCTTCGGTCTCTTCCATATGATCGTAGCCCAATAGATGCAAAGTGCCGTGCACCACCATGTGTGCCCAGTGGTGCTCCGGCGGTTTGCCCTGCTCCGCCGCCTCGCCGCTGACCACCTCGGCACAGATGACCAGATCCCCCAGCTCCGGCAGATCCTCGTCCAGGCCCGGGGGTGCCTCGAACGGGAACGACAGCACGTTGGTGGCGTAATCCCGCCCGCGGTAGTCGCTGTTGAGCCGGCGCCCCTCGGCGGGCGTTACCACCCGCACCGCCACCTCGGCCTCGCCCCGGTGACCGGCCAGGGCGGCGCTGACCCAGCGCTCCACCTGGGCCTGTGACGGCACGGCGTCGGCTTCGCAGGCGACCTGGTAGACGACGGTGATCATGCGCGCTCGCCGCCGCGCTCCCGCGCCTCGCTGATACGGTCGTACGCCTGGACGATACGCTGCACCAACGGGTGCCGCACCACGTCGGCGGCCGTGAAGAAAGTGAAGCTCACACCCTCCACTTCGTGGAGTACGTCGACCGCATCGCGCAGCCCGGAGGCGGTGCCCTTGGGCAGGTCCACCTGGGTCACGTCACCGGTGACCACGGCGGTGGAACCGAAACCGATGCGGGTGAGGAACATCTTCATCTGCTCGACGGTGGTATTCTGTGCCTCGTCGAGAATAATGAAGGACTGGTTCAGCGTGCGCCCGCGCATGTACGCCAGCGGCGCGATCTCGATGACGTTGCGCTCGATGAGCTTGGCCACGCGGTCGAAACCGAGCATCTCGAACAGGGCGTCATACAGCGGTCGCAGATACGGATCCACCTTCTGGGCCAGATCGCCGGGCAGGAAACCCAGCCGTTCGCCGGCTTCCACCGCCGGCCGCACCAGCACCAGGCGACGCACCTGGTCACTCTCCAGCGCTTCCACGGCGGCGGCCACCGCCAGGTAGGTCTTGCCGGTACCGGCGGGGCCGATGCCGAAATTGAGATCATGGTCGCGGACGTTGCGCAGGTAGAGTTGCTGATTCGGCCCCCGGCCGCGGATCTCCGCCTTGCGGGTGCGGATCACCACTTCCTCTTCGCGGGCCTTCTCGTGGCCCTGGCGGACGCGCTCGTCCACGGCGGCATCCTGGAGGTACATGTGCACGTTCTCCGGCGAGAGTTCCTCCTCGGCGCTGGCCTGGTAGAGGTCCTGGAGAACGCTCACTGCGGCGGTGACCGCCGCCTCATCACCAATGACGCGGAAACGGTGGGCGCGATTGCTGATCTCCACGCCCAGGCGGCGCTCCACCTGGCGCAGGTTTTCATCGAACTGACCGCAAAGATTGGCGAGCCGGTCATTGTCCGCCGGCTCGAGGCTGAAATCCTGGGATTCGGGCTGTGCTTTCAATAGTGCCTCGGATACCTCACGCCGTGACGGCCCCGGACAGAAGGTCCCCGGGCTCATCGTGAAAATCCACCAGTTCCCCGCGCAGGGAGTTGGGCAGTGCCTCGGTGATATACACCTGTACGAAACGACCAATCAGCCGGGGATGTCCGGGGAAGTTCACCACCCGGTTGTTCTCGGTGCGCCCGGCGATCTCGGCGTCATTGCGGCGGGAGACGCTGTCCACGAGAACGGTCTGCACCGTGCCCACCATGGCCTGGCTGATGCGCCGGGCGTTGGCCTCGATGGTCGCCTGTAATCGCTGCAGTCGCGCTTTTTTTACCTCGTGGGGCGTGCTGTCCGCCAGTGACGATGCCGGGGTGCCCGGACGCGCGCTGTAGATGAAACTGAAGGAGGTGTCGAAGCCGATTTCCTCCACCAGGGCCATGGTCTCCTCGAAGCAGTCCTCGTCCTCGCCGGGGAAGCCGACGATGATGTCCGTGGACATGCTGATGTCGGGCCGGATCTCCCGCAGGCGGCGCACCTTGTCCTTGAACTCGTCGATGGTATGGCCGCGCTTCATGAGTTTGAGCACGAAATCGGAGCCGCTCTGCACCGGTAGGTGCAGGTGATCCACCAGCTCGGGTATTTCGGCGTAGGCCTCGATGAGGCTGTCGCTGAACTCTACGGGATGCGAGGTGGTGTAGCGGAGGCGGTCGATGCCGTCGATGGCGGCGACGTAATGGAGCAGCAGGGCCAGGTCGGCTTCGGTGCCGTCGGCCATCTCTGCACGGTAGGCGTTGACGTTCTGACCCAACAGGTTGATCTCGCGCACGCCCTGATCCGCCAGATCGGCGATCTCGGCGATGACGTCATCGAAGGGACGGCTGATTTCCTCACCACGGGTGTACGGCACCACGCAGAAGCTGCAGTACTTGCTGCAGCCCTCCATGATGGAGACAAACGCGGTGGGACCGTCGGCGCGGGGCTCCGGCAGGCGGTCGAATTTCTCGATTTCGGGGAAGGACACGTCCACCTGGGCGGACTCGCCCGCGCGCACGCGATCCACCATCTCCGGCAGCCGATGCAGCGTCTGGGGGCCGAACACCAGGTCCACGAAGGGCGCCCGCTTCTGCAGGGCGTCACCTTCCTGGGAGGCGACGCAGCCGCCCACGCCGATCAACACGTCGGGGTTGCGCTCCTTCAGGCCCTTCCAGTGGCCAAGCTGGGAAAAGACCTTCTCCTGGGCCTTCTCGCGAATGGAACAGGTATTGAGCAGAATCAGGTCCGCCTCTTCCGGCGTGCTCACTCGCTCATAGCCGCGCTGATCGACAAGCACGTCCGCCATCTTGGCGGAATCGTACTCGTTCATCTGGCAGCCATGCGTCTTGACGTAGACCTTGCCGTTCATGGGCCCTCGGGTCACCTTCTATAGTGTCAGTTTAGAACGATGAAAGGGCCGTGCCCACCATGCGGGCAAGGTCCTGAAAAACATCGAAACCGGAGTGACGGCGAAGGGTAACCCCGGGGTGAATCCCACGGCAAGCACCGAACCGCCTCAAGCGACGCGGCTCGCTCCCATCCCGGTGCCCCGGGACTTGACACGCACGCCCGGAATCAGCATATTACCGGGCCTTTCCGGACCGTGAAGAACTTCGTCAGGAGCTGAACCTTGGCCAACTCGCCGCAAGCACGGAAACGTGCCATCCAGAACGAGACGCGTCGCGTGCACAACAAGTCGCGCCGTACCACGATGCGTACGCAGATCAAGAACGTTCTCAAGGCCATCAAGTCGGGCGACAAGCAGCGCGCGGAAGAGGCGTTCAAGACCGCCACGCCGCTGATCGACCGCATGGCGACGAAGGGCATCATCCACAAGAACAAGGCCGCTCGCCACAAGAGCCGTCTGAACTCGCGGATCCGCGCCCTGGGTTGAGCCCGCGCCGCCGGAACACGGGGTGATTCATCGACCGCCGCCTCCCTACCGGGATGCGGCGGTGTTTTTGTGCGCGGGAACCGGCATATCCGCCGACGGTCGACGCTTCAGAGCAGGACCAGGTTGTCCCGGTGGATCAGCTCGGGCTCGTCGACATACCCGAGAAGCGACTCGATGCGATCACTGGCGGCGCCCTTGATACGGTCGGCCTCTGCCGCATCGTAATTGACCAGCCCGCGGGCAACTTCGCGGCCGTCCGGGCCGACGCAGCTGATGATTTCACCCCGGGCGAACTGTCCCGCCACGGCCGTCACGCCCACGGGGAGCAGGCTGCGCCCGGACTCCTGAAGAACGCGGACGGCGCCGGCGTCCAGGTAGACCCGCCCCCGCGCCGTCATCTGGCTGGCCAGCCATTGTTTCCGCGCCCCCAGTGGCTCCCGGGCCGGCTTCAGGTAGGTGCCCACGCGCTCATCCCGGCGCAAACGCTCCAGAACCCCGGGCTCGCGTCCCGACGCAATCGCGGTGGCCGCCCCGGAACGCGCCGCACGGGCCGCAGCGCGGACCTTGCTGAGCATGCCGCCACGCCCGTACTCGCCGGCACCCTCCCCGCACAGGCGCTCCAGGTCGGGATCTCCGGCGTCGCCCTCGGTGATAAGCCGGGCATCGGGGTACTGTCGTGGATCCGAGTCGAACAGCCCCTGCTGGTCGGTCAGGATGACCAGGCGGTCCGCCTCCACCAGATTCGCCACCAGCGCCGCAAGCGTGTCGTTGTCGCCGAAGCGGAATTCGTCGGTGGCCACCGTGTCGTTTTCGTTCACCACCGGCACCACACCCAGCTCCAGCAGCGTACGCAACGTAGTACGTGCGTTCAGGTAGCGCTGACGATCGCTGAGATCATGGTGGGTCAGCAACACCTGCGCGGTATGCAGGCCGTAGCGCTGGAACTCGGATTCGTAGGCGTGCACCAGACCCATCTGCCCCACGGCCGCCGCGGCCTGGAGCTTGTAGAGTTCCCGCGGGCGATGCCGCCACTGCAGTCGCTGCATGCCCTCCGCCACGGCCCCCGAGGACACCATGGTCACCTCGACACCCCTGTCCCGCAGCGCCGCCAGCTCTGCCACCCAGCCGGCGATGCGGGCGTGATCCAGGCCACGGCCCTCATCGGTCACCAGGGCACTGCCTACCTTGACCACCCACTTGGCCACGCCGGAACGGGCTCCGCACGCAGCGTTCGCCTCCCCGACGTTCATGCCTGGGCCTCCCGGGCCGCCTCGTCGATCTGCTCCAGCCGCGCCATGACATCGCGACACAGCGCTTCGGTGCCGACACCGGTCAGGCCCGATACGGCGTATACCGGCCCTTCCCAGGCCATTGCCTCCACCAGCTCCCGTTTCCAGGGCTCACGCTCGTCTTCCGGCAGCAGATCCAGTTTGTTCAGCACCAGCCACCGCTCGCGCGCCGCCAGATCGGGGCTGAAGCGCTCCAACTCGCCGACCAGCCGTTGCATGTCCTCCACCGGGTCCTGTTCCGGGTCATGGGGCACCGCATCCACCAGATGCAGCAGGATACGCGTACGCCCGAGGTGCTTGAGAAAGCGCACCCCCAGACCGGCCCCGTCGGCGGCGCCTTCGATGAGACCGGGGATGTCGGCCATGACAAAGCTCTGGGCCGGGCCGACACTGACCACCCCGAGGTTGGGATGCAGGGTGGTGAACGGATAGTCCGCCACCCGCGGCCGGGCAGCAGAGACAGCGCGGATGAGTGTGGACTTGCCGGCGTTGGGCATGCCCAGCAGGCCTACATCCGCCAGCACCCTGAGCTCCAGGCGCAAATCCCGCTCTTCCCCGGGCTTACCTGAGGTGGTCTGGCGCGGTGCCCGATTGGTGGAGCTCTTGAAATGCACGTTCCCCAGGCCGCCGCGACCGCCCTTGGCCACCAGCAGGCGCTCGCCGTGGCCGGTCAGGTCACCGAGTTGTTCGCCGGTGTTCTTCTCCACCACCACCGTCCCCACGGGCACGGCAATGACCACATCCTCGGCGCTCTTGCCGGTACGCTGCGAGCCCATGCCGTTCTGACCCCGTTCCGCCCGGTAGCGGCGCACGTGACGGAAGTCCGCCAGGGTGTTCAGCCCTTCGTCCGCCTCCAGCCACACGCTGCCGCCGGCCCCGCCATCACCCCCGTCGGGGCCGCCCAGGGGAATGAACTTCTCGCGCCGGAAACTGGCGGATCCATCGCCGCCGCCACCGGCGGCAACATGGATGGTGACCTCGTCGACGAACTTCATGGGACACGCTCTCGTGGTGAACGCCGGCGTTGCGGACGTCTCTGCGAATCAGTATGAACGCACCGGAAACAAAAAACCCCGTACGAAGACGGGGTTTCCGGAGCGCCGCACTGAGGTCGGGCCTTCAGTGACTGCGGACGCTCACGTACTTGCGGTTGAGCGGGCCTTTGCGCTCGAACACCACCTGACCGCCGGACTTGGCGAAGAGGGTGTGATCGCGGCCGATGCCGACACCTTCACCGGGGTGGAAGTGGGTACCGCGCTGGCGCACCAGGATGTTACCCGGGACCACTTCCTGCCCACCGAAACGCTTCACGCCAAGGCGCTTCGACTCGGAATCGCGACCGTTACGAGTACTGCCGCCTGCCTTTTTATGTGCCATATCCTGCTCCTGGAACTCAGCCTGCGGAAATGCCGGTAATCTTGACTTCGGTGTAGGGCTGACGATGACCCTTGTGGCGGCGATAGTTCTGCCGCCGCTTGAACTTGATGATATGGACCTTTTCGCCCTTGCCGGCGTCCGTGACCTCAGCCTGCACCTTGCTGCCCTCGAGCATCGGCGCGCCAATCTTCACGTCGTCACCGTCGGAGACCAGCAACACCTGGTCGAACTCCACGGACGAGCCCGCCTCGGCGTCGAGCTTCTCGACGCGAAGGATGTCCCCTTCAGAGACACGATACTGCTTGCCTCCGGTTTTGATCACGGCGTACATGGTCCGTTCAGTCTCCGTCGCTTGGTCGCTTCAATCGAAATGCGGTGAGAAGGCGCGAAATAATAGCTGCAAAGGGAGGACAGGTCAAACGGCGCTGCGCTTGCCACCAGCCCACCACGATTCCGGTTGGTGATTGCGGCATCCTGCCCGTGGCCACCTTGACACCCCAAGGGCCCACACCTACTGTAATGCTCCGCCGCCGCAGCCCGGAATTGCGGCCCAACCGACCGGCTCTCGGATGACCCACGCAGTGTCGCCCTCACACGCCATGAACATCGATGACATCCGCGCCCTCATGGCGGACGACATGAAGGCAGTGGACCGGTTGATCCAGCAGCGGCTGCGCTCCGACGTGGTGCTCATCAACCAGCTCGGTGCATACATCATCAACAGCGGCGGCAAGCGGCTGCGCCCCCTCCAGGTGCTGCTCGCCGCGCGCGCGTGCGGGTACGAAGGTGACCATCACCGTGAACTCGCCGCCGTGGTGGAGTTCATCCACACGGCCACCCTGCTCCACGACGATGTCGTCGATGCCTCGGAAAAGCGCCGCGGCCAGGCCACGGCCAACGAGCTGTGGGGCAACGAGGCCAGCGTTCTGGTGGGCGATTTCCTCTACTCCCGCGCCTTCGAGATGATGGTTGCCGTGGGCAGCATGCCGGTGATGGACGTCATGGCCCACACCACCAACACCATCGCCGAGGGCGAGGTGATGCAGCTGCTCAACATCAACGACCCGGACACCACCGAGGAGCGGTACCTGCACGTCATCTACTCGAAGACCGCGACGCTGTTCGAGGCCGCCACACGCCTGGGCGGCATTCTCGCCGAGCAGGACGAGGACGTCTGCGACAACCTGGCCGAATACGGCAAGCAGCTCGGCACCGCGTTCCAACTGGTGGATGACGCCCTGGACTACACCGGCAACGCAAACACCACAGGCAAGAACATCGGCGACGACCTCGCCGAAGGCAAGCCGACCATGCCCCTGATTCACGCCATGCGCCACGGCACGGAGCAACAGGCGGCGGTCATCCGCGGCGCCATCGAGCAGGGTGGGCGCGAGGAGATCGACACCATTCTGGAAGCGATTGAAACAACCGGAGCGATCACCTATACTCGCGCCCTCGCGGATCAGGCAGTGGAAAAAGCCGTCGCCAGCCTCGGGCAACTGCCTGAGACGCCTTACCGGAAGGCGATGGAATCACTGGCCAGGTTCAGCGTGGAGCGCGACTACTGAATGACGCGCTTGTGACAGTATCGGGGTGTAGCTCAGTCTGGTAGAGCACTGCCTTCGGGAGGCAGGGGTCGTAGGTTCAAATCCTGCCACCCCGACCATATTCAGAAAGGGCCCACGGCATCGCCGTGGGCCCTTTACTTCAGGGGCACGGCGGGATGCCTTGCAGGTCAGGTGCTGCGGGATCGGTGAATCGGCAACCGAACTCCGGGTCGGCGACCTGCTCCGGATCCGACACCGCATCTCCCGCGGGGACGGCACCTTCGTCTACCCACGCGTGCATGGCAGCAAACGAGTCAATCTTCTCCTGATCGGTGAAGTCGCAGTGACCCGTCGAGCGGATTGCCCGTTGAACAAGGTAATCGGCACTGCCGTTCGCTTCAGCCCGATCGTGGTAGATCTGTTGCATTTTCAAGGGGACGAAAAGATCCCCGGTGGTATGGGTACTGACCACGGGCACGCTGAACTCACCGTTGATCCGGGGAATCCAGCGCAGGCCATCATCTCTGGCGATTGGCGCCGGGATCAGGCGTGACGACCAGGATGGTGTCGTTGAAAGACACAGGATCACCACTGGCGTCACGATAGATAATGTCCGACGTGTCCAGGACGTTGCTGTTCAGAATGCCATTCACCGTGCCATCCGCCGGCAGGTACTGCTGTAGCACTTCTTGCCATTCCCCGAAACCCTGCTCGTAGCCGGGACGCTCACCACCCGAGAGGTTCATCAGCACCTCCTTCAGCAACTGCCCGTCCGCGTTGACGTTCCCGGGGTCCTCGTCGAAGTCATCCCAGAGGGCCTCCCGGATCTGGCCATTGACCTCCTCCGCATCGGCCGGATCCACCGGGAAGTCGGCTCCCACGCCCGCGATCTCCATGGCCGCGAGGTTGTAGGCAAGAAAATAGTTGAACAGCTCCGTGTCGCCCATGACGCCGCAGAACGGTGCGGCACCGTCATACTCGACGACATGATTCGCGCTCTGGCGTGTCTCCTGCTCGATGGCCGCACCGGCGATATGGCCACCCATTGACACGCCCATGATGTATTTCCTTGCCGGCGCGGGAAGGTCCTCACGCCCGTTCTCGGCGGCGATGTCGTTGAACGCAAGAGCCAGTGCGTTGGTGTCCTCGATGCCGGAGCGCACGTCGTAGTAGTTGGCGCTGTAGCTGGACGCCGCCCAGGCGAAGTTGTTGTCGATCAGGTATTCGCGGATCTGCGGATTGGTGACGGTGAGTTCCGGAGGATCACCGGTACGATACCCATGGGCGTACATCACCAGTATCCCGTTCCAGTTCTCCGGCACCTCCACGTGGTACCGAGCACCGTTGAGTTCGCCCGTCCAGCGGTCGGTCTCGCGGCCGTCGAGCGCCTCGAACTCGTCGGAGCCTGCGGCGTCGATCACGAATACCCGCTGATCGTGGGGGCGGGTTTCTGTTGTATCCGGCGAGTCATCCTCATCATCTCGCCCACTACTGGAACTGCCACCGCCAAGACAGACGGATACCGCAAACCCGGCAGTTGCAATGACACCTAGATATGCCAATCGAGTCGTGTGCCTTTCCATTGGTTTTCTCTCCCGGAGCCACAAAGCCCAAGCGCCAGAAGCGCTGGTCGTTGGCACCAGCGCAAGTCACCCTGAATGCGCTGGTGTCCGGGAACGCTAACGGCTGGTTCCGAGTGCATTCTGTTCGGCACCGCACAGTGGCGGGGCGGCCGCGCCGGATGGCGCCGGACAGGCGCGGGCTGCACGCGACTTCAGTGTCCTCGTGTCCTGTAACCCAAGTTCGGTAGGCGGGGTACTGTTGCGCGGCCAACGCTTCGGTGGTGGCCGACGGATCTTTCTCCGGTCAGAAGGTCGACAGTCCGGTGGCTTCCATAAATCGATACTGCCAGTAGCGAAAACGACTCTCCTCCTCGTATTCGCTGTAGGGCAGACTGAACTCCTGGCCGGGGCGATTGTGCCAACGACCATCGAAGTAACCGGCTGCCTCTTCCATGACGGGAGCGTCCTGCGTGGCCCGGACGCTGACACTGGTTTCCAGGTTGAAATTGTCCAGGTTGCGCCGGGTGAAATTGGCGGAGCCCGCGATGAATTCACCCCGGCCGTCGTTGCCCCGATGCAGGATGAATTTACTGTGACATTGCTCCCCCCGGGTGTTGCACCAGCGCACGGGAATGCCGGCCTGGTGCAGCTCATGAGCAACCGGCTGATTCGGGACACCGGCCTTTTCACGACCGAAGGCCCCCTCATTGGGATCCATCAGCACGCGCACCCGGACCCCGCGCTGATGAGCTGCCAGCAAGGCCTCCACCGTGTCACGCTGGGACAGATAGAAAATGGCCAGATCCACGGACTCACCGGCCCGGGAACGCTCCAGCAACGCCAGAATGCCCTCCAGTACCGCCTCCTCGGTAAGGACCTGCACACGCATGTCCGATGCATCCGCCGGGACCGCTTCTTCTTCCGCCGCGGCCTGTAGCTGATCGAGTTCGGACCAGTCCAGTTCGGGGCGGGAGAATCGGGCCACGGCGCGCTCGGTTGCCAGCAGATCCAGGGCGGCCTGGCCGGAGAACTCCACAGCGATGTTGCCGTGTGCACTGGAGGCATCATGGGGATTCCCCGAGGTCACCAGTCCCGTCCAGCCAGCCGGCGTGTCGGCAAACAGGGTTTTCCGGTGATTGGCCTTGAAGTTGAGCAGGGCCAGAATGCTGCGCATGGGAACCGGCTCCTCTCCGACCGGGTTGGGCAGCCACCCACTCGGTGAATTCCCAAACCACTGGCAGCAGAGACGCCACAAACCGGACCAGGTCGGGTTGGAGTCACGCAGGGCCGTCAGGCGGGTAACGATCACGTCCACACCGGCCGCTTCCAGGCGCTGCAGATGATCGTTCTCGATGCCGCCATAGAGCGTGTTGATCGGGTCGGTAATGAGGATAACGGGCATGTCCGGCCGCTGCTCTTTCCGCTGGATCAGTGCATCGGCCACTTCCGCTGACAGCGGGCGCAGATCGGCATCGTCGCTGGCGCCGGCAAAGTCGTTGAAGAGAAACATGTCCAGGACGATCAGGCGTTCGGCCCCATCAATCAGGGCAAGGATCCGATCGAAGATCTCATGATCCATCTGGCGGCGACCATCCTCATCCAGCCAGGTGTAATCGGCCAGGAAGCGAACCTCACCGTCGGATCGGGGGGGCATTGCGGCGTTCAGCCCGTCCGGCAACGGCTTGATGGTGTGGTAGACCGCGACGCCCGAATAGACGGACACCAACAGCGCCAGTACCAGGAGTCCGATGCGTCGGCACCGCTTGGCCGTCCACTGGCGCCACCCGCTGCGTGTCATCGTCGACCCATCCGTCCCGACTGCTCATGGTGAGCTTCATTGTAGGCGAGTCAGGCCGGTGAGCACAGCGCTCGCCTGCATCAGCCCCCGCGCCCCGACCCGGGAACGACGTTGGCGCTTTGGCAAGGAAGACTCCGACCGGATCCGGCAACACTTCCGGGGGTTGCCGCGGGAGCTTTTCCCTCAACCATCGGGGTCCGCTATGCTGGTTGCCGATCGCGGGACACGATAGGGCAACGGAGGCGAGCGCATGACCGCAGGGAGTGACACGAGCACGGGTACCGCTCGGGGCGACGCACCGGTATTCCTGGTGTTCAAGGACGGCAGAATGGGCGAGCAACTTGCCGGCAGACTGCGGGACTTCGGCCTGCGCACCCGCCACGCGGTCAACCTGGACGTCTTCCGCAACGCTGCCGCGGCAACACCACCCAGCGCAGTGGTGCTGGACGATGAGCTCCTGCCCGACGACGCCACCTCCGCGGTGCTGGAGGATATCCATGCAAGCGGGCGATGCGGCCCGGCGCCGTTGGTCGTCGTGGGCCGGAATGACGGCGTTGAACAGCGTCTGCGGGCCGTACGTGCCGGCGCGCAGGCCTGGTTCACACGCCCCTTCAACCCCTCCGTCCTCGCCCACCGGCTCCATCAGCTGCGTGGACTGGGCGCGGCCGAGCACCTGCACGCACTGCTGGTGGACGATACCGGCGCCCTCGCTGACACCGGCGCCAGCCTTCAAACCGGCGGCATGACCACCACCGTTCTGGACGACCCCATGCGGCTGCTGGATCAAGTGCGTGCCAACCGACCGGACATACTCCTGGTCTCGGGGGATCTGGCCGCGGTGGACGCTGCGGAACTGATGCAAATGCTGCGGCAGGACAGCCGGCATTACGGCCTGCCGGCCCTGATTCTCACCGCCGGCGACAAGCGACGTTTCGATGGCCTGGCCGCCCGCGCCGGGATCGACGGTGTCGTCGGGCTGCCGGTACCCGCTACGGACCTCACGGCGATTGTCCGCAGCCGGCTGGAGCGTGTGGCCGGGCTGCAGTCCAGCGCCCGCTACCTGGCACGCCGCGATCCGGACACGGGCCTGGACAGCCCCGGTCATGTGCTGGAGGAGCTCCGGCAGGCACTGGCGCTGAGCCGCGGCAACGAACAGCGCACCACCTTGCTCTATCTGCAGGTGGAGGCGGCGGAGGCTGCCGCCGGCCGGGACCCTCGGGTTCAACGGGCCCTGATGGTCGCCACGGCGCGCAGGTTGCAGATACTGCTCCCCGCCACTGCGCTGGCGGCACGTATTGATGAGGGTGTCTACGCCGCCCTGCTGTTCGGCGCCGATGCCGCCGAACTGGAGCATCTCACCGCCCGCCTGCAGGAGGCACTGGAGCAGCAGGCACCCGCCACGCGCGCACGCCTCGGGTTGACCCTGCTGCGCGCGGACCTGAGTAACGCCGACGCAGCCCTGGCACGCGCCCGGGACGCGGCGCTTGCGGGTGACACAGCGGCCGAGCCGGCCACCACCGGCGACGCTACGGCAGAAACCATCGACTGGAGCGGTCCTCTCACGAACGCCCTGGACCGGGGGCGCTTCCGGCTGGTGTACCAACCCATCGCCAGCCTCAGCGGCACCCCCGTTTCCGTATACGAGGTGTTCGTGCGCATGCTCGACGAGCAGGGCGGCGAAGTGCTTCCCCAGGAGTTTCTGCCGGCCGCGCAACGCCTGGGCCTGACGACACCCCTGGACCGCTGGATCGTTGGTCAGGCGGTGGACGTTCTCGCCAGCCAGGCGCGGCGCGACCACCGACCCATCCTGTTCGTGAAGCTGTTTCCGGAGACAGTGGCGGACAGCCGTTTCCCCCGCTGGCTCGCGGATCAGTTGCGTGAACAGGGCGTCCCCGGAGATCGCCTGGTATTCCAGCTCACCCAGGAGGCCGCCGCCACCCATCTCGCCGAGACGGCGGCGCTGATGGATGCATTGCAGCCCCTGGGCTGCGCCCTCGCCCTGGAGCATTACGGCGCGCGGGCAGACGGCAACAATCTGCTGCAGCGTTTGCCGCTGAAGTACATCAAACTGTCACCGGCGCTGACCCGGGAGATCGGCACGGACCCGACACTGCGCGCCGACGTGCAGGCCATCACCAGTCAGGCCCGCAGTGCCGGTGTACGCACCGTTGCGGCCTTGGTCCAGGACGCCTCCAGCCTGTCCGTGCTCTGGGGCGCCGGTGTGGACTACATTCAGGGCTACTTCATGCAGGCGCCCAGCGACGTTTTTGCCGGTGAGTAGGAAAGTGTAACGATGACGGGCATGGAACCGGCCGAATCATTCCGTGACCCCGCCATGGGCGTGACGCGGGAACTCATGAA
This sequence comes from Aquisalimonas sp. 2447, assembly GCF_012044895.1. Classification (NCBI taxonomy): domain Bacteria; kingdom Pseudomonadati; phylum Pseudomonadota; class Gammaproteobacteria; order Chromatiales; family Ectothiorhodospiraceae; genus Aquisalimonas; species Aquisalimonas sp. 2447. The sequence continues at coordinate 3,030,345 of NZ_CP050695.1, forward strand.
GGCACTGCTGCCCCACCTGGAGCAGGCCAGTGCCGGCGCCATCGCCGTGGACGCCGACGGCCGCATCAGCTGGATCAACCCCAGCTACGCACGCCTGATCGGTGAACCGCCGGAGCAGCTTGTGGGACGGCCAGTGCGCGAGGTCATCCCCAACACCCGCATGCCGGAGACGGTCCGGACCGGGCAGCCGAAATTGCTGGACATCATGGAATTCCGGGACCAGCAGCTGGTGGTGACGCGGCTGCCGGTGGTCGACGGCGGCCGCGTCATCGGGGCGTTGGCGTTCGTGGTGTACGACGATCTCCAGCCCCTGGCGCCACTCATGGGCAAGTACCGCCGGCTCCAGGAAGACCTGGCAGCCGCCCGCCGGGCGCTGGCCCGTCGCTCGGCGCGTTACAGCCTGTCGGATTTCGTCGGCGCCAGCTCGGCGGCACTGGAGGTCAAGCGCCGGGCCCGGCTTGCGGCCGGCCGTGAAACTCCGGTCCTGCTGCTGGGGGAGACGGGCACCGGCAAGGAGATCCTGGCGCAGGCGATCCACAGCGCCTCGGCCCGGGCGAATCGCCCTTTCGTTGGCGTCAACCTGGCGGCCATCCCCGAGAACCTGTTGGAGGCCGAGTTCTTCGGCGTCGCACCGGGCGCTTACACCGGCGCCGGCGAGCGGGCCCGGGAAGGGAAGTTCCAGCTCGCCCACGGCGGCACCCTGTTCCTGGACGAGATCGGTGACATGCCCCTGGCGCTGCAGGCCAAGCTGTTGCGAGTGCTGGAAGAGCAGGAAGTGGAGCCCCTGGGGTCCAACACCGTCCATCCGGTGGATGTGCGGATCATTGCCGCCACCAGTCGCGACATGGACGCCATGCTCCGCGACGGCACCTTCCGCTCCGACCTCTACTATCGGCTCAACGTCCTGGAGATCCGCGTGCCTCCGCTGCGGGAGCGCCTCAACGATCTGGGGGTGCTGTGCGAAACCCTACTGGAGGACATCGCCCTGGGGGGCGAACTCCATGCCGAACTCACCGCCGAGGGCCTCGCCGTACTGCACCAGTATCACTGGCCCGGAAATATGCGTGAACTCCGCAACGCCCTGGCCCAGGCGCTGACGCTGAACGAGGGCGAACAGGCACTGTCCGCGGCGGACATGGCAGCGGTACTACCGGAGCCCACGTACCACCGTCGCGGGACGCCCTCCACGGACGCCCCCGCCGGCCCGGTCAGGCCACTGGCAGAGACGGTGGCCGCCGCGGAGCAGGCAGCGATCGAGGACGCCCTACGGGCGACGGGCGGAAACCGGAGCCAGGCAGCCCGCATGCTGGGCATCTCCAGGTCCGTGCTCTACGAAAAACTGGCGCGAATGCCCTGAATTCCGGACACATGCCCTGAATTCCGGACATCCACCGCACAAAAAAGGCAAAGAGTGTCCGAAAATACGGACACCCACTCGCCACCAGTCCTCCTCGCGGTGCCGCAGCACACACAGGAACGTCGTTATATCAGCATCTTGGGGCATCACTCCGGGGCATGGCACGGAGCGTGCTAGGCAGGTATCGAGTCGCTGCATGGCGACGCCCGTGCAGCGATGCCAGGGCTCGCCGGCACATCCGTGCCGGACGACACAGAATACGCAGGAGGAGAACCATGAAACACTTGACCCGACTCGCCATCGGCGGCCTGACCGCCGGCCTCGCTCTTGGCACCATGAGCACCACCGTTCACGCTGATAAGGCGGAATGGACCATGACCACCACCTGGTCCGATTCCATCGACCTAATCCAGATCGATCGCCGCTGGGTGGATACGGTGCACCGCATCGCCGGAGACGATATCGAGATCGACTTCCGTGCGGGCGGCAGCCTGATGCCTGCCGGCGAGGTGTTCGATGCCACGGAGACGGGCAGCATTGACGCCTCGGGGGACTGGCCGGGCTACTGGGCGGGCCGGGACACCGCCTTCTCGCCCCTGGCCACCCACACCATGCTGTTCAATGCCGTTGACTACCTCAACTGGATCTTCGAGTGGGGTGGTTGGGATATCTATCAGGAGATCTACGGCGAGTACGACATGGTGTATCTGCCTTACGGCATCACCAACAACGAGTCCGGCTTCATGGGCCGCACCAAGATCGAGTCCATCGACGATCTGGACGGCATGCGCCTGCGCCTGGCCGGCCGTGACCAGGGCCGGGTTCTGGAGCGCCTCGGTGGCTCCCAGGTCACCCTGGCCGGTGACGAGATCTACCAGGCGGTGGAACGCGGCGTGGTGGACGGCGCCGAGTTCTCCACCCCGGGCGTGGACTACAAGATCGGCTTCCACGAGATCGTGGACTACTGGGCCACACCGGGCTGGCACCAGTCCGCCAGTGTCTTCGGCGTGATGATCAACAAGGATTCCTGGGACGCCCTGCCCGAACAGACCCAGGAGGCACTGAAGGTCGCCGCGGAGGCCACCATGGCCTGGTCCATCGCCTGGTCCGAGCGCGGTTCCATGGAGGGCACCGAGGGCTTCCAGGAGGCCGGTGTCGAGATCAGCCAGATGCCGGAAGAGGAACTGGAGCGGGTGCAGCAGGTGACCAACGAGGTCATCGTCGAGGGCGCCTGTGAAAACCCGCTGCATGCCAAGGTGTACCATTCCCAGATCAGCTATCTGGAGGAGTACGCCACCTGGCGGGATCTGTCCGTGCCGTTCAACATGAGCCGCACCATGGACAGCCTCCCCGACCTCGACGCCATCGAGGAATGCCTGTAACGCCTGCCAGGGCGTAGGGTGACTCTCGTGGCACGGGCCGCGGTGACCATCCTCATCAGGTAGTCCGGCGTGGCCGCGGCAAGCGGCCACGCCTCCTCGTCTGCGACTCGGGGGCCCAGGCTCATGCTTCTCGTCAGCCGTTACATCGATTTCTTCAATGACTGGTTCGGGCGCATCGTCGCGCCCCTGATCGCGGCGATCGCGATCGTCGTTGTCTACGACATTACTCTGCGGTTCTTCATCGGCCGCCCCAGCGACTGGGCGTTCGAAGTCACCAAGCAACTCTACGCCGCCCACTTCATGCTGCTGGGGGCCTATGCGCTGTTCCATCGCGCCCACGTCGAAGTGGACGTGATCAAGAACCTCTTCTCGCGCAAAGCTCGGGCAATCCTGGACATTCTGGGTTATCTGTTCTTCTTTGCCCCGTTCATCTGGATCTATCTCGAGTTCAGCTGGGGCTACGCCATGCGCTCCTGGAACCGCGGCGAGACCACGTCGGGCATCGTCGCTATCCCGGTGTATCCCGTGAAGATGCTCATGGTGATCACCGGCGCTCTGTTGCTGCTGCAGGCAGTCTCCATTGTTCTCAAGGCCATCCAGCAGTTGCGGGAGGAGTAATTCATGGGTCCTGAGCTGCTTACACTGTTCATGTTTCTCGGGCTGCTGATCGGCCTGTTCATGGGCCATCCCCTGCCCTTTGTTCTCGGCGGCATTGCGGTCCTGGCGGCGTTCTTCGGCCCCGGCCCACAGGTTTTCGGCACCATCGTGGGCAACATCTTCGGCCGGGTCATGGACAACTATGTGCTGGTTGCCATACCGCTATTCATCCTCATGGCGCGTTTCCTGAACGACTCCGGAGTCACGGAGCGGATGTTCGAGGTCATGCGCCTGCTGTTCGGTCGGGTGCGCGGCGGCCTCGCCCTCACGGTCGTGGTGGTTTCGGTGCTGCTGGCGGCGACCACCGGCATCGTGGGTGCATCCATCGCCGTCATGGGGCTCATTGCCCTGTCGCCGATGCTCAAGTACGGCTACAACAAGTCACTGAGCTCCGGTGTGATCATGGCCAGCGGCAGCCTGGGCATTCTGATTCCGCCGAGCATCATGCTGGTGCTCATGGCCAGTTATTCACCGGTCTCCGTGGGCAAGCTGTTTGCCGGCGCCCTGATTCCCGGGCTCATCCTGGGCACGCTCTACGCCATCTATGTGGCCGTGCTGTGCTGGTTCCGGCCGGAGTACGGCCCACCGGTCGGGGCGGAGGAGCGCGCAGAGACCAGCACCGGGCGACTCATCTGGCTTCTGATCAAGTACGTGGCACCGCCCATGGTCCTGATCGTCGGCGTGCTCGGCGCGCTGTTCACAGGCTTTGCCACCGCCACCGAGGCCTCGGCCATCGGTGCGCTGCTGGCCTTCCTGCTGTTCCTGATCTTCGGTGACCGGTCCATCCGCACCTGCTTCAACACGTTCATGGAAGCGGGCAAGACCACCGCCATGGTGGTGTTCGTGATCGTGGGTGCCACGGCGTTTACCGGCGTCTTCTCCCGCGGCGGCGGCATGCAGTTCGTCCAGCAGGTGATGCTGGGTGCGCCGGGCGGCGAGATCGGCATTCTCATCCTGATGCTGTTCATCGTGTTCCTGCTGGGCATGTTCCTGGACTGGACCGGTATCGTGCTGCTGAGCTTCCCGATCATGCTGCCGGTGGTACAGGCCATGGAGATCGACGTGCTGTGGTTCATCGTCATGAACGCCGTCATTCTGCAAACGTCGTTCCTGACGCCGCCGTTCGGCTATGCCCTGTTCTACCTCAAGGGCGTGGCCCCGCCGGGGGTGGAGATCCTGGACCTTTACAAGGCGGTGATTCCCTTCTGCATTATCATCGTGCTCACCTGCATCCTGCTGGCACTGTTCCCGGGGCTGATCACGGGACTGCCCCAGGCGTTGCTGGGATGAATGACGCCGCCCTGACGTGACGGCGGGACACAAATAACGGAGGAGGACGCTCGCGATGCGCATGAACGGACAGGTAGCGCTCATCACCGGCGCCGGGCGCGGCATCGGTCGGGCCATTGCCGAGGGGTTCGCCCGGGAGGGCGCCCGGGTGGCCGTGGCGGATCTGAGTAAGGAATCCGCCAGCGAGGCAGTGGAGACCATTCGTGGCAACGGCGGCGACGCCATGGCACTGGCCATGGATGTCACCGACGAGGAGGCAGTGAATCGCGGCGTCGACGACATCTGCAATCACTGGGGCAGACTGGACGTGGCGGTCGCCAACGCCGGTATCCAGCACATCGACCCGCTGGACCAGCTGGACTTCGCCGACTGGCGCAAGGTCGTCTCCGTCCACCTGGATGGCGCCTTCCTGGTCACCCGGGCGGCCCTTCGGAAGATGTACGCCGGAGACCGTGGCGGCGCCATCATCTACATGGGCTCTGTGCACTCCAAAGAGGCCTCGCCCCTGAAAGCGCCCTACGTTGCGGCGAAGCATGCGCTCAACGGCCTGTGCCGCTCCGTTGCCAAAGAAGGCGCCGCCCACGGTGTACGCAGCAATATTATCTGCCCTGGCTTCGTACGCACGCCGCTGGTGGACAAGCAGATCCCGGAACAGGCCCGGGAACTCGGCATCTCGGAGGACGAAGTGATCCGCAACGTGATGCTGAAGCAGACCGTGGACCAGGAATTCACCACCCTGGAGGATGTGACGGAACTGGCGGTTCACCTGGCGGCTTTCCCGTCCAACGCGCTTACGGGACAATCCATCGTAGTCAGTCATGGCTGGCACATGCAGTAATTGCCAGGCCGCGGTGTCGACCCTCGCGCCGACCCCAACGAAAAACGACGGAGGAAGAGACGATGTCCGGCGACATCCTTTGGCAGCCCGGCGAACGGGAGCTGCGCAAGAGCAACATGGCGCGGTACATGGACTGGCTGGCCGAGAACGGCTACGGGCGCTTCGGCAACTGGCCGGCGCTGTACCAGTGGTCGATCCGTGACATGGAACAGTTCTGGGAGTCGGTCTGGACGTTCAGCGGGCTCCACGCCGACACTCCCTGGGAGAGCATCCACGACAACCAGCCCATGCCGGCCACCCGCTGGCTGCCCGGGGCGCGGCTCAATTATGCCGGCAACATGCTGCGGCATGCCCGGGGCGAACGCGCCGACCAGGAAGCGGTCATCGCGGTGGCCGAGGGTCGCGAGACCTCCCGCACCACCTGGCGGGAACTGGAGCGCCAGGTCGGCGCATTCGAGGGCTGGCTACGGGCACAGGGCGTCGAAGCCGGCGACCGGGTTGCCGGGCTGGTTTGCAACGGCCTGGAGGCGCTGGTGGGCATGCTCGCCTGCTCCAGCCTGGGCGCGGTCTGGAGTTCCGCTTCGCCGGATTTCGGCGTCCAGGCCACAGAGGACCGGTTCGGCCAGATCGAGCCCAAGGTTCTGGTGGCGGTGAACGGTTACGGCTTCAACGGCAAGCACTTCCAGCGCGCCGAGCAGATCCGGCAATTGGCCGAGCGGATCCCCAGCGTACAGGCCGTTGCCGTGATCCCGCAGTTGGACGATGCCGCCATGCCCGAAGGCGACCGCTTCGTCCCCTGGGACGAAGCCCTGGCGGCCCATGACGGGGCGAATCCTTCCTTCACGCCGTTGCCGGCAGATCATCCGCTCTACATCCTGTACTCCTCCGGCACCACCGGCAAGCCGAAGTGCATCGTCCACGGAGCCGGCGGCATCCTGCTCAACCACGCCAAGGAACTGATCCTTCACGGTGACGTGGCGATGGGCGACCGTTTCTTCTACTTCACCACCTGCGGCTGGATGATGTGGAACTGGCAGGCGTCGGCACTGCTGGCCGGGGCCACGCTGGTGGTCTACGACGGTTCCCCCGGCTATCCGGACGTGGGCATGCCCTGGCGGCTGGCGGAAGCAGAGCGTCTCACCCACTTCGGCACCAGCGCCCGCTTTATCGCCGCCTGCCGTAAAGCGGAGATCGAACCCGGGCACGACCAGGACCTGAGCGCCCTGCGGGTGGTGTTCTCCACCGGCTCACCGCTGCTGCCGGAGGACTACGACTGGTTCTATACCGCCGTCTCCCGGGATATCCTGCTTGGCTCCATCGCCGGCGGCACGGACATCTGCGCCTGTTTCGTCGGCAGTAATCCGCTGCTGCCCGTGCGTCGCGGCGAAATTCAGGGGCCCATGCTGGGCGCCGACGTCGCAGCCTTCGATGAAGATGGCCAGGCGACGGATGGCCGGGGTGAACTGGTCTGTCGCCAACCGCTGCCGTCCATGCCGGTGGCGTTCTGGAACGACCCCGACGGCAGCCGTTATCGCGAAGCCTATTTCGACACCTTCCCCGGGATCTGGGCCCACGGTGATTTCATCGGTTTCACCGATGCCGGGGGCGCCATCATCTACGGGCGCTCCGACGCGGTCCTCAATCCCGGCGGTGTCCGCATCGGCACGGCCGAGATCTACCGACAGGTAGAAACCGAGACCCGCATCGCCGACAGCCTGGTGGTGGGCCGCCCGGTGGAGGGCGATGTGGAAGTCGTGCTGCTGGTCGTGCCGGCAGAGTGCGTGACTGTGGACGGCGAATTGCGCAAACAACTGCGTAACCGCATCCGCGAGGGGGCAAGCCCCCGCCACGTTCCCCGCCACATCGTCGCCGTGGACGACATCCCCTATACCCGCAGTGGCAAGAAAGTGGAACTCGCCGTCACCCGGATGCTGCGCGGCGACCGCAAGGAAGAGAACCGCGCGGCACTGTCCAACCCGGAATCCCTGGACCACATTCGCGCCACATTGAGCGAAACCGGTTTGCTGCCGGGGACCGACTGAACCGGCAGGCCTCGCCACCATCGTCCGTCACGGCAGCCACCGTGACGGACTCTTCGATCCATAATCGGAACTGTGTCGCATCAGCGACACCGGTCAAGTGCTAGGTTTTTCTTGCGCGCAGGCTTCGTTTATAGTCCCGTGTCAGCAAGGATGCAGCAATGATAACGACACGACGGGCGCCTGGAAGGCCTCCTTTCGACTTCCGAACCGCCTGCTGAAGTGACATGACACTGTTGCTGGATCGTCCGTCACGGGGCGCTCCGGCCCGTGAAAGGAACGGCAGACTCCCAAGCAATGGCGACCGCGAATCCCACCATGAAACTCAGTGGCCTGGCCGGACGACTGGTCCGCGACGGGCTCATCCAGGAAGCGGACGCGCGTGGTGCCATTGAGGCCGCCCGCAAGGCCCGCGAACCGCTGGTCGCCCACCTGGTGGACAAGGGGCTGGTCAGCGCCCGTGACCTGGCGCACGCCGGCGCCGCGGAGTTCGGCGTACCGCTCATGGACCTGGACGCCATGGAGCCGGATACGGCGGTGGTCAAGCTGGTCAAGGAAAAGCTGATCCGCCATCACCAGGTGCTGCCACTGGTCAAGCGAGGCAAGCGGCTGTTCGTCGCCGTGACCGATGCCACCAACCTCGAGGCGCTGGACGAGTTCAAGTTCCACACCGGACTTACCACGGAACCGGTTCTGGTGGAATACGACAAGCTGCAGCGCGCCATCGAGAAAGCGCTGGATGCTGCCGACAGCAACTTCGGCATGGGCGACGACGATCTGGACGGGGACCTGGAGAACGTTCAGGTCACCAGCGGTGACGACGACGATACCGTCACCGACGCCTCCGAGGCGGATGCAGACGACGCACCGGTGGTCCGTTTCGTGAACAAGGTCCTGGTGGACGCCATCAACAAGGGCGCCTCGGACATCCACTTCGAGCCCTACGAGAAAAAGTACCGGGTCCGCTTCCGCCAGGACGGCATGCTGCATACCGTGGCCAGCCCCCCGTTAGGCCTGTCGCCGCGCATCTCGGCGCGGCTCAAGGTGATGTCGCGGATGGACATCGCAGAGCGACGGGTGCCCCAGGACGGCCGCATCAAGATGAACCTGTCCAAGAGCCGTGCCATCGACTTCCGCGTCAGCAGCTGCCCGACCCTGTTCGGCGAGAAGATCGTTCTGCGTATCCTCGACCCGAACAGCGCCATGCTCGGTATCGACAAGCTCGGCTATGAACCCGAGCAGAAGGATCGCTTCATGAACGCGATCCACAAGCCCTACGGCATGGTGCTGGTCACCGGCCCCACGGGCAGCGGCAAGACCGTGTCCCTGTACACGGCGCTGAACATCCTCAACACCGACGACCGCAACATCTCCACCTGTGAGGACCCGGTGGAAATCAACCTGCCGGGCATCAACCAGGTGAACATGAACCCCAAGGCGGGGCTCACTTTCGCCGCCGCCCTGCGCGCCTTCCTGCGTCAGGACCCGGACATCGTCATGGTGGGTGAGATCCGCGACCTGGAGACCGCCGAGATCGCCGTCAAGGCGGCTCAGACCGGCCACTTGGTGCTGTCCACGCTGCATACCAACGATGCCCCACAGACCCTCACGCGTCTGATGAACATGGGCGTGCCGTCGTACAACATTGCCTCGTCGGTGCACCTGATCATCGCCCAGCGCCTTGCCCGGCGCCTATGCAACAACTGCAAGACACCCCTGGACATCCCCAAGGAAACGCTGAAGGACGAGGGCTTCACCGACGAGGACCTGAACGACCTCAAGGTGTTCGGTCCGGTGGGTTGCGACCAGTGCACCCAGGGCTACAAGGGCCGCGTGGGCATTTACCAGGTCATGCCGGTGAGCGAGGAGATGGGCCGCATCATCATGGAAGGCGGCAATGCCATGCAGCTGGAGGAACAGGCCGCCAAGGAGGGCATCAATGACCTGCGTCGCTCGGGACTCATGAAAGTCATGCAGGGCGTCACCAGCCTGGATGAGATCAACCGCGTCACCAAGGATTAGAGACGATGGCACAGAAAGCCGCAAAACAGCAGCCGACGTTCACCTGGGAAGGTGTCGACAAGCGCGGCGAGCGGGTCAAGGGGGAGAACAAGGCCTCTAACGTCACCATGATGAAGGCGGAACTGCGCCGCCTGGGCATCCAGCCCAAGACCGTACGCAAGAAGTCGGCGCTGTCCAGCCTGGGCCAGCGCAAAAAGAAGATCGAGGCCGGCGACATTGCCGTCTTCAGCCGCCAGCTCGCCACCATGATGGGCGCCGGGGTGCCGCTGGTACAGGGCCTGGACATCATGGCCCAGGGGCATCAGAACCCCTCCATGCGCGAGCTGATACAGAACATCAAAACCGACGTTGAGGGCGGTACGAACCTCAGCGAGACGCTGCGCAAGCACCCGCGCCACTTTGGCGATCTCTTCTGCAATCTTGTGGAGGCCGGCGAATCCGCCGGTGTTCTGGACACCCTGCTGGACAAGCTCGCCACCTATCTGGAAAAGACGGAATCCATCAAGAAAAAGATCCGCAAGGCGATGTTCTACCCATCCGCGGTCATCGCGGTGGCATTCATCGTCACAGCCATCCTGTTGATCTTCGTGGTGCCCGAGTTCCAGAACATGTTCCAGAGCTTCGGCGCTGATCTGCCGGTGTTCACGCAGTTCGTCATCAACCTCTCGGACCTGTTCCAGAATTACTGGTACATCATCTTCGGCGGCATCATCGCTGCGGTGGTGGCCTTCGTGGCGGTGCATCGACGATCACCAAAATTCCGCCGATTCCTGGACCGTGTACTGCTGAAGCTGCCCATTGTCGGCCCCATCCTGGACAAGGCCGCCACCGCGCGCTTTGGCCGCACGCTGTCCACCATGTTCGCGGCCGGCGTGCCTCTGGTGGAGGCCCTGGAGTCGGTCTCCGGTGCCTGCGGCAGCACGGTGTACGAAGACGCCATCATGGAGATGAAGGACCAGGTGGCATCCGGCCAGCAGCTCAACGTGGCCATGCGACTGTCCAACCTGTTCCCGCACATGGTGGTGCAGATGGCCGCCATCGGCGAGGAATCCGGCTCCCTGGACACCATGCTGGCGAAGGTCGCTGACTTCTACGAAGAAGAGGTGGACAACCAGATCGACAGCCTCAGCAGTCTGCTGGAGCCCCTGATCATGGCGGTTCTGGGGGTGCTGGTCGGTGGCCTGGTCATCGCCATGTACCTGCCCATCTTCCAGATGGGCCAGGTGGTCTGAGCTGGCCCGGGAACCGCGATGACGTTACTGGACGCCCTCCAGCAGCCTGCCATGCTCGTTCCCTCGGTGTTCGTGCTGGGGCTGTTGGTGGGCAGCTTTGTCAACGTGGTGATCCTGCGGCTACCGGTCATGCTGGAGCGGGACTGGCAACAGCAGGCCAGCGAGATCCTCGGGCAGCCCCAGGAAAACGCCCCTCGCGAGCGGTTCGATCTGATCCATCCCGGATCCCGGTGCCCCGGCTGCCAGCGGCCGATCCGCCCCTGGGAAAACATCCCGGTCATCAGCTGGCTGGCCCTGCGGGGTCGCTGTCGCGGCTGCGGCCAGCGCATCAGCGCACGCTACCCTCTCGTGGAGCTGATCACCGGACTGCTCTCCGCCTCGGTGGCGTCGCACTTCGGCTGGGGCCCGGAACTCGCGGCGGCGCTGATACTCACATGGACGCTCGTTGCCCTGTCCGGCATCGATATCGATCACCAGCTGCTTCCCGACAACATCACCCTGCCGCTGCTCTGGCTTGGCCTTGGCATCAGCCTGGCCGGCCTGTTCACCGGCATCGAGGACGCGGTGATCGGCGCCATGGCCGGATACCTCAGCCTGTGGCTGGTTTTCCACGTCTTCCGCCTGGTCACCGGCAAGGAAGGCATGGGCTACGGCGACTTCAAGCTGCTGGCGTTGCTGGGCGCCTGGCTTGGCTGGCAGGCTCTGCCAGTGATCATCCTTCTCAGCTCCCTGGTGGGTGCCGTGGCAGGCATCGCCATGATCGCGTTGCTCGGCCGTGACCGGCAACTACCGATCCCCTTCGGACCGTACCTTGCCGCGGCCGGCTGGCTTACCTTACTGTGGCGGGACGATATCATCGCCGGTTACCTCCGGTGGTCCGGCCTGGGCTGAGCCACGGCGGGACATTCAAGGAGCCGTCAGAGACCTCATGAACGTCAACTCAGACCATCGCACCCGGGGCGAGCCGTGCTGATCATCGGCCTCACCGGGGGCATTGCCAGCGGCAAGACCACGGTTTCGGACCTGTTCGCAGAACTGGGAGTCCCCGTCGTCGACGCCGATATCGCAGCCCGGCGGGTTGTCGAACCGGGACAGCCGGCCCTGGATGAACTCGCGGCGGCGTTCGGCCAGGATGTCCTCACCGAGTCCGGCACCCTCGACCGCAAGCGGCTCAGGGAGCGGGCGTTCGCTGATGCCGACCTGCGGCAACGCCTGGAGGCCATCCTCCACCCACGCATCCATGAGCACATGGAGGCGGAACTGGCTGCCTGTGACGGCTCCTACGCCATCATGGCCGTGCCGCTGCTGGTGGAAGGGGAACTACTGCACCGGGTTCACCGGGTGCTGGTGGTGGACGTCCCCGAGGAGGTCCAGATCCAGCGACTGATGCAGCGCGACGGCAGTTCCCGGGAGCAAGCCCAGGCGATGCTAGGGGCACAATCACGCCGGGATATGCGCCTGCAGCACGCGGACGACATCGTCGACAACACCGGCAGCGTCGATGACCTGCGCCGGCAGATCGCCGACCTGCACCAACACTACCAGGCCATCGCCGCAGACCGTGCGGCGATGGCTCGCGGGAAGGCTGAGGAGACCGACCGCTAATGGCAGAACCAGATCACAGCGACAGTCGGGTGGTGACATTCGAGCAGCCACTCAACGAGCGCATCCGCACTCTCATGCGGCTGGAGCACCTGTTCGCCCAGGGCCGTTTCGCCGTCGCGGGCGAGACCCCGTGGCATAGTCGCCTGGCCGTGACCACCCTGGCGGAGATCCTGGATATCTTCGGTCGCGGGGACCTGAAAACCGAGCTGATCAAGGAGCTCAAGCGGGTCACCGAACTGCTCGCCCGCCTGGAAGAGCGCCCTGGCGTGGACACCGACCGGCTGCACCATGTCATGCAACGCTGTGAGACGCTGACAGAGCGGCTTGGCGCGCATACCGGACAACTCGGTGCGGTACTGCGTCAGGACGATCTCCTGGGCAACATCATGCAGCGCACCGGCATCGCCGGAGGCACCTGCGCCTTCGACCTGCCCCGCTACCACCGCTGGCTGTGCCGTCCCGCCGACGCACGGCAGCAGGACCTGGAAGCCTGGTACAGCAGTATCGATACGGTCCGGGACGCCACCGAAACCATTCTGGAGCTGCTGCGGGACAGCGCCGTGCCCACCGAATGCACCGCCGCCAACGGCATCTACCAGCGCAACCTGGACCGCAACATGGCCTACCAGCTGGTACGGGTGGATCTGCCGGCGGACAGCCGCCGATTCCCGGAGATCAGTGGCACCAAGATGTTCGTCACCATCCGCTTCATGGAACAGAACAGTACGGTTGACCGCCCGGGGCAGGCCAACGAGGATGTCGATTTCATTCTGCAACTGTGCGTGTTGTAACGTCCCGCTCATGAGCCGTCATCGCCAGGTTCCATGCCCTGTCTGCCGCAAACCCGTCGACTGGGACGCCGACGACGCGCACTGGCGCCCCTTCTGCAGCGAGCGCTGCAAGTTGGTGGACCTGGGTGGCTGGCTGCAGGAAGAAAACCGCATCCCCGGCGTGGAGTTGCCGGAGGAGTTCCTGGACGAGCTGGACGTCAACGACGATCCGGCCAACGACTGAGGGATTCGCGGCTCTTCTCCACCCGTAGGAGCGGCACAAGCCGCGACCTAGTGCCCCGTCCCAGAAGTACGTGCGCTGCAGGTCGCGGCTTGCGCCGCTCCTACGGGCTGAATTCCGGTCACCAGAGGCCCCGTATCGCCGCAACGCCCTGGGCTCGCAGTGCCCGGAACTCGGGCACATCCTCGCGACCCAGGCCACCCAGGGCGTAGACCGGGACGGGAACATCGGCGATCAGCTCGGCGAACGCGCGCTCGCCCAGGATGTCACTGTCGGGATGACTGGCCGTGGGCCGCACCGGGCCGAGCACGGCGAAATCCGCTCCCAGGGCGCTCGCCCGCCGGAGTTCCCGCGCATCGTGGCAGGAGGCCGCCACCAGTTGCCCCACGGGCAGAGGCCGGTCGGTGAGTGTTTCCAGCTGCGTTGCTCGCAGATGCACGCCACAACCCAGCTGGCGGGCCAGATCGATATCGCCGTTAACCAGCAGCCGGGCGCCGTAGCGTGCCGCCAGGTCCCTTGCACGCCCCGCCAGTCGCCGCCAACGCACCGCCGAGGCCGACGGCAGCCGCAACTGCACCAGACAGGCGCCTTCCGCCATACGCTCCGCCAGACGCTGCAGAAAGGCGGACTCCGGACCTGCCGGCATGTCGGGCGTGATCAGATAGGTTTCCGGCAGCATGGCTGCGGTGACGATGGGGCCGTTAGCCTCCGGAAACCGGTACCGCGGCAGATCGCGGGGCATGATCCACCGCAACGGCTGCTGCTCCCGCGGCTCCGGATGCCCCTGGAAGCGGCGGACCTCCCAGGTGTCCAGCAGCACGGTTTTGTCCGGGTAGCGCCAGGGGATGCGCAGCAACGGCCGGGGATCCAGGGGGCGGATCCCCAGTTCTTCATCCAGCTCGCGGGCCAGGGCGGTGACCACCTCCTCGTCAGGCTCCACCTTGCCGCCGGGAAACTCCCAACGCCCCCCCTGGTGGCTATCCTGAGCACGCCGGGTGATGAGCACGCGCCCGTCCGGCTTGCGGATCACCCCCACCGCCACGTGAATCATGAAGGGGGCCTCAGCTGCGGTACTCCGCATTGATGCGGACGTACTCGTAGGAGAAATCGCAGGTCCAGACCCGGGCACTCGCCGTGCCCCGCCCCAACTCCACAGTAACCACCACTTCATCTCGGGCCATGCGCTCGGCCGCCTGCTCCTCGCGATAGGCCTCGGACCGGCCGCCGTTGGCAGCAATGCACAGGTCATCCAGCCAGATGGCAACCCCGTCCACGTCCATGTCCTCGATACCCGCACGGCCGATGGCCGCGAGAATGCGCCCCCAGTTGGGGTCACCGGCAAAGAACGCCGTCTTCACCAGCGGTGACTGCGCGACGGTGAAGGCAACGGCCTCGCACTCGGCCTCACTGTCGCCACCCTGCACGGCGATGGTGATAAACCGGGTCGCCCCCTCGCCGTCACGCACGATGGCCTGGGCCAGCTCTTCGCAGAGCCCACGCAGCGCCTCGAGGAAGCGTTGTGCGTCGGCTTCAGTCACCACCTCGACACCACTGGCGCCGGTGGCGGCCAGCAGACAGGCATCGTTGGTGGAGGTGTCGCCGTCGATGGTGATGCGGTTGAAACTGGTGCGCACTGCCTCGGGCAACATGGCGTCCAGCTGCGACTGCTTGATCTCCGCATCGGTGGCAATGAACGCCAACATGGTGGCCATGTCCGGGCGGATCATGCCGGCACCCTTGGCCATGCCGGTGAGTACCACCTCGCCGGCGTCGAGCCGGACAGTGCGTGATGCCCCCTTGGGGACGGTATCGGTGGTCAGGATCGCCGGGGCCGCGGCCGCCCAGCCGTCCGCAGCCAGGGCGTCAAGCGCCGCCGGAATGGCTGCGGCGATGCGGTCGGTGGGCAGCGGCTCGCCGATAACGCCGGTGGAAAACGGCACCACCGCCTGCGGCGCCGTGTCGGCGTGGCAGGCAACAGCATCGCAGCAGGCCCGGGCATCACGTAACCCACGCTCGCCGGTGCCGGCATTGGCATTGCCGGTATTGATCAGCAGATAGCGCGGCCCGGTGGCAGACAAGTGCTCTCGGGCAATATGGACGGGGGCGGCACAGAAGCGGTTGCGGGTGAATACCGCCGTCGCACGGGTTCTCGGCGCCAGCTCCATGATCACCAGATCCCGGTGGCCGGGCGTCTTGATCCCCGCCGAGGCTGTGCCCAGACGGATACCCGGGACGGGCCGCATCGCCGGCTCGGGATTCAGGCCCACCGCCATGACCGCTCCTCCGTCAGCTCAGCTGACCGCAGCACTGCTTGTACTTCTTGCCCGAGCCGCAGGGGCAGGGCTCGTTACGCCCGACCTTGCGGCCTTCGCGCACGAAAGTCTCCTGAGCGGCGGCACCACCGGAGCCCGCCGCGCGCTGCTGGCCGCCCTGCTCTTCGGCCTCGGCCTGCGCCAGGGCGCTCTGGGACTCCTCGTGCCGAGCACTGACATCGGCGCGATCCTGGGGGCGTGGCTGCTCGGCCTCGGCACGATCAACATCTTCCGGCTCACGCACACGCACCCGCTGGAGCAGGCTCACCACCTCCCGCTGGATGTTCTCGAGCATGGCCGAGAACATGTTGAAGGCATCCTTCTTGAATTCCTGCTTGGGGTTGCGCTGGGCATAACCGCGCAGGTGAATGCCCTGCCGCAGATAATCCATGGCCGCCAAGTGCTCCTTCCATTGGCTGTCCAGCACCTGCAGCATGACCACCTTTTCGAACCGGCGCAGGGCCTCCGCTCCCACCTGCTCTTCCTTCTCGCGGTAGGCCGCCTCCGCCTTCTCGAGAATGCGCTCGCGTAATGGCTCCTCGTGGAGGTCATCCTCCTGATCCAGCCACTGCTGAACGGGCAGCTCCAGGGCGAAATCCCGCTGCAGAGCCGCCTCCAGGCCGGGCACGTCCCACTGGTCGTCGATGCTGCCCGGCGGGATGTACTCGTCGATGACGCGGTTGATGACATCGCGCCGCATCACCTCCACAGTTTCACTGAGATCGTCATCCGCCATGAGTTCCTGGCGCTGCCTGTAGATGACGCGGCGCTGGTCGTTGGCCACGTCGTCGAATTCCAGCAGCTGCTTGCGGATGTCGAAGTTGTGGGTCTCCACCTTGCGCTGGGCGTTCTCGATCACCCGGGACACCATGCCCGACTCGATGGCCTCGCCCTCCTGCATGCCCAGGCGCTGCATCAGATTGGACACGCGCTCCGAGGCGAAGATGCGCAGCAGGCTGTCCTCCAGCGACAGGTAGAAACGGGTCGAGCCCGGGTCACCCTGGCGACCGGAGCGGCCACGCAACTGGTTGTCCACGCGCCGGGACTCGTGCCGCTCGGTGCCAATGACGTGCAGACCGCCGGCTTCAACCACTCTGCGGTGACGCTCCTCCCAGTCAGCGCGGACCTTCTCGCGCTCTTCCTCGGACGCGTCGTCGCCCAGCTCGGCCAGTTCCGCGTCCAGGTTGCCGCCGAGAACGATGTCGGTACCGCGCCCGGCCATGTTGGTGGCGATGGTCACCGCACCCGGTTCACCGGCCTTGGCAATGATCGGCGCTTCGCGTTCGTGCTGCTTGGCGTTGAGCACCTCGTGGGCAATGCCGGCGTCCTTGAGGCTGTTGGAGATCACCTCGGAGACGTCGATGGACGCCGTGCCCACCAGGATCGGGCGCCCGGCTTCCCGGTTCGCCTTGATGTCCTCGACGATGGCGTTGATCTTCTCTTCCTGGCTCAGGTAGACAAGGTCGTTGCCATCCTCGCGGACCATCGGCCTGTGGGTGGGGATCACCGCCACTTCCAGGCCGTAGATGTGCTGGAACTCGTAGGCCTCGGTATCCGCCGTACCGGTCATGCCGGAGAGCTTTTCGTAGAGGCGGAAGAAATTCTGGAAGGTGATGGAGGCGACGGTCTGGTTTTCCTTCTGCACCGGCAGCCCTTCCTTGGCCTCCACCGCCTGGTGCAACCCGTCGGACCAGCGCCGGCCAGGCATGGCACGCCCGGTGAACTCGTCGACGATGACCACCTGGTTGTCGCGAATCAGGTACTGATCATTGCGGTGGTAGAGGTGATGCGCCCGCAGCGCGGCATTGATGTGGTGCAGTAGCCCGATGTTGCGCGGGTCATACAGGCTGTCACCCTCCTGCAGCATGCCGGCCTCCAACAGCATTTCCTCCACCCGGTCGTGCCCCTCCTCGGTGAGGTAGGCCTGGCGGGACTTCTCGTCCAGCCAGAAGTCACCGGGCCCCTCCTCTTCTTCCTGCTTGGTGAGCTGGGGAATCAGGGTGTTGATCTGTTCGTAGTGCTGGGAACTCTGCTCCGCCGGCCCGGAGATGATCAGCGGCGTACGCGCTTCGTCGATAAGAATGGAGTCCACCTCGTCGACGATGGCAAAGGAGAGATCGCGCTGCATGCGGTCTTCCAGACGGAAAGCCATGTTGTCGCGCAGGTAGTCGAAGCCAAGCTCGTTGTTGGTGGCGTAGACGATATCGCTGGCGTAGGCGGCCTGCTTGTCCTCGTGGTTCATGCCCGGAATGACCACGCCGGTGGCAAGGCCGAGGAAGCCGTAGATCTGCCCCATCCACTCGGCATCACGCCGTGCCAAGTAATCGTTGACCGTGACCACGTGGACGCTCTTGCCGCTGAGCGCATTCAGGTAGGCCGCCAGGGTGGCGACCAGCGTCTTGCCCTCGCCGGTCTTCATTTCGGCGATGCGGCCGGAGTGCAGGACCATGCCGCCGATGAGCTGAACGTCGAAATGGCGCATGCCGAGCACCCGGTTGGCCGCTTCGCGCACCGTGGCGAACGCCTCCGGCAACAGCTTGTCCAGGCTCTCGCCCTGCTGGTGCCGCGCACGGAAGTCGTCGGTGCGCGCCCGCAGCTCGTCATCACTGAGCTGCTGCATCTCCGGCTCCAGCCCATTGATTCGCTCGACGGTCTTCCACAGCTTCCGGATCTGACGCTCGTTGCGCGTGCCGAAAACCTTCTTCGCGATTGCTCCTAGCATAGGGTCCTTCTCGATGACAGTATCGGCGATGACGCCAGGGGGCAGCTTGGTGCCAAGCGTCGAAACCCACAATCATACCTGATCAGCAGGTAAACTTCAGGATCACCCCGAGTGGAATCAAGGGCATTCAACGCATGAGCGGCAGCGGCAACGGCCCAAGGCGGATCGGCGGAACACTGCGCCAGCGCGATAGCGATCTCGCGGACCTCTATTCCCGGGCACAGCAACTGCGCAAGCTCGAGGAGATGATGCTGTCGGTTCTACCGGCCCAGGCCCGCGGGCATGTGCGCCTGGCACGCATCGACGAGAGGGAATTGGTGGTACTTGCGGACCGTCCGGAATGGCGGCACCAGCTGCGCTATCTGGCACCACGGCTGCAAACAACCATGGAGCAACAGGCAGGCATTCGGCCGCAACAGGTACTGGTGAAGATCGGTGACCTGCCGCGGCGCCCGGCCCCACCGCCACCGCGCCACCTGAGCACCGACGCCGGACGGACCATCGGGTCGACGGCGGCGAGCGTGGAGGATCCTGCCCTCGCCGCCGCCCTCGCCCGGCTCGCATCCCGTGCGTCAGACGAGGGTAGTGAGCGCTGAGCGGGGTCAGCTGGTGGCGGGCACCGCCAGCGGCTGATCAAAGGAAACCGGCGCCGGCTCTTCGCCCTCGAAGGTCACCATTTCCCAGGCCGACTGGTCCGCCAGCAACGCCCGCAGCAGCAGATTGTTCATATGATGGCCGGACTTGTAGCCCTTGAACTGACCGATGACGCTGTGACCGAGCTGATAGAGATCACCGATGGCATCGAGGATCTTGTGCTTGACGAATTCGTCCCGATAGCGCAGGCCGTCCTCGTTGAGGATGCGATAGTCGTCGACGACGATGGCATTGTCCAGGCTGCCACCCAGGGCCAGGCGATTCGCCTGGAGAGTTTCGATGTCACGCATGAAACCGAAGGTGCGCGCCCGCGAGATCTCCTTGACGAAGGAGGTGGCCGAGAAGTCCACGGACGCATGCTGGGTGCCCGAATCGAACACCGGGTGGTTGAACTCGATGGTGAAATCCACCTTGAAGCCGTCGAAGGGCTCGAAGCAGACCCACTTGTCGTCGTCCTCCACCACCACCGGCTTGCGGATGCGCACGAACCGCTTGGGCGCCTCCTGTTCCTGGATGCCGGCGGACTGGATGAGGAACACGAAGGGCCCGGCACTGCCGTCCATGATCGGCACCTCGGCATTACTCAACTCGACGATGACGTTGTCAATGCCGAGCCCGGCCAAGGCCGACAGCAGGTGCTCCACGGTGGCAACCCGGACGCCGTCGCGCACCAGGCAGGTGGACAACAGGGTATCGCCCACATTCTCGGGGTGCGCGGAGATCTCCCAGGAAGCGTCCATGTCCGTTCGCCGGAACACGATGCCGGAATCAGCGGGTGCCGGCAGCAGGGTCAGGAATACCTTTTCCCCTGTATGCAGGCCAACGCCGGTCGCGCGGATCACGTTTTTAAGGGTGCGTTGGCGAATCATTCGGCTATTACTCCTTGTCGCCCTGCTCAGGGCCTCGATCATGTTGCGACGACTGTTCCGGGACCATCCTTTGGAAGTGGCGCGTCATTCTACTGCAATACATGTGAATTGCATACTGCAGCGCAACATTGCCAGGCCGCCGGGTCGGTAGCGGCCTGCATGGTAGCGCTTGCCGGCATCCCTGCCCGAGCACCAGTTCACATAACAGTCATACGACGCGTCTCCAGTCAGTCCGCCTGTCGCCGCAGGAATGCCGGGATGTCCAGGTAATCCATGTCACCGGACTCCCCGTACTTGTCATTGGCTGCCTTCTTGCGCGCGGCAGCCGGCTTCTCCAGCTCGTCATAATCCACTTCGCCGGAGGCCTTTTTCACGGTCCGCAACTGCGGCGCCTTCTCTTCCGGCTTGGTCTGCCCAAGACCGGTGGCCACCACCGTCACCCGCAGCTCGTTCTCCAGCTCCGGATCGATGACGGTACCCACCACTACGGTGGCGTCCTCGGAAGCGAACTCGCGCACGGCCTGACCCACCTCGTCGAACTCGCCGATGCCGAGATCCATGCCGGCGGTGACGTTGACCAGAATGCCGTTGGCCCCGTGCAGGTTGAAATCCTCCAGAAGCGGGCTGGCAATGGCCCGCTCCGCGGCCTCCCGGGCGCGGCCTTCACCGGAAGCGGCGCCGGTGCCCATGACCGCCATGCCCATCTCGGACATCACCGTGCGCACGTCGGCGAAGTCGACGTTGATCAGCCCCGGTCGCGTGATCAGCTCGGCAATGCCGCGCACGGCGCCCAACAGGACGTCGTTGGCCGCCTTGAAGGCGTCCAGCAGCGTCAGATTGCGACCCAGCTCGCTGAGGAGCTTCTCGTTGGGAATGGTGATCAGGGAGTCCACCGTGCGGCTGAGCTCCTTGATGCCTTCCTCGGCGACGCGCATGCGCTTGCCGCCCTCGAAGGGGAACGGCTTGGTCACCACGGCCACGGTGAGAATGCCCATCTCCCGGGCGATGTCCGCCACCACCGGCGCCGCGCCGGTGCCGGTGCCACCGCCCATGCCGGCGGTGATGAACACCATGTCGGCGCCCTCCAGGGATTCGGCAATACGCTCCCTGTCTTCCACCGCCGCGTTGCGGCCCACGTCCGGATGCGCGCCGGCACCCAGGCCCTTGGTGATGCTGCTGCCCAGCTGCAGCACCGTCTTTGCGGCGGTGTTTTTCAGCGCCTGGGCGTCGGTGTTGGCGCAGATGAAGTCCACGCCCTCGATATCGGCGGCCACCATGTGCTGGACGGCGTTACCGCCACCACCACCGACCCCGATGACCTTGATTACTGCGTTCTGGCTGAAAGAATCCATGAGTTCAAACATGGCACTGCCTCCTTCTCGATGTGTTCCGCACTGCCTGCTGGCGAATGCGGACCCGACCCGTCGTCATCAGAAATTCCCCTGGAACCAGCTCTTCATCCGGTCCCAGAGCGCACTGAACCCTTCGCTCTTGTCGTAATCCACGGTGGGGGTCCGGCCACGGTGGCCCGCGCCGAAGTTCAACAACCCCACCCCGGTGGAGTAGACAGGGTTGCGGACCACGTCCGACAACCCCGTCACGTTCTGCGGCACGCCGAGGCGTACCGGCATATGAAAGACTTCCTCGGCCAGCTCGATGGCGCCTTCCATCTTCGAGCTGCCGCCGGTGAGCACCACGCCCGCGGCAATCAGGTCCTCGAACCCGCTGCGGCGCAGTTCCTGGTGCACCAGATTCATGAGTTCCTCGTAGCGCGGCTCCACAACTTCAGCCAGCGTCTGCCGCGACAGCCGTCGCGCCGGCCGGTCGCCCACCGAGGGCACTTCGATGGTTTCGTCGGCGCCAGCCAGCTGTGACAGGGCGCAGGCGTACTTCACCTTGATCTCTTCAGCGTGCTGGGTGGGCGTGCGCAGGGCCACGGCAATATCATTGGTCACCTGGTCTCCGGCGATGGGAATCACCGCCGTATGCCGGATGGCACCGTCGGTGAACACGGCGATGTCCGTGGTACCGCCGCCGATGTCCACCAGGCAAACGCCCAGCTCCTTTTCATCCTCGGTGAGCACCGCGTGGGCAGAGGCCAGCTGTTCCAGGATCACGTCGTCGACTTCCAGGCCGCAGCGGCGGATGCACTTGACGATATTCTGGGCAGCGCTGACGGCACCGGTGACCATGTGCACCTTCGCCTCGAGACGCACGCCGGACATGCCGATGGGCTCGCGGATGCCCTCCTGACTGTCGATGATGAATTCCTGCGGCAGGATGTGGAGGATCTTCTGGTCCGCCGGAATGGCCACCGCCCGGGCGGCGTCAATCACCCGGTCCAGGTCCGCCTGTCCCACCTCCTTGTCGCGGATGGCGACAATGCCGTGGGAATTGAGGCTTTTCACGTGGCTGCCGGCAATGCCCACATACACCGAGTGGATCTGGCAGCCCGCCATGAGCTCGGCCTCCTCCACGGCACGCTGGATGGACTGCACGGTGGACTCGATGTTCACCACCACGCCCTTCTTCAGGCCGCGGGATGGATGCGAGCCGATGCCGCTGATCTCCACCTGTCCGCCAGACCCCACTTCACCGACGATGGCGACTACTTTGGACGTCCCGATGTCCAGGCCCACCAGCAGGCTTTGTTCCGTCTTCTTCGTCATCTCGCGTCCTCGCTAATCAGTTGGGCGCGTTGTTGTCGTCATCACGCCAGCGCACGCTGAATCCATTGGGGTAGCGCAGGTCTGCCCGCGCCAGCTCCCGGTCCTGCTCCCGGACCAGCCCCGGATAGGCCGAAACGAAGCGCTGCAGTCGTGCATTGATGTCCTCCCGGCCCAGCCGGATGCGCGCACCTGTATCCAGCTCCGCGGTCCACGACTCCCGGGCATCCATGGCCAGCCCGGTCACCGCGAAGCCGATGCGCTCCATGGCGACTCCGAGCTCAAGGAAGCGCTCCGCCACTTCCTCCGCCCGCTCATCGGGCCCCGCCAGTTCCGGCAAATCCGCTGGCCAGCTTTCCGGCGCTGCCTGAAACACCTCGCCGGCGGTACTGAGCAGGGCACTGTCATTCCAGACCGCCGCCGCTTCGTGTTCCCGGATCTGCACCCGCAGATGACCCGGCCAGATGCGCCGCACCGCTGCCGCCTCCACCCAGGGCAGTTCCTCCAGGGAGGCGCGGATGGCATCGATATCCAGGGCCCAGAAACCGTCATTCAACCGGCCCTCCAGGGCCTCGCGCAGATCGGCCTCGCGGAGGTGTTCCAGGCGACTATCGAAGTACACGGACTCCAGCGGGAACGTGTCCGGCGCCATCAGCCAGGCGGTGCCCCAGACGCCGCCGGCCAGCGCCCCGGCGACAACCGTCGCCAACGCGCTGCGCGCGGCCCAGCGGCGGACCGCCGCCCAGCGAGCGGCTCGCACGGCGGGATCGACCCCGCGTGGCCGCCTGGCCCGGGCACCGCGTTGGCTGCTGCGCCGGTTCAATGCGCCTCCTCGCTAGTCAGCAGGATCCGCCACACCAACTCCTCGAAACTCAGCCCCGCCGCCGCGGCGGCCATGGGCACCAGCGAGTGGTCCGTCATGCCCGGAATGGTGTTCACCTCCAGCAGCCAGAAGGCGCCGCGGGCATCCCGCATGACATCCACACGCCCCCAACCGCGACCACCGAGGACGCGGAACGCCTCCACCGACAGCGCATTGAGCTCGGCCAGGGCGTCCCCCTCCAGTCCGCACGGACAGTGGTAGCGGGTATCGTCGGCCTCATACTTGGCGGCGAAGTCGTAGAAGGTGCGCGGCGTCTCCAGCCGGATCGCCGGCAGCACCTCATTGCCCAGCAGAGAAACCGTGTACTCCTCGCCGGTGATCCACCGCTCGGCAAGGATGTCACCGTCGAACCGGGCCGCCTCGTCCCGGGCGGCGGCCAGTGCGTCGGCGCTGTTCACCCGGGTCATGCCGATGCTGGAGCCCTCGTGGGCAGGCTTCACGATCAGGGGCAGCCCGAGCGCGGCGACCACGTCATCCAGGTCGGTGTCCGGGCGCAGCTCCATGTACTCCGGCGTGGGCAGACCGGCACCCCGCCAGACCTGTTTGCTGCGCAGCTTGTCCATGGCCAGGGCCGACCCGAGGACGCCGCTGCCGGTGTAGGGCATGCCCAGCAGTTCAAGGCCGGCCTGAATCACGCCGTCCTCGCCGCCGCGACCGTGCAGGGCCACGAACGCACGGTCATAGTCGCCCCGCTCCAGCGCGGTGATGACGTCAAGACCGGCATCCAGCGCGTGGGCGTCGACGCCCCGGGCCTGCAGGCCGGCAAGGACTTCCCGGCCACTGCGCAGGGAGATCTCCCGCTCGGCCGACCAGCCACCCATCAGCACGGCGACCCGCCCCATGTCGGCTGGCTGTTTGCGCATGCTGTTGCTCATCGGACCCCTCCCGCCGGCTCGCCGGCGACGCGGAATTCCGGCTCCAGGAGCACGCCGCTGCGCTCCTGGACGCGGGTGCGGACCTCGCTGGCCAGCGCCTCGATGTCCGCGGCGGTGGCACTGCCCTCGTTGAGAATGAAGTTGGCGTGTTTCTCCGAGACCACGGCACCGCCAAACCGCAATCCCTTCAGGCCCGCACTCTCGATGAGCCGGGCGGCGTGATCGCCGTCGGGGTTGCGGAACACCGAGCCGCAGCTCGCCTTGCCCATGGGCTGGGTAGCGGCACGCCGCGCCAGCAGCTCGCGGATGCGCGCCATGGCGGCATCACCGTCACCAGCGCGCAGCTGCACGCGGCAACCGATGAACCACTCCTCGGCGGGCAGTTCCACGCTGCGGTAACCGACGCGGTACTCTGCCGGCAGCCGCTGACGGATGACCCCGTCGCGGCCCACCGCGTCCACCGCCTCCACCACTTCCCAGGTCTCGCCACCGAAGGCGCCGGCGTTCATGGCCAGGGCGCCGCCCATGGTGCCCGGGATGCCGGCGAGGAATTCGGCGTCCACCAGACCTTCCCGGGCGCTGAAGCGGGCGACCTTGGCACAGGCGACGCCGGCGTCGGCGTGGACTCGGTCGCCGGGCAGGCGCTCCAGGCGATCCAGGCAGCCCTGGAGGTAGACCACGGTGCCACGCACGCCGCCGTCCCGCACCAGCAGGTTGCTGCCCAGTCCGCACCACAGCAGGGGCTCGTCATCCGGCAGCCAGCGCAGGAACGCGCCCAGATCGTCCCGGTCCGCGGGGCGGTAAAAGCGATCCGCCGGACCACCCACGCGCCAGCTGGTGTGCCGGGCCATGGGCTCGTCACGGCGCATCTCGCCGCGCAGTTCGATGGTGTCGCGTTCGGCCGTCATCATGTCCGCCCTCCCGCCAGGTGCGCCTGGAGCTGTGCCGCGGCGCCGCCAATGCTGCCGGCTCCCAGGGTCAGCAGAATGTCGCCATCGGCAAGCACCCCGGGCAGCGTGGTCACCAGCTCATCGATGCTCTGCACGAACACTGGGTTCGCCCGGCCCCGGGCGCGGATGGCAGCACACAGGGAGCGCCCGTCAGCGCCGGCGACGGGATCCTCACCGGCGGCGTAGACCTCGGTGACCAGCAGCACGTCGGCTTCGGCGAGAATCCGGGCAAAGTCATCGAACAGATCCCGGGTGCGGCTGTAGCGGTGCGGCTGAAACGCCACCACCAGGCGCCGGTCCGGCCAGCCGGCACGCACGGCGTCCAGCACGGCCCGCAGTTCACTGGGGTGGTGACCGTAGTCGTCCACCACCAGTGCCTGGCCGCCGCCGGGCAGGGCGACATCGCCGTAGCTCTGGAAACGCCGGCCGATCCCCTGGAACTCCGCCAGCGCGCGACCGATGGCGGCGCGTTCCACGCCCAGCTCGTCCGCGATGGCAATGGCGGCCAGGGCGTTGAGGACGTTGTGCCGGCCGGGCAGATTAAGGGTGATCTCCAGGGGCTCGGGATCGCCGTTGATGCGCACGCTGAATTCCGTGCGGCCGCCGCTCTGGCGCAGATTGAACGCCTGCAGATCGGCCGCGGCATCGATACCGTAGGTGCGCACCGGGCGTGTCACCTCCGGCAGCAGATCGGCCACTTCCGGGTCGTCCAGGCACAGTACGGCCAGGCCGTAGAACGGAATGTGGTGGAGGAACTCCAGGAACGTGGCGCGCAGCCGCCCGAAATCGCCGCCGTAGGTGCCGAGATGGTCGGCGTCGATGTTCGTCACCGCCGCGATCATCGGCTGCAGATACAGGAACGACGCATCGCTCTCGTCGGCCTCGGCCACCAGGAACTGACTCTCGCCCAGGCGCGCGTTGGCGCCGGCACTGGTGAGCCGCCCACCGATGACGAAGGTGGGGTCCAGCCCGCCCTCGGCCAGTACACTGGCCACCAGGCTGGTGGTCGTGGTCTTGCCATGGGTCCCCGCAACCGCAACGCCGTAGCGGAAGCGCATGAGCTCGGCCAGCATTTCCGCCCGCGGCACCACCGGAATACGCGCCTCCCTGGCGGCCTGCACTTCCGGGTTGTCCTCACCCACGGCGGTGGAGACCACCACCGCGTCGGCGTGTGCCACGTGCCCCGGTGCGTGACCGGTGCGGATGGTTGCGCCCAGCTCGTGCAGGCGCGCGGTCACCGGGTTCTCCTTGAGATCACTACCGGAGATCCGGTAACCAAGATTCAGCAGTACCTCGGCAATGCCGCTCATGCCGGCACCGCCGATGCCGACGAAGTGAATACGCCGGACCCGGCCCATGGTGCCGGGGCGAGTGTGATCCATGGGATGCGGGCGCTGGCCGTTGCTCATCGGGCCACCTCCAGACAACGTTCGG
Organism: Aquisalimonas sp. 2447; assembly: GCF_012044895.1. Classification (NCBI taxonomy): domain Bacteria; kingdom Pseudomonadati; phylum Pseudomonadota; class Gammaproteobacteria; order Chromatiales; family Ectothiorhodospiraceae; genus Aquisalimonas; species Aquisalimonas sp. 2447. The sequence continues at coordinate 3,057,143 of NZ_CP050695.1, forward strand.
CCACCGTCTCGGCGGCATCCGGCTTCGCCACGGCGCGTGCGGCTCGGGCCATTTCCAGCAGCCGCCCACGATCGCCTCCCAGCCCTTCCAGGTGTTCCTGCAGCCGCTCCGGCGTGATTTGATCCTGGGGCAGCAACACTGCAGCGCCGGCGTCCACCAGGTGCCGGGCGTTGGCGGTCTGGTGGTCATCCACGGCATGGGGCAGCGGCACCAGGACGGCGGGCACGCCGGCAACGGCCAGTTCGCTCACCGTCAGGGCGCCTGCGCGGCAGAGCACCACGTCCGCCCACTCGTAGGCGGCAGCCATGTCACTGATGAACGCCGAAACGTCGGCATCCACGCCGGCATCGGCGTAGGCCTGCCGGGCAATGTCCTCGGTACGCTGGCCCGCCTGGTGCCGGACCGCGGGACGGTCGGCCTCGGGCATCCTGGCCACGGCACGGGCAACGGCCTCGTTGAGCGCCTGGGCACCGAGACTGCCGCCCAGCACCAGCAGCCGCCAGCGCCCGGCGCGCGGCGTCCGCTGCTCCGGGGGTGCCAGCCTCAGGATGTCGCCGCGGACGGGGTTGCCGGTCACTTCGGCGCGCCGTCCGGGGAACGCCCCGTCGAATCCGGCCAGCACGACCCGGGCACAGCGCGCCAGCAGGCGATTGGTCAGGCCGGCGCGGGCATTCTGTTCGTGAATCACGAGCGGGTAGCGCAACAGCCATGCCGCCATGCCGCCGGGACCGGCCACATAGCCGCCCATGCCCAGCACCGCACGGGGACGCTGCCGTCGCAGGACGCCCACGGCCTCGAGAGCGGCGCGCAGCACCCGTACCGGTGCCAGCAGCCAGCCGCTAACGCCCTTGCCGCGCAGGCCACGCACGGTGAGCCATTCAATGGCGAAGCCCGCCTCCGGCACCACACGCGCCTCCAGCCCTTCCCGGGTGCCCAGCCAGACCACGGGAATGTCGCGGGCACGCAGCGCGTCCGCCACGGCCAGGGCCGGGAACACATGGCCGCCGGTGCCGCCGGCCATGATCAGCACCGGCGCCTGGTTGGCTGCGGAGCGGTTCATGATGCCCTCCTGCGGCTTGCCGAACGCGCCGCCATGCGCCGCTCGTAGTCCACCCGCAGGACCACCGCCAGGGCGATGCCGGTGGACAGCATACTGCTGCCGCCGTAGCTCATCAGCGGCAGGGTGAGCCCCTTGGTGGGCAGCAGGCCCATGCTCACGCCGATATTGATGAAGCTCTGCAGTCCCAGCCAGAACCCCACCGCCAGACTGACGTAGCCGCCGAAGTGGTGATTCTCCCGGAGCGCCGCCATGCCGATGGACAGCACCCGCCAGACGATCCAGCCGTACAGGGCGATCACCACCACCACGCCCACCAGCCCGAGCTCTTCGGCGAGCACCGCGAAGACGAAATCCGTGTGCGCCTCCGGCAGGTAGAACAGCTTCTGCACGCTGGCACCGAGGCCAACGCCGAACCACTCGCCCCGACCGATGGCGATGAGGGACTGGGTGAGCTGGAAACCGGTGTTGAAGGGATCCGCCCAGGGATCCACGAACGCCGTGAGCCGGGTGACCCGGTACGGCGAGGTGATGATCAGGGCCCAGGCCAGGGCGCCGGCTCCTGCCACGAGTGCAGCAAAACGCCACAGTGGCACCCCGGCCAGGAACAGCAGGCCCAGACCGGTGGCACCCAGCACCAGCGCGGCACCGAAATCCGGCTGCATCAGCAGCAACACGCCGGTGGCCCCGAGCAGCACGATGGGGATGAGAAAACCCTGCATGGAGCCCCGCACGCGGTCGCCCCGGCGCACCATGTACGCGGCCAGGTAGAACAGCACACCGAACTTGGCCACCTCGGACACCTGCAGATGGAAGATTCCAACCGGGATCCAGCGGGTGGCGCCGTTGACTTCCCGGCCAACCCCCGGAATGAGCACCGCCACCAACAGGAGAAAAGCGCAGAGCAGCAGCAGGCCGCTGGCCTGATACCAGGCATGCAGCGGCACCTGCAGCACCAGCCAGACCCCCGCCAGGGTCATGCCCAGGAACAGCAGCTGACGCTGGAGGAAATAGAAAGGCGAGCCGAACTGGCTGTCGGCCAGTGACATGGACGCGGAGGTCAGCACCACCAGGCCCACCACCACCGCGGCGATCAGGGCCCAAACCAGGCGCTGGTCCAGATTCGGCCACAGGGCACTGGCACGGCGGGCCTCGCCGGCGGCGGCATTGAGCACGCGCACACTCATGGCACCAGCCTCCCCACGGCGTCGGCAAAGGCACGTCCGCGCGCCTCGTAACCGGCGTACTGATCAAAACTGGCACAGGCCGGGGACAGGAGCACGGTATCCCCGACCTGCGCCACCTCGCACGCCCGCGCGACCGCGTCGTCCATGTCGCGGGCACGAACCTGGGGCACCCGGTCGCCCAGCGCGCGCGCCAGGATGGGTGCATCGTCGCCCACCAGCACCACGGCGCGCGCCTTGCGCGCCAGCGGCTCCACCAGGGGCGTGAAATCGGCGCCCTTGCCCTGACCGCCGGCGATCAGCACCAGGGGCCCATCCAGACCTTCCACGGCGGCCAGGGCGGCGCCGACATTGGTGGCCTTGGAGTCGTTGATCCAGCGCAACCCGGCGCGGTCGCCCAGCCACTGCATGCGATGGGGCAAACCGGTGAAGCGCTGGAGCACCCGCAGGCAGGCGTCGGATGGCAGCCCCACGGACTCGGCCAGGGCCAGCGCCGCCAGGGCATTGAGCTGGTTATGCCGCCCCTGCAGGGCCAGGGAGTCCACCGGCAGCAGGGCATCGCGGTCCCGCGCCAGCCAGTCACGGCCGCCGCTGCGGAGAATGCCGTAGCCCTCCTGTGACGGCGCTGCCAGGCCAAACGGGCGCACTGCTCGGCCACGCCGCGCCATGGCGGCGACTCGGGCATCGTCCCGGTTCACCACCATGACGCCATCACCGTGGTAGACCCGGGCCTTGATGGCGGCGTAGGTCTCCACGTCGCCGTGACGATCCATGTGGTCGGCACTGACATTCAGGACCACCGCCGCCGCCGGGCACAGGGAATGGGTGGTTTCCAGCTGGAAGCTGGACAGCTCGAGCACGTAGAGGTCCGGCTCCGGATCGTCCAGCAGGTCCAGCGCCGGGGTGCCTAGATTGCCGCCGACACCGGCGCGCTTGCCGGCCTCCCCCGCCATCTCCCCCACCAGGGTGGTCACGGTACTCTTGCCATTGGAGCCGGTAATGGCGACCACCGGAGCACGGGCCTGGCGGGCGAACAGCTCGATCTCGCTGATCACGGGCACACCGCACAGACGGGCCTGGCGCAGCGCCGGCTCATCCAGGGAGACCCCCGGGCTGACCACGATCTCGGCGGCGTCCGCCAGCAGGGTGGCGTCGAAGTCCCCCAGGTGCAGCGGGATGGCAGGGTCCAGATCGTGAACCTTGCTTGCCCCCGGCGGGCGCCGGCGGCTGTCGGTGGCGGCGACGGCGATACCACGACGGTGCAGGAAGCGCACGCACGCCTCCCCGGTCTGCCCCAGACCGACCACCACCGTTGTACGCACGTTTTTCGCCATGACTGCCTGCATTTACCTGATCTTCAACGAGGCCAGACCGATCAACACCAGAATCACGGTGATGATCCAGAAGCGGACGATCACCCGCGGTTCCGGCCAGCCCTTGAGTTCAAAATGATGGTGCAGCGGCGCCATGCGGAACACGCGCCGACCGGTGAGCTTGTACGACGCCACCTGCAGCATCACCGAGAGGGTCTCCACCACGAACACGCCCGCCATGATGAACAGCACGATCTCCTGACGGGTGACCACCGCCACCACGCCCAGGGCCGCGCCCAGCGCCAGTGCGCCCACGTCACCCATGAACACCTGGGCCGGGTAGGCGTTGAACCACAGGAAGCCAAGCCCCGCACCCACCAGGGCACCGCAGAAGATGACCACCTCGCCAACGCCGGGCACGAACGGAATGCCCAGATAGTCGGCGAACTGGAAGTGACCGGAGGCGTAGGCGAACACGCCCAGGGCACCCCCCACCAGCACCGCCGGATTGATGGCCAGTCCGTCGAGCCCGTCGGTGAGGTTCACGGCGTTGCTGGCGCCGACGATCACCAGGTAGGTGAGCGGGATGAACAGCCAGCCCAGCTGCCAGGTCACGTCCTTGAGGAACGGCAGGATCAGCGTGGTCTCCACCGTGTTCTGGGCAGTGATGAACAGCGCGAACGCGGCGCCCAGCCCCACAACCGACTGCCAGATGTACTTGTGCCGTGCCGCCAGACCGCGACTGTTGCCGAAGCGCAGCTTGAAATAGTCGTCGACACCGCCGATCACGCCGAAGGCCAGCGTGGTCAACAGCACCACCCAGATATAACGATTGCTCAGGTCCGCCCACAGCAGCGTCGCCGTGGCGATGGCCACCAGGATCATGGCGCCGCCCATGGTGGGCGTGCCCGCCTTGGACAGGTGCGACTGCGGGCCGTCGTCGCGCACCTGCTGGCCGATCTGGTGACGCGTCAGACGACGGATCACCACCGGCCCGACCATGAACGACATGATCAACGCCGTGAGCACGCCGAGAATGGCGCGCAGGGTGATGTACTGGAATACGCGGAACCCGCTGTAGAACTCTTCCAGAAACGCGGCCAGATGGAACAGCATGTCAGCCTCTCCCCCCGGCCATGTCCCCGACCTCCAGCGCCTGCACCACCCGCTCCATGCCCATGCTGCGGGAGCCCTTCACCAACACCGTGACGTCGGCGGTCACTGCCGCGCGAAGGGCATCGATGAGCGCCTGCTGATCGTCGAAATGCTGCGCGCCTGCACCGAAGGCGGTGGCCGCCTCGGCACTCAGTGGTCCCACGGCGAACAGCCGCCGGACGCCGGCGGCCCGCGCCCGGCGCCCCGCCTCGGCATGCAGTGCGGCGCCGTCGGTGCCCAGTTCACCCATGTCTCCCAGCACCAGCCAGCTCGCGCCCTGAACCGTGGCGAGCACCTCCAGGCCCGCGGCCAGGGAGGCCGGATTGGCGTTGTAGGTGTCGTCCAGCACTGTGGAGCCGGCGACGCCGTTACGGCGATTCAACCGGCCGGCCACCGGGCTGACGCCCTCCAGGCCACTGCGGATCGCCTCCGGCGAGGCGCCCAGCGCCGACGCCGCAGCGGCCGCAGCCAGCGCGTTCATGAGATTGTGTCGGCCGGGCACCGGCAGGCGAACGGACACCGTCCCGGCCGGCAGACTGATACGAACCGGCTGTCCTGGGCTCGCCGGCGAGGCGGACACGGCGGCCGGGGCGTCAATGCCGAAGTCGACAATGGCCTTGCCGCCGGCAAGCTGCCGCCACAGGTCGGCGTAGGCATCGTCGGCGTTGATCACTGCGGTCCCCCCGGCACCCAGCCCCTGGAACATCTCGCCCTTACCGCGGGCAACGCCGTCGACACTGCCGAAGCCCTCCAGGTGGGACGGCCCGGCATTGGTCACGACGCCAACGTCCGGTTCGGCGATGGCAGCCAGGGTGGCGATTTCACCACCATGATTGGCTCCCATCTCCACCACCGCAAAGTGATCCCCCTCGGCCAGACGGAACAGGGTCAGGGGCACGCCGATGTCGTTGTTCAGGTTACCGCGGGTCACCAGAGTGGGGGCGACCTGGTTCAGAATCGCGCCGAGCATTTCCTTGACCGTGGTCTTGCCATTGCTGCCGGTAATGGCCGCGATTCGCGCGGTGCAGCGACGACGCCAGTGCCGCGCCAGGGCGCCCAGCGCACGGCGTGTGTCCTCCACCACCAGCGCCGGCGCACCGATGTTGTCACCGTGGCGGACCATGACTGCGGCGGCGCCGCGGGCCACGGCATCACTCAGGAAACCGTGGCCGTCGAAACGCTCCCCCTCCAGGGCAACGAAGAGCTCGCCCGGGTTGACACTGCGGCTGTCGGTACTCACACCCCGAAAAGCGACCGAGGGCCCGCTCAGGCGCGCCCCCAGTGGTGCCGCGAGCTCATCCAGACGGCAGTGGATCATGGCTCACCTCCCGCCTGGATGCGCTCAACCACCTCGCGGTCACTGAAATGGTGCCGCCCGGTGGCGGTGATCTGGTCGGTTTCGTGGCCCTTGCCGGCGACCAGGACCACATCGTCGACCGCCGCCTCGCTCAGAGCAGTGGCAATGGCCACGGCGCGGTCGCGGATGATCCGTGCGCCGCCCGGAGCGCGCAAGCCGTCGCGAATCGCCGACACGATGGCGTCCGCGTCTTCGCCACGGGGATTGTCGTCGGTAATGATGATCTCGTCGGCCAGCGCTTCCGCGGCGCGCCCCATCAAGGGCCGTTTGCCGGTGTCGCGCTCGCCGCCGCAACCGAACACGCACCAGACACGCCCTCGGGCATGCTGCCGCAGCGCCGAAAGCGCCGCACTCAGGGCTCCGGCCGTGTGTGCGTAGTCCACCACGGCCAGCGCCCGGCCCGCAGCACTGAAAGGTTCCATGCGCCCCGGCACGGGACGCACGCGCTGCAATTGCTGGCTGATGACATCGGTGTCCAGCCCGAGCCCGTGCAGGACGCCGATCACCGCGAGGATATTGGCGGCGTTGAAACGGCCCAGTAACGGCACGCTCACATCAAGGGTCCCGGCCGGGGTGATGGCGGTCATGGCCAGTCCTTCGGCGCGGGTCCGCAGGGAGGTGCAGAGAAGCTCCACATCGGCCCCGGCGTCCAGGCTGTAGGACAGAACCCGGACGCCGCTCTGCCGCAGCTCCCGGCGCAGGCGCAGCCCCAGGGCGTCGTCCTGGTTGAGAACGGCCAGCTGCAGGTCCCCGCCGCGGAACAGGCGCATTTTCGCCTGGGCGTAGGCCTCAACCCCGCCGTGGTAGTCCAGATGATCCCGGCCCAGGTTGGTGAGTACGGCGGTATGGAACGGGATCCCCGCCAGCCGCTCCTGCATCAACGCATGGGACGATGCTTCCATGACCACGCTGCGGGCGCCGCGGTCCGCCATGTCGCGAAGCCGCTCCTGCAGCGTGGGGGCATCCGGGGTGGTCATGCCAGTGTCCGTAAGGTCGTCTGGAAACCCGGCGCCCAGGGTGCCCACCAGCCCACACCGGGCATCCTCACGATCCAGGGCGTCGGCGAGGAAACGTGTGACCGAGGTCTTGCCGTCGGTGCCGGTCACACCGATGCATTGAAGCGCGGCAGCGGGGTAGCCATGGATACGCGCAGCCAGTTCACCGGCATGCGCTGCAAGCCCCGGCACCGGCACCAGGGGAACACCCGCCGCGTCGCAGCTGGCCCTGGCGGCGGCAACATCACCCGCACCGTCGGGTTCGTAGAGCACCGCAGCGGCACCGGCGGCCACCGCGCCGGCAACGTGAGCAAGACCGTGCTGACGTGTCCCGGGGATAGCGACGAAGGCAGCACCCGCAGCCAGACGGCGGGTATCCAGGGCCAGCCCGGTAACCTGCGTGCTCGCAACCGCGTCACTGCGGGCGATGCCCTGGAGCAGGGTCGCCAGGGGCGTGCTCAGGGTCTGGTACGCAGCGGCGCTCATTGGCGCTCATCCCCCATGGCGGTCAGCGACTCCGGCACCGGCGTCCGCTCCAGGCCGTCCGGCGGCACGTTTAGTAATCGCAGGGCGCCGCCCATGACCTCGGCAAAGACCGGGGCAGCCACCTGGCCACCGTAGTAGGCCTCACCCCGGGGTTCGTCCAGCATCACGGTGAGTACCAGCCGCGGATGACTGGCCGGGGCCATGCCCGAGAACCAGGCGACGTAACGGTCCTCGGCATAGCCACCGGCCTCGGACTTGTGCACCGTTCCGGTCTTGCCGGCGACCCGGTAGGCCGGAACCTGCGCGCGGGTCGCCGTACCGCCGCTGATGGTGGCCTTTTCCAGCATGCCGCGCACGGCCGCCGCCGCTTCCGGGCTCATGACGCGCTCGCGCTCCTCCGCCTCGTCACTGCGCAGGAATGTGGGCAGCGGCATGGTGCCGTCGCCGGCAATGGCGGCATAGGCACGAGTCAGCTGCAACGGCGTGGCGGACAGTCCGTAGCCGAAGGCCAGGGTGGCCTGCTCGATCTCGCTGCCCGAAGGCATGGAGGCAAGCCGTCCGGACGCTTCACCGGGGAAACCGACACCGGTGCGCTGGCCGAAACCGGCGCGACCCAGCAAGCGCCACAGCGCATCATCCTCAAGATCCAGCGCCAGTTTCGCCGCGCCGATATTGCTGGACTTGCTGAGCACCTCAGTGACATCGATGCGGCCGTAGTCCCGCAGATCCCGCACCCGGTGACCACCCACCCGGATCACGCCCGGCCCGGTATCGATCTCCGTCTCCGGCGTGACGCTGCCCGCGTCCAGGGCGGCCGCCACGGTGAAGGGCTTGATGGTCGAGCCCGGCTCCCAGGCATCCACCAGGGCACTGTTGCGGGAACTGCCCGACTCCATGCCGGCGCGGTTGTTGGGGTTGAACGCGGGCTGGTTGACCATGGCCAGGATTTCGCCGGTGTGCTGATCCATCAGCACCAGCGAACCGCCGGCGGCGTCATGGGCGTTCACGGCCGCCTTGAGCTCCCGATAGGCAAGATACTGCAACCGACGGTCGATGCTGAGCTCGAGGTCACGTCCCGGACGCGGCTCCCGGAGCTGCTCCACGTCCTCGATGATGCGCCCACGCCGGTCCTGCACTACACGCTTGCGGCCGGATTCACCGCGCAGCCAGCTTTCGAACGCCAGCTCCAGCCCTTCCAGGCCCACATCATCCACATCGGTGAACCCGAGCAGGTGACCGGTGACTTCGCCGGCGGGATAGAACCGGCGATACTCCCGGCGCAACGCCACGCCGGGGAGATCGAGATCCATCACCTGCTGGGCGAGGTCCGGCGACACATGCCGCCGCAGATAGACGAACTCGCGCCCGCTACGCTGGCGCAGCCGTTGCGCCAGCGCGGACGGGTCAATGTCCAGCATGCGCGCCAGCTCCGGCAGGCGGTCGGCGGCTTCCAGCAGATTGCCAGGATGCGCCCAGACGGTTTCCACCGGGGTACTGATGGCCAGCGGCTCACCGGTACGGTCCGTGAGCATGCCGCGATGCGCCGGGTCGGACACCACCCGCAGGTGGCGGGCATCCCCCTGATGCTGCAGAAAGTCCTTGCGCACCACCTGCAGATCCACAGCACGCCACCCCAGCGCACCGGCCAGCACGGCGAACGCCACCAGCACGGTGACGTAGCGCCAGTATGGCGGCTGATACGGCTTGTTGGCGTTGGCTGTGCTCACGTGCCACTCCTCATCGGGATCAATCCCTGTTCCCTGACGGCCGGCGCAGGATGACCACGTCATCCCGCCCGGGCATCACCATGTCCAGCTCCTCGCGAGCGAGCCGCTCGACCCGCCCATGGGTGGCCCACGCCCCCTGCTCCAGGCGCAACATGCCCCATTCGGCGTCCAGGGCATCACGCTCGCGGTTGAGCTCCTGCAGTTCGGCAAACAACACCCGGCTCTGGTGCTGGCTGTAGATCACCAGCAGTGCCGACAGCGCCACCGCTGCCGCCAGCCCGGAGACAACCAGCGCCGAGCCATTCATGACAGCCGCTCCGCGACGCGCATCACCGCACTCCGCGCCCGCGGATTGGCGCGGGCTTCTTCATTCCCGGCACGCACGGCGCGACCGATGGGTCGCAGGCGCGCACGCAGCCCTTCCGGCACCACCGGAATCTCCGGCGGCAGATCCCGTTGCTCGCCGGCGCCCCGGATGAATCGCTTGACCATCCGGTCCTCCAGCGAATGGAAACTGATCACCACCAGCCGGCCCCCGGGGGCGAGCAGGTCGATGACCGAATCCAGAAAACGCTGCAGGGCATCGAGTTCGCCGTTCAGGGCGATCCGGATGGCCTGGAACGTCCGCGTGGCCGGGTGCTTGTGCCGGTCCGGGTACGGCACCGCCGCAGCCACCAGGGCGGCCAGCTCGCCGGTGGTCCCGGGCAAATCGCCGGCCTCCCGCGCCTTCACGAGGGCACGGGCAATGCGCTTGGCGAACCGCTCCTCACCGTAGATGCGCAGCACCCGCACCAGGTCCTTTTCCGCCACCCGCGCCAGCCACTCCCGGGCGGTTTCACCGGCGGAGGTATCCATACGCATATCCAGCGGGCCGTCATGGCGGAAGCTGAAGCCACGGTCGGCGTCGTCCAGCTGCGGCGACGACATACCGAGATCCAACAACACGCCATCCAGGGCGTGGACGCCGTCCTTCCGCAGGACGTCGACCGCGTCACCGAAGGAGGCGTGCCGGACACGAGCACGCCCATCGCCGGCAAAGCGCTGCTCGGCGGCATCAATGGCCTCCGGGTCGCGATCCAGGAGCCACAGCCGCCCCGCTGGGCCGAGCCGCTCCATGATCGCGGCGGCATGTCCGCCGCGCCCGAAGGTGCCATCCATGTAGACGCCGCTCTCCTGCACGTTGAGCGCCTCCACTGCTTCGGCCAGCAGTACCGGCCGGTGTTGGTCTTCGGCGATCATGGCCAGATCCGGATCACAGGGACAGCTGCTGCAGCTCGTCCGGCATCCCCTCCTTGTCCGCCGCCGACGACAGCCACTGATCGAACCGCTCGTTCCACGTGCCTTCGTCCCAGAGCTCGAACCGCTTGCCCTGACCCACCAGCACCACCCGCTTGTCCAGGCCGGCGAACTCCCGCAACGGCGGCGGCAGCAGCACCCGGCCACTGCCGTCCAGCTGTGCCTCGGTGGCATGACCGAGATACACGCGTTGCAGTGAGCGCGCGTGGGCGTTCAGAGACGGCAGTGACATGAGCTTCTCCTCGATCTCTTCCCACTCCGGCAGGGGATAGACCAGCAGACAGCGCTCGGGATCCGCGGTCACCACGATCTCGCCCTCGCAGAAACTCATGAGCTTGTCGCGGAAGCGACTGGGAAAGCTCATGCGCCCCTTGCCGTCGAGATTGAGATTGGCGACCCCCCGAACTCTAAACACGTTCTACCCCTGATGCCCCCGGATATTCCATTTTGTGCCACTTCATCCCACTTCGTCACACTATAGGGAGCCTGTCTCCCACCTGTCAAGGAAACGGACAGGGATTCTTTCTTGTGTGACAAGAACTTAAGAATCCCCGGGTGTCGCTGCCACGCGACGGCAGCAAGCGAATGGAATCGAGACTCAAATCAGCGCGTTAAGAAGTGTTTCTGGAATTGGCTGCAAGAAAGACCATCGGGCGGGGCCGACAAAAAGGGACAACCGACGGCGGGAGGAGACGGTCGACATTCACCCGTCGGCGCGGGATTGCGCCGACGGGTGATTCCGGAAAAGAGAAGGAGTCAGCCGGTAAGCCGGGTTCTGTCGATGGGCAACCATTCCTCTGGGACGCGCGTCACCGCGCGCCTCAAGCGACCTACCCGGGAGCGATGCGGGCCACATCATGGCTCCCCTATTTGGTCTTGCTCCGGGTGGGGTTTACCGTGCCGCGGCGTGTTGCCACCCGCGCGGTGCGCTCTTACCGCACCTTTTCACCCTTGCCTGTGCCCTGACGGGCCATCGGCGGTCTGTTTTCTGCGGCACTTTCCGTAGGCTCACGCCTCCCAGGTGTTACCTGGCACCCTGCCCTGTGGAGCCCGGACTTTCCTCCGCCGGTGGAAACACCGGCAGCGATTGCCTGGCCGACTCCACGAACAGGGTAACACGGTGACGGGCCGTCAATCGCGCTGCAGTTCCAGCAAGCGCTGATAACAGGCATTGCGGGGCAGCCCCAGGATACGGGCACCCAGCGCCGCGGCCTGCTTGACGGGCAGCTCCGCAAGAAGCACGCCGAGGACGCGGTCGCGCTCGGCGTCGTTCACCGTCGTCGGCGGCGCACCGGCAACCACCAGGACGAACTCGCCACGGCGCTGATCCGGATCGTCCCGGACCAGCGTCAGCAAATCAGCCAGGGAGCTGGCGCGGACGGTTTCATACGCCTTCGTCAACTCCCGGGCCATGACCGCCTGGCGCTCACCGCCCAGGGCAGCAACCATGGCCTCCAGGGTCGCCTCGATGCGGTGGGATGACTCCAGGAACACCAGTGTCCTGGCCTCGCCGGCCAGCCCCTCCAGCTGACGGGCCCGCGGCCCGGAGCGTGCCGACAGGAAGCCCTCGAAGCAGAAGCGATCCGTGGGCAGACCGGAGACCGACAGCGCGGCCACGGGGCTGCTCGCCCCGGGCACCGGAATCACGCGAATGCCCTCCCGGTGGGCCCGGCGCACCAGCTGATAGCCGGGATCACTCACCAGCGGCGTGCCGGCGTCACTGATCAGCGCCACACTCTCACCACCGAGGAGGCGCCGGATGATGACCTCTACCCGCTCGTCCTCGTTGTGCTCATGGAGGCTCAGCAAATCGCAGGCACGCACGCCAAAGTGTGCCAGAAGCCGGCCGCTGTGCCGGGTATCCTCCGCGGCCACGACGTCCACCGCCCCCAGGACCTCCAGCCCCCGCGGGGTCATGTCCCCGAGATTGCCGATGGGCGTCGCCACGATATGAAGTGTGCCTGCTGACGGCGACACGTTCCCCCCTGAATCCGGTACCTGCTAGACTCGTTCGACCTTTTCCAGGTTGTTGCGGGCGCCATGACGGCCCCACCCGACCTGGCGTTGAGACAGGCCGCCATAGTGACGGAATCCTCATGCCGATGCACCACCCGCTCCCGCGGCACCTGCGCCGCCTCCTGCTGATCGCCGCCATTGCCCTCACGGCGGCCTGTGCGCCCACACCTGAGGAACCGGAGCGCCACCCGGCGGTGGACACCGCCGAAGAGGCGCTTGCCGAGGGTGACTACGACAGCGCGGTGGACGCGTTCCTGGAGGCGGCGGAGGCAGAGGAACCGCCCTTGCGGCACGAATACGTGCTGCGCGCCAGCTCCGCGCTCGTCGACGCCGGGGATCTGGGGCGCGCGGAGCAACTCGCCGGGGACGTACCCATCGACGAGGACACACCCGCATCGCTGGTGGATTTCCGCACCGCGGTACTGGCCCGGATCGCCCTGGAACGGGGGGAGTACGAACGGGCGCTGGAACAGGTGAGTGATCGCCTGCCCAGCGATACGCGCCGTGCGGCGGACCTGATCGAAGTGCGTGCCGACGCCGAGTACCGCCTGGGGCGGCTGCTGGACAGTGCCGAAACCCGGGCAAGCCTGGAAGCCCTGCTCCCGGAGGGCCCACGACTGGACCGGAACCGGAATCAGTTACGGCAGAGCCTGGCCGAAGTCCCCATGCAGAGGCTGCGGGAAATCATGCCACCGGCCCCGGATATCTTCGGTGGCTGGGTGGAGCTGACCTTCCTGATCCGCAACTACCGGCTGGACCCGGCCGAAATGGAAGAAGCGGTGGCGCTCTGGCGGGACCGCTACCCCGATCACCCGGCAGTCGGCGAGATCGCCGACGACATCATGGCCCAGTATCGCGAGGAGGTTCTGCGCCCGGAAAAGGTGGCGTTACTGTTGCCGCTGTCCGGCTCGCTGGCGGATTCCGGCCGCGCCGTCCGTGATGGCTTTCTCGCGGCGAGGCTGAGCGCCGCGGACGACGGCACCGAGGTCACCATCCACGACATCGGCGAGGACGGTGACGATCCCTGGGCCGCATACATGACCGCCGTCCAGGCCGGTGCCGACCTGGTGGTGGGCCCGCTGACCCGTCCGGCGGTGTCCGTGTTTGCCGACACCGGCTCACTTCCGGTCCCCATGCTGGCCCTGAACAGTGCCTCCGCTGATGCCTCCCTGCCCGGCAACCTGTTCCGCTTCGGCCTGCTGCCAGAGCACGAGGCACGCCAGGCGGCTCGCCATGCCCTTGCCAGCGGCCAGCGGCACGCCGTGGTCCTCGTCCCGGGAAACGATTGGGGCGAGCGTGTCGCCACCGCGTTCCAGGAGCAGTATGAATCGGGTGGCGGGGCGGTGCTGGCCCGCGAGCGCTACCGCGACGATCAGAGTGACTTTTCCCTGCCCATCCGGCGAATGCTCGGTCTGGACCGCAGCAGCCAGCGTGAACAGCGCCTGCGTCGCACCATCAACCGGTCGGTGGAGTTCGAACCTCGCCGTCGCCAGGACGTGGACGTGGTGTTCGTCGGCGCTTTCCCGCGCCAGGCACGGCTGATCCGCCCGCAACTGCGTTTCCATCACGCCCTGGACCTCCCGGTCATGGCCACTTCTCACGCCTGGGGCGGCCGGGATGAGGTCGCGGCCGACAGGGACATGGCCGGCGTGGTCTTTTTCGACATGCCGTGGATGCTCGGCGAAGGGGACCGACTGGCACCGCGGCGCTCCGAACTCGCCACCATCTGGGATGGCGAACTCGACCGCAATGCGCCCTTGTATGCCCTCGGGGCCGATGCCTACCGGCTGATCCCCTATCTCGCCACCATGCGCACCAACGAGGGTGAGCGCCTGGAGGGCGCCACCGGACTACTGCGCATCGACGACACCGGTGCAGTGCAGCGGGAGGTTCTGCCGGCGCGCTTCCACCGTGGCCGCGTGGAACGACTGGAGCCCGACGAGGACCGGCAGCAACTGCCCGGACTGGACAGCGCGGCTGACGAGACGGAGGCGAACGAACGGTGACGGACAGCAGCCGCAGGGAACGCGGCCGGACTCAGGAAGAGCGGGCACGGCGATATCTGGAAGGCCAGGGCCTGCACCTGCGCGAACGCAATTTCCTCGCCCGCGGTGGTGAACTCGACCTGATCATGGACCACGGTGACACACTGGTGTTCGTCGAGGTGCGGTTTCGCGCCGACGCACGCCACGGGGGCGCCCTGGCCAGCATTGGCCGGGGCAAGCAGCAACGGATTATCCGTGCAGCGCTCGCCTACCTGCAGCAGCGACGCCTGGACCGACCGTGCCGCTTCGACGTGGTGGCCCTGGATGACGATAACCTGGAGTGGATTCGCGACGCGTTTCAGGCAGACTGAGCGTGGACGAGTGCGGGGCGGCGTGGCCCGCCGCCGACGGACCAGGCTCGTCCCAGTCATTCGACCCTAGCCCAGAGAGACAGGATGGACTCCCACGATCGCGTGATTCAGCACTTCCACGAGAGCATCCGCGCCAAGCAGATGGCCATGGACACCCTTGCCCCGGCCATCGTAGCCGCCGGGGAACGCATGGTGGCGTGCCTTGGTCGCGACGGCAAGATCCTGACCTGCGGTAACGGCGGCTCCGCTGCGGACGCGCAACACTTCTCCTCGGAGCTACTCAACCGCTTCGAAATGGAGCGCCCGGGGCTGCCGGCGGTCGCCCTGACCACGGACAGCTCCACCCTCACCTCCATCGCCAACGACTACAGCTACGAGGACGTGTTCTCCAAGCAGGTGCGAGCCCTGGGTCAGGCAGGGGACGTGCTGCTGGGCATCAGCACCAGTGGGCAGTCACCCAACGTGGTAGCGGCCATTCAGGCTGCTCACGATCGCGGCATGCATGTCGTGGCTTTCACCGGCAAGGATGGCGGCCCCATGGCGGCGATGCTCGGCGAGGACGACGTGGAGATTCGCGTTCCCGCCAACGTCACCGCGCGGATCCAGGAGATCCACCTGCTCCTGATCCACTGCCTCTGCGACCAGATCGACCGCTCGCTGTTCGGCATGGAGTAGGCGGTGGCGGCAAGAGCGCGTGACCTGGCCGTGACACTGGTGCTCGGACTCGCCCTGGGTGCATGTGCCGGGCCCACAGGCAACGGCGATGACAACGCGGCGTCCGCCCTGGAAAGCCGCTCCCTGAACGAGCGCCTGGCCGATCAGCGCATCCGTTCCGCGATCATGGCGGAACTGCTGAGTGACGAAGAACTGCGCCACGAGTCCAACATCTCCGTGACGGTCTTCGACGGCATCGTGCTGCTCACGGGGGAAGTGCCCGATCGCGAGGCGGGGCAACGCATGGCCCGCCTCGCACGCGACGAGAGCGACGCGCGCCACGTCTTCAACGAACTGGTGATCGCGCAACTGAGTTCCGTCTTCTCACGCACCCGGGACCGCATGCTCGTCGGCCGGGCCGCGACCCGGCTGCTACCGCTGGACGATCCGGAAACCCTGGATCGGGCGCGTTTCCACATCGTCGCCGAGCGGCAGCGGCTCTACCTCATGGGCCGGGTCACCCGGGAGGAGGCCGAAGCCATTACCGAAGAGGTCCGGCGCATCAGCGGTGTTCGCGAAGTGGTTCGGCTGTTCGAGTACCTGGAGTAGCAGGTCGCTGAAGCAGCAACCGGAGCGATCGTAGGGTGGACCTTCAGGTCCACCATTTCAGGCTCGACCAAGCCGCCTTGGCCTGCACAGCGGGGACGGCGGACCTGAAGGTCCGCCCTACGCCTGAAAAGTTAGTCACGTGGCTCCGTGCCCAGCGCCCCTCAGGACGCGAATTGTTCCGCCTACCCTACTTCACCACCCGGAGGTTCGGCCGGCGGGAGGTCTGCGCCTGGTTATCCGTGGACTGCTCACCATCTCCACCGGACGGCGGCGGATCATCGTCGGTGTCGTTGAACAGCATGCCCTGACCGTTTTCCCGGGCGTAGATGGCCATCACCGCACGCACGGGAACCTCCACATCCAGGGCGTTACCGCCGAACCGCCCACTGAAGGCGATGATGTCATTGCCCAGTTCCAGGGCACGCACCGCCCGCTGGGAGATGTTGAGCACCAGCCGCCCGTTGTCGGCATACTCCATGGGGGCGTAGATCCCCTCCTTGCTGACGTCCACCAGCAGATAAGGGGTCAGTCCGTTATCGATGATCCAGTCGTACAGTGCCCGGATGAGGTAGGGACGACTTGAGGTCATCGGGGCATCCATCACGCTCATAACTCCCCGGTGCAGCTCTGATTGAGTGTGTCACGGCTTCAGCCGCGCATGGTACGTTCCACGTCGGTGAGGCTCGCCTGAAAGGCGTCCAGGGCGAACAGCCGTTCGCTGTAGGACTGCAGCGCCGGAGCCTGTTCCCCGGGATCGGCGCCGAAACGGTTCAAGCGCCACAAAAGGGGACCGAGGGCGATATCCATCACCGTGCGCTCCTCGCTCAGGAACCACTGATCCTGGGCGAACAGTTCATCCGCGGCAATGAGTTCCTCCCGCAGGCGAGCACCGGCGGAGTCACGCACGCCGGGATCCCCGGCTTCCAGTTCCCCCAGCAGCCCGTACCAGTCACGCTCGATGCGATACTGGACCAGCCGCGCCTTGGCCCGGGACACCGGATCCACGGGCATCATGGGCGGATGCGGAAAACGCTCGTCCAGATACTCGACGATGATCTTCGGCTCGTACAGGCACAGATCCCGGTCCACCAGGGTCGGCACTCCGCCGTACGGATTGAGCTCCATCAAGTCTTCCGGGATGGCATCGGCATCCACGTTGTGGACTTCTGCCTGGATCCCCTTCTCGGCGAGAACAAAGCGTACCCGATGGCTGAAGGGGCAGTGCGCCCCGGAGAAAAGAGTCATGATGGAGCGCTTGTTCACTGAGGCCATTCGGCACTCCCGCTTGCAGCGGGTTGCCGGACAGCGCCCGGCAACCCGCGGATCAATGCACGTCCTTCCAGAACTCTTTCTTGAGGAAGTAGGCAAGCACCGTGAAGATGATGAAGAACAGAATCACCCACTTGCCAAGACGCTGCCTTTCGCCCTTGACGGGCTCTGCAACGTAATCGAGGAAATTGGTGAGATCCCGCGTCGCCGCCTGATACTCGCTCGGGCTCATGGTGCCGGTGCCTTCCTCGATCTCGAAGTCCACCAGCACCTGTTCGCCGTTGCGCTCCTCGTAGACCGGGTGCTGGCGCCCCTGCAGGACCTCCAGCACATGCGGCATAGCGGTCCCGCTGATCACCGTGTTATCGAACCCGGTGGCGGCGTCTTCGTCCACGTGGTAACGGTTCAGGAAGGTATAGATGTACTCGGGACCATGACGGCGCGCCGTGAGTGACAGATCCGGAACCGGCACCCCGAACCATTGTTCGGCATCGGCCTCGGTCATGGCATTGGTCATCGTCTCATGCACCTGGGTCTCGGGCTTGAAGATCAAGTACTCCTCGACCAGATCCTCATCGATACCCAGATCCTGAGCGATGCGGTTGTAGCGGATCAGCGATGCTTCGTGGCACGCCATGCAGTAATTGGCGAACAGTTGCGCACCACGTTGCAGCGAATTCTTGTCATGCGGATCCGTATCCACATCCATGCGATCCGGCAAACCGCTCCAGGCCACCGCCGGCAGAAGTGACAGCGCCAGTATCAGTGCAATTTTTCTCATCAGGACGTCACCCTCTCCGGAACCGGCTTGGTTCGCTCCAGCCCGAAAGCCGTGTAGACGAACAGGAAGATGAAGTAGCCGAAGTACAGCACGGAGCCAAGCCGCGACAGGATCACGTTCCAGTCCGTGGCCGGCTGCGTGCCCAGATACGTCAGCAGGACGAACCCGGCCGCGAACAGCCCCAGGGCGATCTTGAAGCTCAGCCCACGGTAGCGGATGGAGCGGACCTTGCCGCGGTCGAGCCACGGCAGGACGAACAGGATCATCACCGCCAGCCCCATCATCAGGACGCCGCCAAAGGTGTCAGGCACCGCCCGGAGGATGGCGTAGTAGGCCGCGAAGTACCACACCGGGGCAATGTGGTCCGGCGTCACCTGCGGGTTCGCTTCCTCGAAATTCGGGTGTTCGATGAACAGACCCCAGAAATCCGGAATGTAGAACACCACCACCGAGAACAGGATGAAGTAGACGCCGACACCGATGAGGTCCTTCACCGTGTAGTACGGGTGGAAGCGAATGCCATCCTTCGGCAGGCCATTGGCATCCTTGTTCTTCTTGATGTCGATGCCGTCGGGATTATTGGACCCCACCTCATGCAGCGCCAGGATGTGCGCCACCACCAGGAAGATGATCACCAGTGGCACCGCCACCACATGCAGGGCGAAGAACCGGTTCAGGGTCACCTCGGAGATGACGAAGTCACCGCGGATCCACAGCGCCAAATCCGGGCCGATCACAGGGATGGCGCCGAACAGCGAGATGATCACCTGGCCGCCCCAATAGGACATCTGCCCCCAGGGCAGCATGTAGCCCATGAAGGCCTCGGCCATGAGTGCGACGAAGATCAGGCAGCCGAAGATCCACAGCAGCTCCCGCGGCTTCTGGTAGGAGCCGTACATGAGCGCCCGGAACATGTGCAGATATACCACCACGAAGAACGCCGAGGCGCCGGTGGTGTGAATGTACCGGATCAGCCACCCCCAGTTGACGTCGCGCATGATGTACTCGACGGACTCGAACGCGCGATCCCCGGAGGGGATGTAGTTCATGGTGAGGAAAATTCCCGTCACCACCTGGATAACCAGTGTGAGCAGCGCCAGTGACCCGAAGTAGTACCAGAAGTTGAAATTCTTGGGCGCGTAGTACTCGCCGACGTGCTCATTCCACATCTTGGTGAGCGGGAAACGGTCATCGATCCAGCCGACCAGCCCCCCTGATCTGGTCTCGCTCATCAGGCTGCTCCTTCTTCGTCTTCGCCCACCAGGACGGTGTCGTCATCGATGAAGTAATAGGGCGGCACTTCCAGGTTCAGGTTGGCGGGCACCCCCTGATACACCCGGCCCGCGAGGTCGAAATACGACCCGTGACAGGGGCAGAAGAAGCCCCCGACCCATTCACCACCGAAACCCTGCGGCGTGCTGTCCGGCCGGAACAGCGGCGAGCAGCCCAGGTGGGTACAGATGCCGACCATGACCATGACCTCGGGCTTGATGGAGCGATGCCGGTTGCGGGCATACTCCGGCTGCTGCGGATCGCTGGAATCCGGATCGCGGAGACGGTCCTCGATGCGCTCCAGATCCTCCAGGTTCTCCTCCGTACGCCGGAACAGCCATACCGGGTTGCCGCGCCACTTGACGTTGATCAGCTGCCCTTCCTCAAGTCTGGATACGTCCACTTCCACCGGGGCGCCCGCCGCCTGGGCGCGGGCGCTGGGCCGCCAGTAGGAGATGAAAGGTACCGCCAGAAACGCGGCGCCAACACCGCCCACCACGGTGGTTGCCGCGGTCAGAAAGCGGCGCCTGCTGTTGTCCGCACCTTCCTGATTCATTCCTGCCCCCTGTTGGGTTACACCAACCGACTCGGTGATTTCCTGCGAATATGACGTGCCTGAGCGTCGTGGTCGGCGGCAACGCCTGATCAGGCGCACTCCGCGCATTACCGGAACCCGGCCCGGGGCAGCGTTTCCAGAATGCATCCCACCAACGCGCAGACATCGCGCACCCCGGCTGGCACGGCGCACAAGGATCGGACATCCGGCCGGTCAGGTCAAGGCCGAACCCCCTCGTGGCGCCGGGCTCCGGGGTCTGCCGACCACCCGGGCAATGTCGACACAATGTTGGACAACAAGCGTTTAGCAGAGTGTCACCACCCTGCACCGTTCCGGCTTCAGGCAGGGCTGTTGATATCGACGAACGTATGCTCCAGGCCGAACCGGTGGGCCAGGTGCTCACCAACGGCCTGAACGCCTCCGCGCTCGGTGGCATGATGACCGGCTGCGAGATAGTGCAGCCCGCACTCGCGGGCCGTGTGCACGGTGGGCTCGGAGATCTCGCCGGAGAAGTAGAGATCCACGCCCAGGGTGGCGACGTGATCGATGAACCCCTGGGCACCACCGCTGCACCACGCCAGGCGGCCCACGGCATGATCGCCCCCGGGCACCGTCACCGGTTCCCGCCCCAGCGCCACGCCCAGGCGGGTGGCGAACGCCTGCAGCGGCTCCGGCTCAGGCAACTCGCCCAGCATGCCCAGGGGGCGATGGGTCCCGGTCTCGAAACTGCCCGTCACGGCAATACCCAGCGCCCGCGCCAGGGCAGCGTTATTGCCCAGTTCCGGGTGAGCGTCCAGGGGCAGGTGGTAGGCAAACAGACTCATGTCGTGCCCCAGGAGCACCCGCAGCCGATCGGCCTTCATGCCGTCAATACGGGGATCCTCGTTCTTCCAGAAGTAACCGTGATGCACCAGTACGGCGTCGGCGTCACGGCGCACCGCCTCGTCCAGCAGCGCCCGGCAGGCAGTGACTCCGGTCACCAGCCGCCGGACCGGGCGCCGTCCGGCCACCTGCAGACCGTTGGGGGCATAGTCCGTAAATGCCGGGGATTCCAGCAGTTCATCCAGATATCGCCTCAGTTCCACGGGTTGCATGACTGTCGCCTCCGGCGAACGTGCGTAGAATGGGGTTTTCGGGCAGCATTCTACACGTGCGGAGATCACGACCGACATGCAGACACGACGCGCCCTGCGCTTCCTGCTGACGTACGCTCTCATCGGCGTCGCCGCGGCGGTGGCCATCATCTGGTTCTTCCCCGGTGTCCTTGGCATCGCCGACCAGGAACCCCGCGTGGTCACCATCGAACAGGCCCCGGAAAACGGCGCAGCGGGCGACGCTGCCGCGCCGGAGCGCGAGCATGGCCCGGTGTCCTACGCCGACGCCGTGGATGCGGCGGCGCCGGGCGTGGTGAACATTTTCACCGCGACCCGGGTCACCCGGGGCGAACACCCGCTGTACGACGACCCGTTCTTCCGGGACTTCTTCGGCGGCTCCGAGCGCGAGCGGGACCGTACCGAGACCAACCTGGGCAGCGGCGTAATCATCGCTGACGGCGGCTACGTGCTCACCAGCAACCACGTCATCGAAGGTGCCGACGCCATCCAGGTCTCTCTCAACGACGGGCGGGCAGGCGAGGCACAGGTGGTGGGGACGGATCCGGAAACCGATCTGGCTGTGCTGGAGATCGACATGGACGAGCTCCCCACCATCACCATCGGCCGCTCCGACCAGGTGCGCGTGGGCGATGTGGTCCTGGCCATCGGCAACCCCTTCGGCGTCGGCCAGACAGTGACCCAGGGCATCGTCAGCGCCACCGGACGCAGCCGCCTGGGGCTGACCACCTTCGAGAACTTCATCCAGACCGACGCCGCCATCAACCCGGGCAACTCCGGCGGCGCCCTGATCAACGCCCACGGCGACCTGATCGGCATCAACACCGCTATCTTCAGCCGCTCCGGCGGCTCCCACGGCATCGGCTTCGCCATCCCCGCGGTGCTGGCCCGCAGCGTCATGGAAAGCATCATCGAGGAAGGGCGGGTCATCCGGGGCTGGGCCGGAGTCGAGATCCAGGACATCACGCCATCACTGGCAGAGTCGTTCGACCTGGAGACCCGCGACGGCGTGCTGATCGCCGGCATCATGCGGGGTGGGCCCGCCGACGAGGCGGATCTGTCCCCGGGAGACGTGGTCCACGCGGTGGACGGCGAGCGGATCCGTAACAGCCAGGATCTGCTCATGCGCATCACGGAGCGGGAGCCCGGCTCCCGCGTCACCCTCTCCGGCGTCCGTGAGGGTTCGCCCTTCGAACGCGAACTCACCGTTCAGGAGCGCCCGGCTGCCGGGGAACTGGGACGGTGACGCCTAGACCGACGCCAGCGCGTTATCCAGGGCGTCCAGGAAACGGGTGTTCTCGTCCGGAGTGCCCACGGTGACCCGCAGGCAATCCCCCAGCATGGGGTGGCTGCCGTCCAGGCACTTGATCAGCACGCCCTGCTCCCGCAGCGAGGCGTGAATGGACCGCGCCCGTCCGGCGGGCGTCCGGAAGGTGATGAAGTTGGCATCGCTGGGCCAGACGGTGAGTCGGGAGCGCGCAATCAGGGCGTCGAACAGCCGGCCGCGCTCGGCCCGTAGTGCCTCGGTCTGCCGGTGTAGCAGGTCCGCGTGATCCAGGGCGAACGCCGCGCTGACCTGGGTGAGCACGTTGATGTTGTACGGCAGCCGGCACTTCTCGAACTGCTCCAGCCAGTCCGGGTGGCCGGCCAGGTACCCCAGCCGCAGGCCCGCCAGACCCATCTTGGAGACAGTCCGCATGACCAGCAGGTGGTCGTAGTCCGCCAGCGCGGCCATCCAGGTGCGGCCGCAGAAGGGCGCGTAGGCCTCGTCCACCACCACCAGCCCCGGCGCGGCCTCGATCACCGCGCGCACGGCGGCATCGTCAAAGGCGTTGCCGGTAGGGTTGTTGGGATAGGCCAGATAGATCAGCGCCGGCTCATGCTGCGCGATGGCCGCCAGCACGGCCCCCTCGTCCAGCGCGAAATCACCGTCCCGCAGCGGCACCTCGTGGAAGGCCATGCCGGTGAACCCGGCGATCAGGCGGTACATGACAAAGCCGGGTCCCGGCGCCAGCACGGTGCGGTCCGCCCCGCCCAGCGCCAGCCCCAGCAGCTGGATGAGTTCGTCCGAACCGTTGCCCAGCAGGAGTTCGGCCCCGTCCGGCACGTCCGCCTCCCGGCGCAGCCGCTCTTTCACCGCGCCGGCAGTCGGGTCCGGGTAACGGTTGGCATGGACGTCGCCCAGGCACTGCAGCCACGCTTCCCGCAGCTCGCCCGGCCAGGGATAGGGATTCTCCATGGCGTCCAGCTTGACCATGCCGCTGGCCGGCGGCACGTGGTAGGCCTGCATGGCCTGCACCGCCGGACGCACCAGACGCCGGATCAGCGCCTCGCGATCATCCGTCCTGGTCATGGTCGCGAATACGGTAGCTGGCCGACTCGGCATGGGCGGTGAGACCTTCGGCGTGGGCCATGGCGGCGGCGACACGGCCATGCCGCGCCGCACCCTCCGGCGTGGCATGGATCAGGCTGCTGCGCTTCTGGAAGTCGTACACCCCCAGCGGCGAGGCGAACCGGGCGGTTCGCGATGTCGGCAACACGTGATTGGGGCCGGCGCAGTAGTCACCCAGGACCTCGGGGGTGTGGCGGCCAAGGAAGATGGCCCCGGCATGGCGAATGCGTTCCGCCATCTTGCGCGGCTGCGCCACGGACAGCTCCAGGTGCTCGGGGGCGATGAAATTGGTCACCTCCTCCGCCTCCACCAGATCCCGCACGCAGATCAGGGCCCCGCGATTGGCCAAGGCGGCGCGGATGATCTCCGACCGCTCCATGCCGGGCAGCAGGCGCTCCATGGCCTGCTGCACCTGGTCCAGGTACATGGCATCGGGGCAGACCAGCATCGCCCGGGCAACTTCGTCATGCTCTGCCTGAGAGAACAGGTCCATGGCGATCCACTCGGGATCCGTCTGGCCGTCGCAGATCACCAGAATTTCCGAGGGGCCGGCAACCATGTCGATGCCCACCCGTCCGAACACCCGACGCTTGGCCGCGGCCACGTAGGCGTTGCCGGGACCGACGATCTTGTCCACCGCCTGGATGGTCCCGGTGCCGTAGGCCAGCGCAGCCACAGCCTGGGCGCCACCGATGGTGTAGACCCGGGTGACACCGGCCAGGTGCGCGGCCGCCAGCACCAGATCCGCCACTTCGCCGTCCGGTGCCGGCACCACCATGACAATGTCACTGACGCCGGCAACACTGGCCGGCACGGCGTTCATCAGCACCGATGATGGATACGCCGCCCGACCGCCGGGCACGTAAAGGCCCACCCGGTCCAGCGGCGTCACTTTCTGGCCCAGCACCGTGCCGTCGTCCTCGGTGTATTCCCAGGAGTCCATCCGCTGGCGCTCAGCATAAGCACGAATGCGTTTGGCAGAGTGCTCCAGGGCCTGGCGCTGCTCCGCGTCGAGGCCCTCGAAGGCGCTCCGCAGCCGCTCCGGCGGAATCTGCAGATCCGCGACACGGTCCGCCTGCAGCCGATCAAACTTCTGCGTATACCGCAGCACGGCGGCATCGCCCTCACGGCGTACGGCGCCGAGAATCTCGGTGACCGCCTGCTCCACGGCGGCATCGCCCTCGGTGTCGTCGCTGGTGAGCCGGTCCAGGTTCTCCCAGAAATCCGGCTGGGTGGTGCTCAATCGCGTAATTTCCAGCATGGCGCCTCCCGTCAGGCCGCCTTTCCGCCGACGGCGTCGGCGAGGTGTTCGGTGAATGCCTTGATCCGGCGGTGCTTCATCTTCATGGCCGCCTTGTTGACGATCAGCCGCGAGCTGATATCGGCGATGTGCTCCAGCGGCTCCAGGCCGTTGGCGCGCAGGGTGTTGCCGGTGTCCACCAGATCGACAATGAGATCCGACAGGCCGGCGATGGGTGCCAGTTCCATGGAGCCGTAGAGTTTCACGGTCTCCACCTGCCGGCCTTGCTCGGCGAAGTAGCGCCGGGCGATATTGACGAACTTGGTGGCCACGCGCACCTTGCCGCGCCCCTGGTTGGCACCGGGAAACCCGGCAACCATCATGCGGCAGCGCGCGATCCCCAGGTCCAGCGGCTCGTAGAGCCCGTCGCCGCCGTGCTCCAGCAGCACGTCCTTGCCGGCCACGCCGACGTCGGCGGCACCGTACTCCACGTAGGTGGGCACATCGGTGGCGCGCAGGATCACCAGCTTGACGCCGGGATCACTGGTGTCCAGCACCAGCTTGCGGCTCTTGTCCGGGTCGTCCACGGGCCGGATGCCCGCGGCGGCCAGCAGCGGCAGCGTGTCTTCGAGTATCCGCCCCTTGGACAGGGCTATGGTCAGGGTCTCGGCCATGAATGGTTTCCCGTCAGGCGGGCACGCGACGAATTCGCGCGCCCAGCTGTGCCAGTTTCTCTTCGATGCATTCGTACCCACGATCAATATGATAGATGCGATCGACTTCCGTTTCCCCGTCCGCCACCAGGCCAGCCAGCACCAGGCTCGCGGAGGCGCGCAGGTCCGTGGCCATCACCGGGGCCCCCTTGAGGGCATCCACGCCGCGGCAGAAGGCAGTATTGCCCTCCAGGCGGATATCCGCGCCCATGCGCTGCATCTCCAGCACGTGCATGAAGCGGTTCTCGAACACCGTCTCCGTCACCGTTGCGGCGCCGTCAGCCACCGCATTCAGGGCGCAGAACTGGGCCTGCATGTCTGTGGGGAAGGCGGGGTACGGCGCCGTGCGCAAGCTCACCGCCTGCGGCCGCCGGCCGTGCATGTCCAGGCTGATCCAGTCCTCGCCGATCTGCACATCGGCGCCACATTCACGCAATTTCTGCAAGACGGCGTCCAGCAGGCCGGCGCGGGTATCCCGTAGCAGCACCTTGCCGCCGGTCATCGCCGCTGCCACCAGGTAGGTCCCGGTTTCGATCCGGTCAGGCAGCACCTGGTATTCCGTGCCGTACAATTTTTCCACACCTTCAATGGTGATGGTATCCGTCCCTGCGCCACGCAGCTGTGCGCCCATGGCGTTGAGGCAGTCGGCCAGGTCCACCACTTCCGGCTCACGGGCGGCATTCTCGATCACGGTGGTGCCCTCTGCCAGGGCAGCGGCCATCATCAGGTTCTCGGTGCCGGTCACGGTGATCAGATCCATGACGATGCGCGCGCCCTTGAGACGGTTGGCCCGGGCACGGATGTAGCCACCCTCGACAGTGATATCCGCACCCATGGCGGTGAGCCCGTCAATGTGCAGGTTCACCGGTCGCGAACCGATGGCGCAGCCGCCGGGCAGGGACACGTCGGCCTGGCCGAAACGCGCCAGCAACGGCCCCAGCACCAGGATGGAGGCACGCATGGTGCGCACGAGTTCGTACGGCGCATAGAGACTGTCGATGGATGCGGTATCCACCTCGATGCTCATGCGTTCGTCCACGGTCAGCCGCACCCCCATGCGACCGAGCAGTTCCATGGTCGTGGTGATGTCGTGCAAATGCGGAATGTTGCCGATGGTCATGGGACCATTGGCCAGCAGGCTGGCGGAAAGAATGGGCAGCGCCGCATTCTTGGCGCCGGAGATCCGGATGGATCCATCCAGCGGGCCGCCACCGTTGATAATCAGTTTCTCCATGGACTCGCTATCCGGTCGCGGGCGGGGTCGCAGCCCCGGGGTTACGGGATCAGCCCTGTTCCTTCTGCCACTGCTCCGGGGTGAGCGTGCGCATGGACAGGGCGTGCAGTTCGCCGGAGTCGAAGCGCTCCTGGAGGACGCTGTTGACGAGGCGTTGGCGGGCGATGGGCAGTTTGCCCTCGAACGCGGGACTGACGATGACCGCCTGGAAATGGGCACCGTCACCTTCCACCTGCGCGTGGCATTCCGGAAGGCCTTGCTCGATCAGATCTTTAATGGCTTCGGGCTGCATCATGGCGGCCGTGACTCCTGGTTGACCAACACGGGCAACCACCGCCGCACTCTGCCACACCCCTACGATGGCCCGCTGTCGGCGCCGCCCGGGGAAACCAGTGGCAGGATGGCGTCAACACCACTGACGCCGGCGATGGCCTGCATTTGGGCGGGTATGTTAACAAACTCGATGCGTCCGCCGAGACGTTGCTGTTCTCTGGTCCAGTGAATCAGCAACGCCACACCGGCACTGTCGGCCCGGGTAACACCCGCCAGGTCAACAGAGACAGGATGGTTGCGCGGCAACAGTGACCCCGCCTGCTGCCAGAGAGCGCGTATGGAACCGAACCCCAACTCGCCCTCCAGGCGGAGCTGCCCGGCGCCGTTCGCGGCCGACAATCGCGCCTGCGTCACAGCTCGGTCTCGCCGCGGCGGTTGCGCTCCCGCAACCGCTCCAGCAGGCCGTCAACGCCGCTGCGGCGGATTTCGCTGCTGAAACCGTCACGGTAGTTGGTGACCAGGCTAACGCCCTCCACCACAACGTCGTAGACCTGCCAGCCGTCACGATCATGCTTGCGGAACTGGTAGGTCAGCGGAATGGCCGGGCCATCGCGCTGCTCCACTTCCACCCGCATCGAGGCCCGGCCACGGTCCTCGTCCACCCGCGCCGAGCGATAGGCCACTTCCTCGCCACCGTACTCCAGCAGTGGCTGGGAATAAGTGCGGATCAACAGCGTCGTGATTTCCTCGCGGATGTCCTCGCGCTGCTCCTCGCTGGCGTCGTTCCAGTGCCGCCCCAGGGCAAACCGGGTGACCAGCTGCATGTTGATCCGCGGCAGCACCTCGCGGCGCACCAGATCGTGGACAAAATCCGGATCATCGGCGATATCGCCGTCATAATCGCGCAACTCCTGCAGCACCGTCTCGGTGGTCTCCTTGACGATGGTCTCCGGATCCCGCTCCTCGGCACCGGGCACCGCCGGAACCAGCAGGAACGCCAGCAGGACTGTCGCGGCCAGGGCCTTGATGCTCATCGCGGTGCCTCCTCGGTATCTCAGTCGTCCCGGTCACCCATCTGATGCAGGAACTGGCCGATCAGCCGCTCCAGCACCAGTGCTGACTGGGTCAGGGTAATCTCGTCGCCTTCCTGGAGGTAGAAGTCCATGCCGCCGGGGTCCAGGGCAATGTACTGCTCGCCGAGCAGCCCGGAGGTGTAGATGGCGGCGCTGGTGTCCTCGGGGAGTTGGTACTGCTCGCTGATCCGCGCCTGGACCACTGCCTCGTAGGTATTGCCGTCCAGAGTGATCTCCGTAACGCGCCCCACGCGCACCCCGCCCACGGTGATCGGCGCCCGCGTCCGC
The DNA here is from genome assembly GCF_012044895.1 of Aquisalimonas sp. 2447. Classification (NCBI taxonomy): domain Bacteria; kingdom Pseudomonadati; phylum Pseudomonadota; class Gammaproteobacteria; order Chromatiales; family Ectothiorhodospiraceae; genus Aquisalimonas; species Aquisalimonas sp. 2447. The sequence goes on from NZ_CP050695.1 coordinate 3,085,551, forward strand.
AGACCCCCGATATTCTCGAAGCGCAGTTCGACCTCGTAGCCGTCGGCACGCTCGAACACGGGCACATTACTCACCTGGATGGCCAGGCCGAACAGGGCCGCAAAGCCCAGAGCCACGAACACGCCCACCCAGATCTCCGTCAATCGCCTGTTACGCATGCGGCTTCTCCGCCGGTTTTAAAAGACCCCGAACAGAACGCGCAGCGGTACGCGCGACCTGTCCGGCGCCGCCTTTATCCAAACATCAGTGCTGTCAGCACGAAATCAAGGCCGAGCACCGCCAGGGACGTGTTCACCACTGTACGGGTGGTGGCGCGACTGACCCCGGCCGAGGTGGGCTCGGCATCGTAGCCCTCGAACACCGCGATCCAGCCGGCGACGAAACCGAACGCCAGGCTCTTGATCACGCCGTTGAGGATATCCTCGCGGAATTCCACCGCGTCCTGCATCTGTCCCCAGAACGCACCGGCGTCCACGCCCAGCAGGCCGACCCCGATGAGATAGGAACCGAAGATGGCAACGAAACTGAAAATCGCTGCCAGCAGCGGCATGGCCAGGAAGGCGGCCAGCAGCCGCGGCGCGATCACCCGACGCATGGGATCCACCGCCATCATCTCCATGCCGGAGAGCTGCTCGGTGCTTTTCATCAACCCGATCTCGGCGGCCAGAGCCGAACCGGCGCGACCGCCGAAGAGCAGCGCGGTGACCACCGGCCCCAGTTCGCGGACCACCGACAGCGCCACCAGCACACCCAGGGACTGGTCGGCGCCGAAGTTCACCAGGGTGGTATAGCCCTGCAACCCCAGCACCATGCCCACGAACAGGCCGGAGACGAGGATGATCACCAGGGACAGCACACCCACGGAGAACAACTGCTGCACCACCAGCCCCGGTCGCAGCACCAGGGCGGGCATCCCCGCCAGCGCCCGCAACAGGAACATGAAGCCCCGCCCCAGGCGTGCCACCGAGTGCAGGGTCACGGCCCCGATCTGCTGCAGTCCCCCGAGCATCAGCGGCCGCCACTCCCCGTTGCCCCCAGGAGGTCCTCGGCGAAATCAGCCTTGGCCGGATAATGGAACGGCACAGGCCCGTCCGGCAGACCGTGCATGAACTGACGCACCCAGGCCGAACCGGACTCATACAGCGCCTGGGGCGCCCCCGACTCGACAATACGCCCGCCGGAGAGCACATGGATCCGGTCGGCAATGCGGGCCGTTTCCGCCACGTCGTGGGAGACGATGATACTGGTCAGCCCCAGGGCATCATTGAGCCGGCGAATGAGTTCCACCAGAACACCCATGGAGATGGGATCCTGGCCGGTGAACGGTTCGTCGTACATGACCATCATCGGGTCCAGGGCGATGGCGCGGGCCAGCGCGACCCGACGCGCCATACCCCCGGAGAGCTCCGCCGGCAGCAGATCCCGGGCACCCCGCAGCCCCACCGCCTGCAGTTTCAGCAGCACCAGGTCACGCAGCACCGGCTCCGGAAGGTCCGTGTGCTCGCGCAGAGGAAAGGCGACATTCTCGAACACGGTGAGATCGGTGAGCAGCGCGCCGCTCTGGAACAGCATCCCCATGCGCCGACGCAGCCGGTACAGCTCCCGGGTGGACACGGCGTGAACATTCTCGCCATCCACGTGTACCGTGCCGTGGTCGGGCTGAAGCTGGCCCCCGATCAGCTTCAGCAGCGTGGTCTTGCCGGTGCCGCTGGGCCCCATGATGGCCGTCACCTCGCCGCGACGGATGGACAGATCCACGCCGCTGAAGATCGGGCGCTCACCGCGGGCAAAGTGCAGATCGCGCACTTCCACCAGGCTGTCAGGGGCGGCGGACGCATCAGGCATGGTTTCGGGGGTCCGGGGAGTTGTGCATGGGCGCATGATCGACGCCGGATGAGTATCGAGCAACCCCCGCGGCGAGTCAATGACCGAGCGGTCAGCGCCCACGGTTGCTACCATGGCGGCCCCGAATCGACTGCGGAGTTGTCGTGACCCTGGCCCTCGCCGTCATCACCCTGGCAATCGGCTTTCCGGTCCTCGCCTGGAGCGCGGACCGGCTGGTGGCAACCGCCTCGGTGCTGACCCTGCGTCTCGGCCTTGCGCCCCTGCTGGTGGGCCTGTTCGTGGTGGGCTTCGGCACATCGACGCCGGAGCTGCTGGTGTCGGCCCTGGCGGCGATAGAGGGAAAACCGGAGCTTGCCCTGGGCAACGCCCTGGGCTCCAACATCGCCAATGCCGGCCTGATTCTCGGGCTCACCCTGCTGTTCATTCCCCTGGGCCGGCACCGGGAGCGGGAACGCGTCACCCTGGGCCTGCTGGTACTCGCCACCTTCGGCACTCTGCTGCTGCTGGGCGACTTGCGCCTCAGCCGCGGCGAAGGCATGGCCATGCTCGGTCTGCTGCTGGCGGCGATGCCGCTCATCGCCTGGGCCAACCGAGGCAATCCCGCCGCTACCGCGGCGCCTGGCCGTGCCGGGCAACCACTGCGGGGCACGGCCCTGGGTCTGGCCGGTAGCCTGGTGCTGTTGCTGATCAGCGCCCGCGCGCTGATCTGGGGAGCAGTGACCCTGGCCGAGGCCGCAGGGGTCAGCCAGTTGGTCATCGGCCTCAGCATTGTTGCCGTGGGCACCAGCCTGCCGGAACTGGCCACGGCCATCGCGGCCGCCCGCCGGCAGGAACGCGCCCTGCTCTACGGCAACCTGATCGGTTCCAACCTGTTCAACCTGTTGGCCGTGCTCGGCGTCACCGTCCTGATTCATCCCCTGGCGGTATCTTTGCCGGTGCTTCTGCGCGACGGCGTCATCATGGCGGGCCTCACGGTACCGCTGGTGCTACTGGCGCGGGGAGCCATCGGTGGGACACGCTCCCTGGGCGCAGCCTTGCTGGTTACCTTCGCGCTGTACCAGCTCGGCCTGTTCCTGTTCGCGCAGGGGTCACCGTGATGGCCTCTGGCCATCCGCCGCGGGCGACGGTGCCCCCACCGCGGGCAACTCAGGCATAATACGGGGGTTTCCGCCAGGAGCAGCCAGCATGTGTAGCAGCGAAACCGCTTCGGCCAGCCAGGTCACCGACGAACGCCTGCAGTCCCTGGGGCGTGCCGTGCTGGAGACGGAGGCCGCGGCCATCACGGACATGCTGGCGCGGGTGGACGCGGACTTCGTCCGCGCGTGTCACCTGATGCTGGCCTGTCAGGGACGCATCGTTGTGCTGGGCATGGGCAAGTCCGGCCATATCGGCGGCAAGCTGGCGGCCACCCTGGCCAGCACCGGCTCACCCGCCTTCTTTGTCCACCCCGGCGAAGCCAGCCACGGCGATCTCGGCATGATTACCGCCCGCGACGTGGTGGTGGCGCTGTCCAACTCCGGCGAGACGGACGAGCTGATCACCATCCTGCCGCTGATCAAGCGCCTGGGCGTGCCGCTAATCGCCCTCACCGGCAAGCCCGAGTCCACACTGGCGCGGGCAGCCTCGGTGAACATCCACGTTGGCGTTGCCCAGGAAGCCTGCCCGCTCAACCTGGCACCCACGTCCAGCACCACGGCAGCACTGGCCATGGGCGACGCCCTGGCGGTGTCTTTGCTGGAGGCGCGCGGCTTTACCCGCGAGGACTTCGCCCGCTCGCACCCCGGCGGCAAGCTGGGTCGGCGACTGCTGCTGCTCATCGATGACATCATGCACAGCGGCGAGGACATTCCCGTGGTGGCACCGGACGCGCCTCTACGGGATGCCCTGGTGGAGATGTCACGCAAGGGGCTCGGCATGACCACGGTGCTGGATGACCAGCAACGGTTGCTGGGGATCTTCACCGACGGCGACCTGCGCCGCAGCCTGGACCAGGGCATCGACCTGCACAGCATCTCGGTTCGCGAAATCATGACCGCCGGGGGCCGCACCATGCGCCAGGGCAGCCTCGCAGCGGAAGCGCTGCACACCATGGAGGAGCACAAGATCAATGCGTTGCTGGTGGTGGATCAGTCGGACCGCGTGGTGGGCGCACTGAACATGCACGACCTGCTACGCGCGGGGGTGGTATGAGCGCCGGCGGCGACAGCCTGGCACCGGAGCCCACCGGCGAACTCCGGGAACAGGCGGCGGCGATCCGGTTACTGGCCCTGGACGTGGACGGCGTCCTCACGGACGGCACCGTGTTCTACAGCGAACACGGAGAGACGCTGAAGGCCTTCAACATCCTTGACGGCCTCGGCCTGCGTCTGCTTCGCGAGGGCGGTCTGGCGACCGCCATTATCAGCGCCCGGGACTCGGCACCGCTGCGGCGCCGCGCCAGCGACCTGGCCATCGACCACGTTTTTCTCGGTTGCGATAACAAGATCACCGCCTGGGACGAGCTGCTGGCGCGCACCGGTTTGTCTGCGACGGAGGCGGCATTCGTGGGCGACGACCTGATCGACCTGCCGCTGCTGCGCAGGGCGGGATTCGCGGTGGCGGTGGCCAATGCGCACCCGGCGGTGCAGCGGCGCGCCCATTACGTCACCCGGCAGGCCGGCGGCGGCGGTGCGGTGCGCGAAATCGCCGATCTGCTGCTGAGCGCCCGGGGGACTCTCCAGGAGGCCATCGCCCGGTATGCTTCCGGATAGGAAATGGACGTTCCGCGTTGTCGCCCTGATCCTTCTGGTGGCAGTGGGCTGGTGGGTGCTGGACGAGGACACGCATGATCCAGTGCCAGCGGATCCCGAGGAAATGGCGGAGCGGCCGGACTACTTCATGGAAACCTTCACGCTGAATGCCACCGGCGACGACGGGATACGCCGCTACCGCCTGGAGTCTCCGCGCATGGAGCACTTCACCGGCGAGGATGTCTGGCTGCTGGAGAGACCCGAAATCACCTACTTCGTGGACTCCGGCGCCCCCTGGCACCTGCGCGCGGAGCGCGGGCGGGCGTGGAACGATGTCGAGGACGTTCATCTACAGGGTGATGTGGCCATTCGCCGCAGCCGCACCGACGACAACCTGCCGGCGAACGTGGACACCAGCGAAGTCTTTCTGCAACCGGAACAACGCTATGCCGAAACCGACGAACACGCGGTCTACTGGCGCGAGGATGCCCGCCTGGAGGGCGTGGGCCTGCGCGCATGGCTGGACCGGGAATACCTGGAACTGCTCTCCGAGGTCCGTGGCCGTTATGAAACACCTGACTGAACGCCCTGGCGGCCTTGGCGTCGGTCTGGCGTGCGTGCTGCTGCTCGCCACTTCGGTCGCCATGGCCGAGCCCATCGACCTGGACGCGGATCAGGCGGAGATCGACAACGCCCGCGGTGTCAGCGTGTACACCGGCAACGTCGTCCTCACCCGGGGTTTCCGCCGCATCACCGGTGACCGCATGACTGTGCATCTCAGCCGCGACGACGCGGGCGATCAGGCACTGGATCACGTGGTAGTCGAGGGCGAGCCGGCCGTCTACAACCAGCAGGCCACGGAGGATCGTCGCGCCGTGGAGGCGGAGGCGCCACGCATGGAGTATCACGCCGCCGGGCCGGAGCGCATCATTCTCCTGGAAGGAGCGCGCCTGGTGCAGGGGCGCAACACCTTCTCCGGCGAACGCATCGAGTACGAGGTCGCCGCCGACGTGGTGCAGGCCCGCGGCGAGCCCGATACCGGCCGCCGCGTGCAGATCACCCTTTTCCCGGACGACGAGGACGAGGAAGGAGACGACCAGTGAGCCTGCTGCGGGCGGAGGAGCTGACCAAGGTCTACCGGCGCAAGACGGTGGTCCACGGCGCGACCATCGACGTGGCCAGCGGCGAGGTCGTCGGGTTGCTCGGACCCAACGGCGCCGGCAAGACCACCTGCTTCTACATGGTGGTGGGGTTGGTCCAGGCCGACGGTGGCCGCATCCTGCTCGACGACAACGACATCACCGACCTGCCCATGCATGTGCGCGCCAGACGCGGCGTGGGGTATCTACCCCAGGAAGCATCCATTTTCCGCAAGCTCACGGTGATGGACAACCTGTTGGCGATCCTGGAGACGCGCCCGGAACTGGACCGCAAGCAGCGTCGCGAGCGCGCCCAGGAACTGCTCGAGGAGTTCAGTGTTGCCCACCTGCACGACCAGACCGGCATCAGTCTCTCCGGGGGTGAGCGCCGCCGGGTGGAAATCGCCCGCGCCCTTGCAGCCAACCCGCGCTTCATCCTGCTGGATGAACCCTTCGCCGGTGTCGACCCCATCTCGGTGCTGGATATCCAGGCCATCATCCGCCACCTGGCGGAGCGGGACATCGGCGTCCTGATTACCGATCACAACGTGCGTGAAACCCTGGGCATCTGTCAGCGCGCCTATATCCTCGCGCAGGGAGAAGTCATTGCCAGGGGCAGTTCCGAAGAGGTCCTTGCCAACCGCAAGGTGCGCGAAGTGTACCTGGGGGAGGAGTTCCGGCTGTAGACGCGACCCGGGTCCCGCTGAGACAACATGCCGTCACGCAAGTATCGCGCCAATGTTCTAACGCGGGCCTGAGTCGGTTACGATGGGAGACATGGATAACACCAGCATTCACCGAATCCGGTCCGAGCAGCTGCCCACGACGGCGGCGGGAGACCCGCGTTGTCGATGAAACAGTCGCTACAACTCAAGCTCGGACAGCAGCTCACCATGACCCCCCAACTGCAGCAGGCCATCAAGCTGCTGCAGCTCTCCACGCTTGAGCTACGCACGGAAATCCAGCAGGCGCTGGACTCCAACCTGATGCTGGAACCCGCCGACGATCTCGACGAGTCCGACGATGCCGAACTCGACAGCAGCGGCAACGCGGACGGCGAAGACAGCCAGAACAACGCCGAAGACGGCGGCGAGCGCACGGAGGCTGCCGAGAACCGGGAGCATGCGGAGTCCACAGAGGCTGCCGCAAGCGAGGCTACCGGCGCGGAGATAACCACCGACAGCGGCGAACCGGAGCTGAGCACGGAAAACCAGCAGAGCGATATCCCCGAAGACCTGCCGCTGGACTCCGACTGGAACGACATCTACGACGGCAGCACCTCGTACAGTGCCGCCGGCAGCGACGATGAACAGCGGGAAACCTGGGAAAACCGTACCGCCGGTGACGGTGGTGGCCTCCACGAGCACCTGTTGTGGCAGGCCCAGCTCTCCCATTTCAGTGATCGCGACATGGCCATTGCCGAGGCCATCATCGACGGCGTCCGCGACGACGGTTATCTCGGCGTCAGCATCGAGGACATCTGCGCCTCGGTGTCTTCGGACGAGCCGGTGGAGGCCGATGAAGTCGAGGCGGTGCGCCACCTGATCCAGCGCTTCGACCCGGTCGGCGTGGCCTCTTTGGACCCCCGCGAGGCGCTACTGGTCCAGCTGGACCAGTTTCCCGACGACACGCCCTGGCTGAACGAAGCACGGCTGCTCGTGGACCGCCACCTGGATCTGCTCGGCAGCCGTCAGGTCAGCCAGCTGACCCGCAAACTGAAGATCAGCGAGGGCGAGCTGGGCGAGGTGCTGGCCCTGGTTCGCTCGCTTGACCCGCGCCCCGGCTCGCAGATCAGTAGCGCACCGGCTGAGTACGTCATCCCCGACGTCTATGTGCGCAAGGAGCGTGGTGCCTGGCGGGTCGAGCTCAACCCCGAAGCCGCCCCCAAGATCCGGGTGAACAGCTACTACGCCGGGCTGGTGAAGCGCGGCGACCAGGGCAGCGACAACTCCACCATGCGCCAGCACCTGCAGGAGGCCCGCTGGTTCATCAAGAGTCTACAGAGCCGCAACGAGACCCTGCTCAAGGTCGCCACCTGCATCGTCAACCACCAGCAGGAGTTCCTGGAGCACGGCGAAGAGTCCATGAAACCTCTGGTGCTGCGGGAGGTGGCCGAAGAGGTGGAAATGCACGAATCCACCATCTCGCGCATCACCACCCAGAAGTACATGTACACCCCGCGGGGCACCTTCGAGTTCAAGTATTTCTTCTCCAGCCATGTGCACACCGTCGACGGTGACGAGTGCTCGGCGACCGCCATCCGTGCGCGCATTCGCCGCCTGATCGGCGACGAGGATCCGCGCAAGCCGCTCAGCGACAGCAAACTTGCGGAGATTCTCAAAAACGAGGGAATCGATGTGGCGCGACGGACCGTAGCCAAGTATCGTGAATCCATGTCCATTGCCTCGTCCAACGACAGGAAACGCATCGCCTGAGCTCCGGGATGCACGATATCCCGGCCCGAGCGGGCGCCATCAAGGAGGCCTTATGCAGATAGACGTCACCGGGCACCACATCGATCTCACCGACGCCCTGCGGGATTACGTGCAAGCGAAGATGGACAAACTGGAACGCCATTTCGACAATGTCGTGGATGTCCACGTCATCCTGACCGTGGAGAAGCTCGTCCAGAAGGCCGAGGCCACCATGAAGCTCAGTGGCGCCAAGCTGTACGCTGACGCCAGCGCCCAGGACATGTACGCTGCCATTGACGGTCTGGTGGAGAAGCTCGACCGCCAGGTGAAGAAGCACAAGGAAAAGGTCACCGATCACCGCCGCAACGAAGGGGCTCAGGCCAAGGCGGCGGGTGAAGGCGACGAGGACTGACACCCTGCGCCGGTGGCCTTTCCGGCCACCGGCGATAACGGACGCCGCAGCCATGACCCTGCGTGGAACAGCATGATCAAGATTGCCGACCTGATCACTCCGGACCGTGTCGCCTGTGACGTCGACGTCACCAGCAAGAAGCGCGGGCTTGAAGTCCTCAGTGACCTCGTTGCCGCCTCCGACCCCGCGCTGTCCGCTCAGACCATTTTCGACAAGCTCATCAACCGCGAGAAACTCGGCAGCACCGGTCTCGGGCACGGTGTTGCCCTGCCCCATGCGCGCATGGACGGCAACGAAGCGGCGGCAGCGGCATTCATCCGCACCGGCGATGCCATCGACTTCGACGCCTTCGATGGTGAACCGGTGGATCTCCTGTTCGCCCTTGTGGTGCCGGAGCACTTCACCGACGAACACCTGCAGATCCTGGCGCGGCTGGCGGAAATGTTCAGCGACGCGTCGTTCTGCAACCGGCTTCGGAATGCACCCGACGCCCAGGCCCTGTTCCAGTTGCTCACGGAGTGGGAGTCGGGCGCAGGACAGGCATGACCCGCACCGGGAACACCACCACCATTCCGGGCGTGCTGGTCGCCATCCATGGGGACGGCATCCTGCTGCAGGGCGACAGCGGCATCGGCAAGAGCGAACTGGCTCTGCAACTGCTGGACCGCGGCCACCAGCTGGTGGCGGACGACAGCGTCACCGTGGCCGTTCGCAACGGTGTCCTTAGCGGCCATGCACCGAGCAGCCTGGCGGGGATGCTGGAGATCCGCGGCCTGGGCCCCTGCCCGGCGGACGTTCTGTTCGGGCACAATGCCATCCGCCCGTCGGCGGCGATCACCCTGGTGGTCGGTCTCTGCCGACCCAAGGACTGGCTGGACTGGCCCCGGCTCGCCCCCGTCCGTGACGCCATCACCCTGGCCGGCATCCTGGTCCCCCGGGTCCGGCTGCCGGTGGCACCGGAACGGCCTCTGGCGCTGGTGGTCGAGGCCCTGGCCCGACTGCATGGCAGCGGCCATCTGCAGAGCGAGACCGAGCATGCATGAGCAGACACGCCTGATCATCGTCAGCGGCCTCTCGGGCTCAGGCAAGACCGTGGCGCTGCATACGCTGGAAGACAACGGCTGCTACTGCATCGACAACCTCCCCGTGACCATGCTCGCCGCCTTCGGCGACCATGTCACCAGCCTGGCACCGGAGGCTCTGGGCCATTACGCTGTGGGCGTTGACGCCCGCAACCGCATGAACGATCTGGAAGCGTTTCCGGAGATCCTTGCGAAGCTGAAGCGGGTCACCGGCATCCAGCCGGAGATCCTGTTCCTCACCGCCGACGAGAGCACGCTGATCAAGCGCTTCTCCGAGACCCGGCGCCGGCACCCGCTGAGCAGCGGTGACGTCCCCCTTGCCGACGCCATTGCCCGGGAGCGCGCCCTGCTGGTGCCGATTCAGTCGCAGGCGGATCTGGTCATCGACACCACGGAGACGACCCTGCATCAGCTCCGGGATCTGGTGCGCCAGCGGCTCACCCGCAACTCGCGCAAGCTGTCGTTGCTGTTCCAGTCCTTCGGCTTCAAGCACGGCGCCCCCACCGATGCGGATTTCGTCTTCGACGCCCGGGTCCTGCCCAATCCGCACTGGGAACCGGCGCTGCGCGCCCTGACCGGTCAGGACGAACCGGTGGCGCGGTACTTGTCCTCCCACGAGAGTGTGGAGACCATGTACACCGATATCCGCGATTTTCTCGACCGCTGGGTCCCGGCATTCAAGGTCGAGAACCGGAGTTACCTGACGGTGGCCATCGGCTGCACCGGAGGGCAGCATCGTTCGGTCTACCTGTGCGACCGGCTTGCCAGCCATTTCGACGACGGCACACAGGACGTGAGCGTACGACACAGGGAGCTTTCATGAGCGTCAGCATTCTGCTGGTCACTCACAACCGGATTGGTCACGAACTCCTGGAAACGGCCCGGGAGACGCTGGGATTCTGCCCGGTGCAGACACGCACCCTGGAAGTCACTCCCGACGGCGAGCCCGCCGAGCTGATCGAGCGGGCCATGGACCTGGTGGGACTCCTTGATGACGGCGACGGCGTGCTGGTGCTCACCGACTGCTACGGTTCCACGCCCAGCAACGTGTGCTCGCAGCTGGCCCGGGATCACCGCATCGTCGTCATTGCCGGGGTCAATCTGCCCATGCTGCTGCGGGTGTTCAACTACCCGGGGCTGACCCTGCCGGAACTGGCGGACAAGGCCCGCACTGGTGGCCGCGACGGCGTGATTCTCGTGGAGACGTTCCACGCCACAAGGGAGTGCTGACGGCGTGGCTCAACGGGATGTCACCATCATCAACAAGCTCGGCCTGCACGCCCGGGCCGCGGCGAAGTTCGTAGCCCTGGCCGGCCGCTTTCAGGCGGAGATCCAGGTTCACCGCGAGGGCAAGACCGTCAACGGCAAGAGCATCATGGGCATGATGATGCTGGCCGCCGGGCGTGGTACCACCATCACCGTGGAAGCCAACGGCGACGACGCGGAGGCCGCGCTGGACGCCCTGGAAGGGCTGGTGAATGAACGCTTCCAGGAGAGCGAATAGCCCGGCCCTCAGCCCCCACAATACCGCCGCCGGCGATGGTAGACTCGATGCAGGTTCCAGTGATCGGGAGGTGGGAGACCATGCAGGTAAAGAAACTGGTCGAGCTCTGGGAACAGAACGCCGCCGAAGTACGCACGGCGAAAACCTACGAGGTGCGCCTGCCCGTCCACGACGCGGCCAAGCTCGCGGCGCTGCGGGACATGTTCCCCGGCCGCTCGGAACAGGACCTGATCACCGATCTTCTCTCGGCGGCCCTGGACGACCTGGAAGCCTCGTTCCCCTACATTCAGGGCAAGCGCGTGGTCGCCGAGGACGAACAGGGCGACCCCATCTACGAGGACGTCGGCAGCACGCCGACATTCAACGAACTTACGCGTAAGCACCTGGAACGTATCAAGCGCGAGAGCGGGACGCCCTGACGTGGTCACCCCCGGCCGGCTCCGCCACCGGGGCTGGCGTCATGCGCCACTACTGTCCTGCAACGGTGACATCGTCCAGCAGCAGCGAGCCCGTACGGACGCTGCCACGGGTGTCCATGTCACTGCCCACGGCCCGCAGATTGCGGAACATGTCGCGGAGGTTGCCGGCGACGGTGATCTCCTCCACCGGTTCGCCCAACTCGCCGTTCGTCACCAGGAAGCCGGCCGCGCCCCGGGAATAGTCGCCGGTCACGGCGTTGACCCCCTGGCCCATGAGTTCCGTGACGACCAGCCCGTTGCCCATCTCCCGCAGCAGGCCCTCGAAGTCGTGCTCTCCGGGGTGGACGGTGAGGTTGTGTACGCCGCCTGCATTGCCGGTGGTGGTCATGCCCAGCTTGCGCGCCGAGTATGTGTCGAGCACGTAGCCCTGCAGTACCCCGGCGTCCACGAGCGTCCGGTCCCGGGTGGCCACGCCTTCATTGTCAAAGGCGGCGCTGCCTAGCGCCCGGGGCAGATGCGGATACTCGGTCATGGTCACGTGCTCCGGAAACACGCGCTCGCCCAGATGGTCCAGCAGGAAGGAGGCGTGCCGGTACAGACTCCCCCCGCGCACCGCACCCAGGAAATGACCGATCATGCCCCGGGCCATTTCCGGCACATAAAGCACGGGCATGCGCCCGGTGGCGATCTGGCGACCGCCCAGCCGCCGCACCGCCCGGGCCGCCGCCTTGCGGCCCACGGCCTCCGGCGCCTCCAGTTCATCCGCGTGGCGGCCCACCGTATACCAGAAATCCCGCTGCATGCCGGCACCCTCACCGGCCACAACGACACAGTTCACGCCGTGACGCGTCCCCTCCGTGGCGCCGATGAAACCGTGGCTGTTGCCGTAGACACGCACCGAGCGCCCCGTACTGACCCCGGCCCCTTCGGAATTGGAAATCCGGGAATCCGCATCCAGCGCCGCCGCCTCGCAGGCCAGCGCCAGATCAATGGCCGCATCCGGCTCCAGATCCCAGGGGTGATCCAGATCCAGCTCCGGGAACTCGGTGGCCATGAGCTCCGGGTCAGCCAGCCCCTGCGCCGGATCCTCCGAGGTGTAGCGGGCAATGCTGCACGCCGCGGACACCGTATCCCGCACCGATTGCGCGGAGAAATCCGCCGACGCTGCGGTCCCCTGCCGCTGGCCGAAATACACGGCCACCCCCAGGGAACGGTCCCGCTCGTGCTCCAGGGTGTCCACCTCGCCACGACGCACGTTGACGGATAACCCCGTGCCCACACTCACCGACGCCTCGGCCGCACTCGCCCCCTGCCGCTTCGCCTCGTCCAGCACCTGCTGGACGATCTTCGCCAGCTCATCCGTGGTGGGCAGCGCCGCACTGGCAGTGACGGTTGGTGTGGTCATGTTCTTCCTCCGGCGTTGTGTTCAAGACTGGTCAATGGCGGAACACCGTACTCCATGGCACCCGAACGGTCGCCGGTGCCATGAGCGGGGCGGAGGGAGTCCGATCCCGGACCGTCTCCAGCCATGGATGGCTGGAGACGAGCCTACAGGGATGTACCAGTGTCCTGTTACCGAAGTTCGTCGCATTTTGCCTGTTCTCAGGGCCGTTGAGGCAAGGCCATCGGGCCGAAGGCGTAGCGCCACTACGTCGAGGGCTGATAACGCCGCCTCAGCGGCCCTGAGAACAGGCCCTGCGGGAGCATCCGTGCGGCGCCAGGACTTCGTTGCGCCTCTTGCCAAGGGCGACAGCCATTGCCTGCGAGCCGCGCCTCGCCCTGACGCCGCACGGATGCTCAAAATGCGACGAAGTTCGGTAACAGGACACTCGGGCGTGTCCGGGATCGGACTCCCTCCGTCCCGCGCCCCGGATCGAAAGAACCGCTCTCCGGCAATGCCGTGCGAGTCAGCTCCGGAAGCGATAATCAATACCTCAGGCCTCTGTCCCGCCCACGGTCAGCGCATCCACCTTCAAGGTCGGCTGCCCGACACCCACCGGCACGCTCTGCCCCTCCTTGCCACAGACTCCGATGCCGGTATCGAGCTTCAGGTCAGTACCCACCATGCTCACCTGCTTGAGCACCTCCGGCCCGTTGCCGATCAGCGTCGCCCCCTTCACGGGACGGGTGACACGGCCGTTCTCGATGAGATACGCCTCGTTGGCCGAAAACACGAACCGCCCCGAGGTAATGTCCACCTGGCCACCACCAAAGTTCACCGCATAGATGCCGTGATCCACCGAACGGATGATCTCCTCCGGATCATGCGGCCCGGCCAGCATGTACGTGTTGGTCATGCGCGGCATGGGCAGATGCGCATAGGACTCCCGGCGCCCGTTGCCGGTGGGCTGCATGCCCATCAGGCGGGCATTCATCCGGTCCTGCATGTATCCCGAAAGACGACCGTTCTCGATCAGCACCGTGCTCTCCGCGGGCACGCCCTCGTCATCGACGTTCAGCGAGCCACGCCGCCCCGGCACCGTGCCGTCATCCACCACCGTGCACAGCTCCGAGGCCACCCGCTCGCCCATGCGGCCGGCAAACGCGGACGTGCCCTTACGGTTGAAATCCCCCTCCAGACCGTGCCCCACCGCTTCGTGCAACAGCACCCCGGGCCAGCCCGGACCCAGCACCACCGGCATGGTCCCCGCCGGCGCGTCCACCGCCTCCAGGTTCAGCAACGCCTGACGCACCGCCTCGCGGGCATACCCCAGGGCGCGGTCCTGCTCCAGGAAGAAGGCGTAACCGTGGCGACCACCACCGCCGGCCATGCCGTTCTCCCGGCGACCCCCCTGCTCCACCAGCACGGAGACATTGAGCCGCACCAGCGGGCGCACATCGGCATTCAGGCGGCCCTCGTGATCGGCCACCAGCACCACGTCGTGGAGCCCGGACAGGCTCACCATCACCTGCTCCACCCGCGGGTCCTGGCGCCGCGCCTCGGCATCGACGCGCCGCAGCAGATCCACCTTGTCCGCATCGGACAGACTCTCCAGCGGGTTGTCCGTGCCGTAGAGATCCAGCCCCCGGCCACGATGCCAGGCCTGGATGCGCCCGCCGACGCCGGACCGCGCAATGGCGCGGGCAGCTCCGGAGGCCTCCATGAGCGCCGGCATCACGATTTCATCGGAATAGGCGAAACCGGTCTTCTCGCCGCTGATGGCGCGCACGCCCACGCCCTGGTCGATGGCATAACCGCCCTGCTTGATGAGACCGTCCTCCAGCGCCCAGGTCTCGTGGCGACTGGCCTGGAAGTACAGGTCCGCTGCATCGATGCTCGGCCCCATGAGGCGGCCGAAGACATCCTCCAGCGCGGTCTCGCTGAGCCCTGCCGGGGCTAGCAGGCGTTCCGTGGCAATGGACAGACTCTGTTCCATGGTTGCAACCTTCTCCGGTAGCGAATCGATACGCCGGGGTGGACTCCCCGCGACGTCAGGTGTTCCGTGCCACGACGGCGTCAGCCGGCGCCGGCTGCACCGCGTCCGGGCAGCTTAGCCGCCGATGCGCCAGCGACGGAAAGCGCGCCCTGACATCGGCCAGCCGCACCGGGTCGAGCTCACCGATGACCACCCCGGAGCCCCGCGCAAGACTATCCTGCACGCTGCCCCACGGGTCCAGGATCAACGAGTCACCGTGGGTCTCGCGGCCGTTCATGTGATAACCACCCTGTCCGGCGGCGATGACGTAACTCTGGTTCTCGATGGCCCGCGCCTGCAGCAACGGTCGCCAGTGCACGGCGCCGGTGCGGGCGGTGAACGCTGAAGGCACCACGAAGAAGTCGGCACCGCGGTCCGCCATGACCCGGAACTGTTCCGGGAAACGCAGATCGTAACAGACAGCCACCCCCATACAGCCGAAGGGGGTGGCCACCGTCACCACCTGGTCACCGGGTTCCAGGGTGGCGGATTCCGCGTAGGCGGCATCACCGTCCACCTGGACATCGAACAAGTGCAGCTTGTCGTAACGGGCAACCCGTTGCCCCTGGTCGTCGAACACCAGGCAGGCGGCTCTGGCCCGCGCCGGGTCGCGACCGCACATGGGGATGGTCCCGGCCACCAGCCAGACACCATGGCGCGCCGCATGGCCGGCCAGCCGCTCCTGGATCGGGCCGCCGCTGTCCGGGTCCACATGGGCCAGCTTGTCGGTTTCGGCAAGGCCCATGATGGCCACGTTCTCCGGCAGCACCACCAGCCGCGCACCGGCGTTGGCGGCCATGCCGATCAACCGCCCCGCCTCGTAGAGATTGGCGTCCACACGAGGCCCCGAGGCCATCTGCACCGCAGCCACCCGCGCACCGCCATTACCGGATGCCGTCATACCGCCGCCCTCCGCTACCATTCACACAGCCATTGTACGCGGGGCCGGAAGGCGGCGCCCAGCGCTGCATTAACGCATGCCCGGGGAGTCCAGAACGTCACCATCCTCCTGCAGCACCGGCTCGAATTCCGGGTCCGCCCAGGAACCGGTGAGGTGGTAATGCATGCGGGCGACGCGGTCGAGCTGTGTACTGAACATCTGCTGCGCCAGGAACATCGCGGCGGCACCCGGCGGACCACCGAACACCCCGCCCAGAATCGGCAGCGCCGACGACGCCCGGGGCATCACGGTTATACGCTGATCGTAACTGCGGCCCGCCAGGTCGATGGTACCGGCGGCATCCACGCGGGCCGACGGCCCCACCAGGGTGAAGGTCCGCGTCTCGGCCACACCATCGGCAATACTGAAATCTGCGTCGATGCGGTCGAATGCGAACCCCTCCTCGTAGACGTCGGCGAAGTTCAGGGTCAGCCGGCGCGGCAGATTGGCCACGCTAAGCAGACCGAACACGCGCCCCGCACCAGGCTCCACCTGGGTGAGTGAACCGTCCCGTAGCGCCAGTTGCACCTCGCCTTCCAGGGTCTCCGGGGCCATGGGGAACGGCGCGGAGCGCGCCGTGACGGCCACACGCCCGTTGCCGTGCCCGCCGCGAATGACGTTACGGTAGCCAAGGCCCGCGAACAGCCCACCCATATCGTCGCTGCGCACGTCCAACTCCACTTCCGTGCGCTCGTCCGGGTGGCGCATCCATGCCGCACGCCCGGTGACACTGTGGTGGTCACCGCGGAGCAGAATGTTCTCTACCGCATAGCCGCCGCCCACGGACTCTCCCAGAACCTGCAGATTGCCCAGCGGACGGTCGTCCAGTTCCAGCTCCTGAATACGGACCCGGAGACCGGGCAATGCTGCCGGGTCCACATCCGCCAGCAGGTCCTCGTCCAGTGCCAGGTCCGCGTCCTCGTCCACCACCGCCGCCGGCAACGACAGCCGCAGATGCTCCAGATCCGCCTCCACGGCCATGTGGGATCCGGCCGGCCAGAACAGGTGGCCGGCTATGTCAGGACCGTCCAGGTCCACCGACCAGCCGGTGACATCGCGTGTGCCCCGGGCACGCTGTCCGGAGAATTCCAGGTCGCCCAGCAGGAGCCTGTCGACGGCCAGATCGAAGCCGTCCACGGTGGCTGCGCCGGTATCATCGGCGATCTCCGGGGCGTGCTCGCGGAACCACCGCTGCCATGCCACCAGGTCCAGCCGCTCGGCGTGGCCATCCAGGCGGATACTGCCGGAACCTGGCAGCACTGCCTGCTCGCCACCCAGACGCAGGCCGGCGCCGCGCAAACCGGTGTCCGGATGCAGGTCAAACAACGCATCCAGACGGTCACCATAGGTGACCCGCAACGGCTCCGGACCGCTTTCACCAATGCGCAGCCGGGCTGCCAGCGCCCGCTGCTGCGTCGACGCCTTGCCCATGGGTGCGGGCATGGCAATGCCAACACCCACCAGATCACTGTGCGCGCCGATATTCACGGCCATGTCGGCGGTGTCGGGCTCGGCGTCGAACACCGGGAAATCCGCCAGCACCTGCAGCCCCGCGCGCCCGTCCAGCACCGATCCACCACCACGCAGGGCCTCCTGCAGGGCAGCGGCGTCCAGTTCCGGGGCGTCAGCCCGCAGGCGAATCCGCGGTTCACCGTTATCCCTGTCGGAACCGGTATTCACGGCCAGCGTCACCGGCCCGTCCAGAAAGCGGGCGCTGACATCCTCTGCGGTGATGCCGTGGCGGTCGAAATCCACTGTGCCCTGCAACGCTTCCAGGGCCAGTACCGGTTGCCGCAGCTGCAACCGCCCCTCCCGCAGCTGCACCCGGCCATCCACATCCACCGGTGCGCCGTCGAAGGGAATGGTCAGTGCCAGTTGCAGGTCATGCTCGCCGTCCAGGCTCAGCGGCTCCAGCGGAGCCTCGAGCACCTCCCGGGCCAGCGGCATGGTCCGCAGGAAGTCGAGATAGGCATCCCCAGGTCCCTGCACGGACCCGGTGATGCGCAAGGGACTGCTCTGGAGATCCTCGATCCCGGCAGTGGCCTGCTGCACCCTGGCACCACTGATCTCGGCGCGGTCCGCCTCGATGCGCATGGAGCGGCCATGGAAGCGCAGACGCCCGTCCATGCCCGTCAGCGGCGCCCATTCCGGCTGATAGGCCAGGGTGACGCCGGTGACATCGGCACGCACGTCGAACTCGCCGGTGCCGTCATCGAAGGGGAAATCGTCGGTACGCCCGTGGAACACCACGTCCGCCCGCCGGGCGGTGCCGGCGATGATGCTCTCGTCCAGCCACTCCACCAGTTCCGGGAACATGATGCCCACCGGCAGGTAGCGGGACGTATTCACGGCATTCCCGGAGCGGCCATCGACGCTGGCGCGGATGTCCAGGAAAGGAGACTGATCGGGCTTCTTGTCCACTCTCACCCGGGCGTGGACTTCACCATCCTCGTTGTTCACCCGTGTCCGGTTGACGTTCACTACCCAGCCGTCGGGGCCGAAGCGCCACTCCCCCACCGCTTCAAGAGCAACGAACGGGATTTCCTCACGGAACAGATACGGCAGCGTGCCGGAGCCATCCCGGGCGCGCACCGCCATGTCGCCGTCGCGCTGCCGGCCGTCGGGCTGCGGCAGCCCCTCGGGGAAGTCCGCCCAGACATCCAGGGAGCCGGCCAGGGAGAGGTAGGGCGGCGCATCCGGCGCGCCCAGCAGACGCTCCATGATGCGCCCCCGGGCGTCCTCCGCCGAGGCATACAGTGACAGCGGACCCTCGCTGACCGGCTGCTCCGCATCCCGCGGCCAGCGTGCCGCGAATTCGGCACGGCCACCCCACTCCGTCGGCAACTGTCCGCTCCCGGCCAGACGGCGCCAGCCATCGTCGTCGTCCACGGCGGCATGGAGCCCCTGGAAGTGATACCGCTGGTCGTGAACCAGATCCAGCAGATCCATGCGCCCGTCCTCGACCCGCAGGCGGCCGGGCTGCGCCATGAGCAGATCCAGTTCCTCCAGGCCAGCGAAGCGCGGCTCACCGAACCCGACCACGCTCCAGGCACCATCCGATCCGCGCTGCACGGTCAGGGATGGTTCCACCAGCACGAGTTCACGTAAACGGGGCTCACGATCACGGACCGAGGCGTAGAGATCGAGATTCACCTCCAGCCGCGGCAGGCGCAGGCCGTCCTCGTCATCGCCCAGGCGCACGCCCTCCAGCACCACCCGCAGGTCGCGCCAGGCCCAGGCCGTCTCCAGCGCCTCGATGCGAATGGGCTGGCCCACCGCCTCACTCAAGCGCACCTCCACCTGGGCACGGTACTCCGGCAGGTAATGCACACCCAGCCGCACCAGCGACAGCGCCACTGCCAGCAGCACGATGGCCGCAGCCAGGCCACCCAGGGCGAGTCGTGCCAGGGAGCGCAGCACCGTCACCATGACCTCCCTCCCGGCACACGCCGGTGCGGCGACCGTGGCGGTCGCCCGGAGATAGCGAGATGGATGTCATGGCACATGGCGCGGAACTGTGAGCACTCGTACACCGCGGAGATTCACGGTGCATCGTTGACAGATTACATCAGAACGACGTCGTACTGGTCCTGGGCGTAGAGCGGTTCGGCCTGGAAGGTGATCGGGCGGCCAATGAATTCTTCGAGCTCCGCCACACTCCGGCTCTCATCCTCCACCATCAGGTCGACCACCGGCCGGGCGGCGATCACCAGCAGCTGGTCTGCCTCGAACTGTCGGGCTTCGCGGATCAGTTCCCGGAATATCTCGTAACACACCGTCTCCGGCGTCTTCATGAAGCCACGCCCTTCACAGGTAGGACACGGCGCGCACAGCACATGTTCCAGGGACTCCCGGGTGCGCTTGCGAGTCATCTCTACCAGGCCCAGAGCGGACACGCCGCTGATCTGGGTCTTGGCGTGATCCTTCTCCAGGCTCTTTTCCAGGGCACGCAGCACCTGGCGCTTGTGCTCGGCATCCTGCATGTCGATGAAGTCGATGATGATGATGCCGCCAAGGTTACGCAGCCGCACCTGCCGGGACAGTGCCTGGGTGGCTTCCAGGTTGGTCTTGAAGATGGTCTCTTCCAGGTTGCGCCGGCCCACGTAGCCGCCGGTGTTCACGTCCACGGTGGTCATGGCCTCGGTCTGGTCGATAATCAGGTAGCCGCCGGACTTCAGCTCCACCTTGCGTGACAGTGCCCGCTGGAGCTCCTCTTCCACGCCGTAGAAGTCGAACAGCGGTCGCTCTCCGGGATAGGCCTCCACCCGCGCGCTCATCTCCGGGAAGAACTGCTCGCAGAAGGCGTGCACCTTGAAATAGTTCTCCCGGGAGTCGACGCGAATGCGTTCCACCTCACTGCTCACGGTGTCGCGCAGCGAGCGCAGCACCAGCGGCAGATCCTCGTGCACGCAGGTGCCGGCCTTCGCCTCGCGGGCACCTGCGGCGATGGTCTCCCAGAGCTTGCACAGGAACCGGCGATCCGATTCCACGGCGGCTTCGCTGGCCCCTTCGGCGGCAGTGCGGATGATATAGCCACCGTCGTCACCCTCGTCCAGGAAGCGTTGCCCGATCACGCGCAGACGCTCCCGCTCGCCGGCATCCTCGATGCGTGCCGAGACGCCGAGGTTGCGGCTGCGGGGCAGCAGCACCAGATGGCGTGAGGGAATGGTCAGGTGGGTGGTCAGCCGCGCGCCCTTGCTGCCGATGGGGTCCTTGATCACCTGCACGATGACCTCCTGGCCATCATGCAGCAGCTCCTGGACGTCCGGGACCGGCCGGCGCGGACGCGTCTCGCCGGTCTCGCTGTCGGGGGCGACGGCAACGTCCGAGGCGTGCAGGAATGCGGTACGCTCCAGGCCGATCTCCACGAAAGCCGCCTGCATGCCGGGGAGCACCCGCTGCACACGCCCCTTGTAGATGTTGCCCACCAGGCCACGACGCCGGGCACGCTCCACGGCGATTTCCTGAAGCACGCCATTTTCCACCACTGCCACCCGCGTCTCCTGCGGCGTGCAGTTCATCAGGATTTCCTGGGCCATGGCGCTACCAGTGCCGGCGGTAGTCGATGCCGAACTCATCCAGCAGGTCGGTGGTCTCGAACAGCGGCAGGCCCATGACTCCGGAATAGCTGCCTTCCAGGTGTTCGGCGAACACGCCCCCGAGGCCCTGAATGGCGTAGGAACCCGCCTTGCCCTCCGGCTCGCCGGACTCCCAGTAGCGCTGCAGTTCGTAGTCGCTGAGCTCCCGGAACTGGACCCGGTTGACACTCAGCCGGGTGGATTCGCGGTCATCCACCAGGGCCACCCCGGTCAGCACGCGGTGCTCACTACCGGACAGGGCGCGCAGCATGGCCAGGGCATCGTCCCGGTCCCGGGGCTTGCCCAGCACGGTGCCGTCCTGCACGACCACTGTATCCGCCCCCAGGGTGGGCAGCGGGTTGGCATTGGCGACCTGTGCCCAGCCGGCCCGCGCCTTCTCCAGGGCAACCCGGATGACGAACACCTCGGGGCTTTCGTCCTCATCCCAGCTCTCGTCCACGCTCACGTCCAGGGGCGAGAACGGCAGGGCGATCTGGCCCAGCAGTTCCCGGCGGCGCGGGGAGTGCGAGGCCAGGTAGATATCCGGCTGCGTATCTCCAGGCATAGCGATGCACCTCGAAGGCTGTGAAAATTCTCGGCGCCACCCGATGCCCGCACTAGCGGTGGTACGGATGGCCGGCCAGCATGGTCCAGGCACGGTAGAGCTGCTCCGCGATCAGCACCCGCACCAGCATGTGCGGCAGCGTCAGCGGCGACAGCGACCAGCGTTGCTGCGCGGCGTCCAGACAGCCCCGATCCAGACCATCCGGCCCGCCCACCAGCAGGGCCACGTCCCGGCCCTCCTGCAGCCAGTCGCGCATGGCAGCGGCCAGCGCTTCGGTATCGACGCTGCGGCCCCCCTGATCCAGCGCGATCAACCGGGCATCCCGCGGCACGGCCTGCAGCAGCCGCTGCCCCTCGATTTCCCGGGCGCGCTCCGGGTTGCCACCACGGCCACGGTCGCCGGTGGGCAGCTCCCGCAGGTCCAGTCGCAGCTCGCGCGGCATGCGGCCAGCATATTCCCGGTAGCCGTCCGCCACCCAGCGGGGCATCTTCTGCCCCACGGCGGTGAGCTGAACCCGCATGCTCAGCCCGGCACGCCGCCGCTCCGGGAGGCCTCGTCTTCGGACTCGTCGAAGCCCCAGATGCGCTCCAGGCGATAGAGTTCCCGCATTTTCGGGATCATCACGTGGACGACCACGTCGCCCAGGTCCACCAGCACCCACTCGGCGCTGTCCTCGCCTTCGACACCCAGGGGCCGCATGTTGTGTTTCCTGGCATCCTCGCCGACGCGATCGGCAATGGCCTTGACGTGGCGACTGGAATTGCCCGAGGCCACCACCATGACATCGGTAATACCGGTCTTGCCGCGCACGTCCAGCACCACCGTATCCACGGCTTTCATGTCTTCCAGGGCGGCGAGGACCACGTCCCGCAGCTCCGCCCAGTCCAGCGTCTCGACGTTATCGGTCGCGCTGATGATCCACCTCCACGGCAGCTGCATGCCGCCGACTCGTCCCCGTTCAACCGACCTGCCGGCCGGCACCGTACAAACCATGCTCGCGTATATAGTCCCACACCGGGTCGGGCAACAGGTAGCGGGGCGATCGCCCCGCACGCATGCGCGCCCGGACATCCGTCGCCGACACCGCCATGGGCGTCACCGGCTGGAACAGCACCCGACCCGCCGGAGCCTCCCGCAGTTCCGTCCAGTTCTCCGCCCGCCGCCCCTGAAGCCAGGATTCCAGGGTCGACGGCATGTTCCCGACTGCGAAGGGGCGCTCCAGCACCACCACATGCGCCCACTCCACGAGTTCGCGCCACTGGTGCCAACGCGGCAGTGACAGGAAACTGTCGGTCCCCACCACCAGCACCAGGTGGACACCGGCGGCATCGGCATGCAGGGAGCGCAGGGTGTCCACGGTGTAGGAGGGGCCATCACGTTGTAGCTCGCGATCGTCCACCAGGAACCGTGGCTCGCCGGCGGCGGCCCGTTTCAGCATGGCCAGGCGGTGTTCCGCAGTGACGTCGGGGTCACCCCGGTGCGGCGGTACGTGACAGGGAATCAGGTGCAGACGCTCCAGGTCGCCTGCCTCGACAACATCCAGGGCCACCCGCAGATGGGCATTGTGAACCGGGTCGAAGGTACCACCGAACATGCCCACCAGGCGGGTCACAATGCAGCTCCCTGCCGCGCTGTCACCGGTTCAACCCCGGACATGCCCATCCCCGAGCACGATCCACTTCTGTGAGGTCAGCCCCTCGAGGCCCACGGGGCCGCGGGCATGGAGTTTGTCCGTGCTGATGCCGATTTCCGCGCCCAGGCCATACTCGAAGCCATCCGCAAAGCGGGTGGACGCGTTGACCATCACCGAACTCGAATCCACTTCGCGCAGGAAGCGCTGAGCGCGGCTCCAGTCCTGGCTGACGATGGACTCGGTGTGGCCGGAACTCCAGTGGGCGATATGCTCGATGGCCTCGTCCAGGCCGGCCACCACCCGCACGGCCAGCACCGGCGCCAGGTACTCAGCCGCCCAATCCTCGTCCGTGGCCGCGATCATCTCCGGCACCCAGCGGCGGCTCTGTTCACAGCCACGCAGTTCCACGCCGGCGTCGCGGAAGCGCTCGGCCAGCGGCGGCAGGAGCTGCGCCGCCACGCTTTCCGCCACCAGCAGCGTCTCCATGGTGTTGCAGGTGCCGTAACGCTGGGTCTTGGCGTTGAACGCCACCGCCAGAGCCTTTTCGGGGTCAGCAGCGTCGTCGATGTAGACGTGGCAGACCCCATCCAGGTGCTTGATCACCGGCACCGTGGCATCCCGGCTGATGCGCTCGATCAGGCCCTTGCCTCCCCGCGGGACGATGACGTCGACATTGTCGGTCATGGTGATCAGGTCACCCACAGCAGCGCGGTCGGTGGTGTCGACCACCTGCACCGCATCCATGGGCAGTCCGGCACTGTCCAGGCCGGCGCGGATGCACTCGGCGATGGCGCGGTTGGAGTGCAGTGCCTCGGAACCACCCCGCAGGATGGCGGCGTTGCCGGATTTCAGGCACAGGCCGGCGGCGTCCGCCGTGACGTTGGGCCGCGACTCGTAGATGATGCCAACCACGCCCAGGGGTACGCGCATGCGCCCCACCTGAATCCCGGAAGGCCGCATGCGCAGATCGTCCACCGCCCCCACCGGATCCGGCAGTGTGGCGATCTGGCGCAGGCCCTCGGCCATGGCGGCGATGCGCTCCGGCGTCAATTCCAGGCGGTCCAGCAGCGCAGCATCCAGCCCGGATTCGCGACCCGCCGCCATGTCGCGCCCGTTCTCCTCGGCGATGCGCGCCGACTGGGCGTCAATGGCGTCAGCCATGGCAGCCAGGGCCAGGTTCTTCTCCGCGGTTTCGGCACGGGCCATGGCGCGACCGGCCGACCGCGCCTTGCGGCCCACGCCGGCCATGTACTCGTGCACGTTGGCAATGTTGTCGGCAATGGCACTCATATCGAATCCCTGGGTTATCGATGGCAACGACGCCTCACTGGGCCGCCGTGGCGGCGCGACGCCCGGCTCGCCCGCCGGCGATGGCTACACTCAATTGTAACAACTCGTCCCACACCCTTCCCGGGGCAACCCCCTTGCTGACCCGGTCCACCCGCGCACAGCGAGCCAGCAGTGCCTGCCAGCGGCGCGCACTGCCACGCCGCATGGCCTTCTGCACCTGCGCCTTGCGCGGCCCGAAAACACCGTTGCGCCGCAGGAGCTGCTCCTCCTGGCCGCGGGCGGAATGGAGCTGACAGACCAGACGGACTTCCCGGGACAGCGCCCACAGCACCAGGGTGGGCTCGACACCCTCGTCGCGCAGGCCCTGGGTGATCCGCACGCAGCGGGCGACATTGCCCTCCAGGGCAGCGGCGGTGAGATCGAAGACATCGAACCGGGCGCTGTCGGCCACGGCGCGGCGCACGGCGTCGTCGTCCACCTGCCCGGCGGGCAGTAGCAGCCGCAGCTTCTCGATCTCCTGCACCGCGGCGAGGAGGTTGCCCTCGCTGCGCTCGGCGAGCAGGCGCACCGCATCCCGGGTGGGTTCCAGCCCGGCGGCGCGCATGCGCCGATCCAGCCACCCCGGCAGCTCACGCGACTCCAGCGGCCAGATCTGCACCACCGCGCCGGCCTTGTCCACGGCATTGACCCAGGCCGCCTTCCGGGTACTGCCGTCCAGGCGCGGGGCGGTAATGATCAGCACGGTATCGTCCGGCGCCGTCGCGCAGTAGTCGGTAATGGCCTTGCCGCCGGCCTGCCCCGGCTTGCCGGTGGGCAGGCGCAGTTCGACGATACGACGATCGCCGAACAGTGAGAGATTGTCGGCGGCGGCGGTGAGGCGTTGCCAGTCGAACTGGCCATCGGCTTCCAGCACCTCACGCTCGGTATGCCCGGCCTCACGGGCGGCGGCGCGCACGGCGTCCACGGTTTCGCCCACCAGCAACGGCTCGTCGCCGGTGATCAGCCAGACCAGAGGCAGGCCCTTGGCCAGTGTCTGCGTCACGTCGTCGGGTTTGAGCCGCATCCGCCTACTCGCCCAGGGTTGCCTGCACCCGCTCCGTGAGCAGGAAGGCGATGTCCCGGCGCAGCTCCTCCAGCAGGGCAGCCTCCCGGCTTTCGCCACCGAGGACCTGGCCCGGATCGCGCCGGTAGGTGCGCAATTGTTCGAAGGTATCCGGCCCGGCCACCGTGTCACCTTCGGCATCACGGATGGACCAGCGCACGCGGTAGCGCAGCTCGTACTCGTCCGGGCGGTCCCGGGAACCCACCACCAGCCGCTGGCGATCGGTGATTTCGTCCTCCAGCACCAGGCGCGGACCGTCGCCACCGTCACGCACATCCGCCCCGGCTGCGCCCAGGGCCCGACGCACTTCGCGCACCAGCTGACCCTCGCCCACGCGGGTATCCACCACCACGGCCATGCCGTCCAGCGATGCGGCGCCGGGCGCTGAACCGCGCAGGTGCCAGCCGCAGCCGGCCAGGGCAACAACGAGCATCAGAATCACGACCCGGCGCATTTGCGGCCTCCGCCGATCAGTTGGCCACCACGTTCACAAGCTTGCCGGGCACCACGATCACCTTGCGCACCGTCTTGTCGGCAAGAAACCGCTGCACATTGGGCTCCTCCAGTGCCGCCGCCTCGATGGCATCGCGATCGGCGTCGGCAGGCAGCTCGACGTTACCACGGAGCTTGCCGTTGACCTGCACCACCAGGCTGAGGGTGTCCTGCACCAGGGCGGTGTCATCCCAGCGTGGCCAGGCAGCGTCCACCACCGGCTGGTCATGCCCGAGTTCCCGCCACAGGCGATGGCAGACGTGGGGCACGATGGGGGCGAGAATCAACACCGCCGCCTCCAGCCCCTCCTGCAGCACGGCACGGCCGGCAGAGCTGTCGTCATCCGCCGCTTTGTAGAGGGTATTGAGCAGTTCCATCACCGAGGCCACGCCGGTGTTGAAAGTGTATCGCCGGCCGATGTCATCGGTGGCTTTGCGGATGGTCTCGTGAACCTTGCGCCGCACCTCGCGCTGGTCATCGTCTAGCGACGCCGCGTCCAGTGCCGGCGCAGCCCCCCGTTCCACATGGGCACGCACCAGGTGCCAGAGCCGCTTGAGAAAGCGGTAGGCCCCTTCGACGCCGGAATCGGACCACTCCAGGGACTGCTCCGGCGGCGCGGCGAACATCGTGAACAGGCGCACGGTATCGGCGCCGAAGCGGTCGACGAGGTCCTGCGGATCCACGGTGTTGCCCTTGGACTTGGACATCTTGGCCCCGTCCTTGAGCACCATGCCCTGGGTCAGCAGGTTGGCGAACGGCTCGTCCGTCGCGGTGAGCCCCTCGTCCCGCATGACCTTCTGGTAGAAGCGCGCATACAGCAGATGCAGGATGGCGTGCTCGATACCCCCGATGTACTGGTCCACCGGCAGCCAGTAGCCGGCGCGGTCATCCAGCATGGCACCGGCGTTGTCGGCGCAGGCGAAGCGCGCGAAGTACCAGGAGGACTCCATGAAGGTGTCGAAGGTGTCGGTTTCACGCTCGGCCTCGCCACCGCACTCAGGGCAGGTGGTGCGATACCACTCGGGCATCTGCTTGAGCGGCGAACCGGCACCATCGAACGCCACGTCCTCCGGCAGCTCCACCGGTAACTGGTGGTCCGGCACCGGCACCTGACCACACTTCGGGCAGTTGATGATGGGAATGGGGGCGCCCCAATAGCGCTGGCGCGAGACCCCCCAGTCACGCAGGCGATAGTTGGTCTGGCGCTCGCCAAGGCCCTGTTGCTGCAACCTGTCGGCAATGGCCTCGAAGGCCTGCTCGGAGGTCATGCCGGTGTAGTCACCGGAGTGGATCAGCACACCCTTGTCGGTGAATGCCTCCCGGGTGACATCCACGTCGCTGCCGTCCGCCGGTGCAATCACCGGCAGAATGGGCAGTTGGTACTTGGTGGCGAATTCCCAGTCGCGCTGGTCATGCGCCGGCACCGCCATGATGGCGCCGGAGCCGTACGTCATGAGCACAAAGTTGGCGATCCACACGGGAATCTCGTCGCCGGTCAGCGGGTGGATCGCGCGCAGCCCCGTATCCAGCCCCCGCTTCTCCATGGTGGCCACCGTGGCCTCGGCCACGCCGGCCTTGTTGCACTCTTCAACAAATGCGGCGATCTCGGAGTTGCTCTCCGCGAGCTCCCGGTTCAGCGGGTGCTCGGGCGCCAGACCCATGTAGCTGACCCCGAACAGCGTATCCGGACGGGTGGTGTAGACATTCAGGGCCTCGTCCCGCCCCTTGACGTCGAACCGCAGTTCCACACCTTCGGAGCGGCCGATCCAGTTGCGCTGCATGGCGCGCACCTGCTCCGGCCAGCCGGGCATGTTGTCCAGGGCCTCCAGCAGTTCATCGGCGTAGTCGGTGATGCGCAGGAACCACTGGGGAATCTCACGGCGCTCCACGGTGGCGCCGGAGCGCCAGCCCTTGCCGTCCACCACCTGCTCGTTGGCCAGCACGGTCTGGTCCACCGGATCCCAGTTCACCGTGGCGACAGCGCGGTAGGCCAGACCCTTGCGGTACAGCCGCGTGAATAGCCACTGCTCCCACTTGTAATAGGACGGGTCACAGGTGGCGAATTCCCGGGACCAGTCGTAGCCGAAACCGAGCTGCTTGAGCTGGCTGCGCATGGCAGCGATATTCTCGCGGGTCCAGCGCGCCGGCGGCACGTTGTTCTGCATGGCGGCATTCTCCGCCGGGAGACCGAAGGCATCCCAGCCCATGGGCTGGAGCACGTTGCGGCCTTGCATGCGCTGGTAGCGCGCCATGACGTCGCCGATGGTGTAGTTACGCACGTGCCCCATGTGCAGCTTGCCGCTGGGGTACGGAAACATGGACAGGCAGTAGAAGGTCTCCCGTCCGGGTTCCTCGGTCACGCGGAAGGTGTCGTTGTCGTCCCAGAAGCGCTGCGCTTCGGCCTCGATGACTTCGGGCTTGTAGGCGTGATCCATACTTGCTTGCTCGGCTTGTGCGGTTGTGCTGCGTCGCGTGAAAACCGCGCATTATACGGCAATTGGCGGCCCCGTGCCGATGCCTGCCGCACGGGGCTTGTGGGCTGGGCGGGCAAGGCTGCAATCTAACGCAAAGCCACGGTGAACGGGAGCGGGCATGAGCGACGATCAGGATCGCAAGGATCAGGAACAGCGGGAAGCCTACGAGAAGATGCTTCAGCGGGTGACCGAGTCACTGGAGCAGGCCGGCGGCGAGGCGCGTCCGCGGCTGCGTCAGGCCCTGGACTGGGCAAAGCAGAAGGCAGTGGAGTTCGAGGAGCTCACCGCGGAGGAGGCGGAGCGGATCAGTGAATACCTGCGCCGCGACGTGGAGGACGCCGCCCGCTTCCTGGATCGTGACAATGACCAGGATCTCCGCGGCTGGTTCCGCATGGACATGCAGCTGCTGGGCAACTGGCTGTTCGATCGCTTCAGCACCATCGCCGACCGCACCCGTCTGGAGTGGCTCGAGCTCAACCGCCAGTGGGACGAGGCGGCCCTGTATCACACCGGCGAGATGACGGGCCCGGGCGAGCTGCGCTGCCTCAGTTGCAGCAAGACCATGCACTTTGAGCGGGCGGGCCACATCCCGCCCTGCCCGAGTTGCCGGGCGACACGGTTCGAGCGGGTGACGGACTAACAGAACATCTTGGCAGTAGTCCGGCCTCAGTCGGCGACCTGAGGCCTTCGACTTCCGGTGAGGGTGTTGTGGATGGCCGGGATCCGGTGAACGCTCCGGCGCTTCGCCTAACTTTCTTTCTTGCGAAGGAAAGTTTCCTCCACTCCGGCCTGGCCGGCTTACAGCGCATCCCTGCGCTGGGCGCCGGTGGCCGCATCCATGCGGCCACCCCTTCGGGGCCGGGCGGCCTGCGTTCCGGAGCTCCGCGAGTCGCTTTCACCGAATCCCGGCCATCCACAACACTGGGGCGCTCCCGAGTTCGTTGCCTTCGGAAACGCAGGAAACCGCCCCGCCTCATCGCTTGGGCACAACCGAAGGGCGCCTACCGCCAAGATCGGCGATTGAAGGGCAACAACGGCACCAGCGAGCGGCCCTCGAAAACCAGAAGCCCCCGGAAGCCCTACTGACTAGAAATGCTCGTCAAGGAGCGGTGGTGGGGAGTTCGTGCGAGCGACTTGCGCAGCGCCGGAGCGCAGGGTAGGAAGCGCCAGCTTCCGTAAGCGAAGCGTGCGGAGCCTGCACGAACTCCCCACCCCCGCTCCTTGACCCAACCGTAAACCCCACAGACGAGGCATAAACGGCCTTAACGCGCCGCTGCCAATGCCTGATCGATGTCGGCGAGGATGTCGTCGGCGTGCTCCAGGCCCACGGACAGGCGGACCATGTCGCGGGTGACGCCGGCCTTCTCCAGCTCCTCGTCGTTGAGCTGACGGTGGGTGGTGGTGGCCGGGTGGCAGGCCAGGGATTTGGCATCTCCGATATTCACCAACCGCGTGATCAGCTGCAGGGCGTCGATGAACTTCGCCCCCGCCTCGGCACCACCCTTGACCCCGAAGCTGAGAATGCCCGCCGCGCGGCCGTTCATGTACTTCTGCGCCAGGCGGTGATCCGGGCTGCTCTCCAGGCCGGCGTACTTCACCCAGGTCACCTGGTCCTTGGCCTCCAGATGCTTCGCCACCTTCAGACCGTTCTCGCAGTGCCGGTCCATGCGCAGCGGCAGGGTCTCAATGCCCTGCAGGATCTGGAAGGCATTGAACGGCGACAACGCCGAGCCGGTGTTGCGCAGCGGGCCGACGCGGGCGCGGCCGATGAACGCCGCGGCACCCAGAGCCTCCGTGTAGACCACACCGTGGTACGACGGATCCGGCTCGTTCAACAGCCGGAACTTCTTCGGGTAATCCGCCCAGGGAAAATGGCCCGAGTCCACGATAACGCCGGCAACAGTGGTCCCGTGCCCGCCCATGTACTTCGTCAGCGAGTGGATGACGATGTCCGCACCGTGCTCGATGGGGCGCCACAGGTACGGGCTGGGCACTGTGTTGTCCACCATCAACGGCACCCCCCGTTCATGGGCGATCTGCGCCATGGCCTCGATATCGGCCACGTTACCGGAGGGATTGCCCACGGTTTCGCAGAACACCGCCTTGGTCCGGTCGTCGATCCGCGCCGCCATGCCACCCAGATCTTCATGGGAAACAAACCGCACCTCAATGCCGCGATTGGGCAGCGAATGGGCGAAAAAATTATAGGTGCCACCATAAAGCTGACTGGTGGTGACGATGTTGTCCCCGACCTCGCAGATGGTCTCGATGGCGTAGGTAATGGCCGCCATGCCCGAACTGGTGGCCAACCCGGCAATGCCGCCCTCCATCTGCGCGACCCGTTGCTCCAGCACCGCGTTGGTGGGATTCATGATGCGCGTGTAGATGTTGCCTTCCACCTTCAGATCGAACAGATCGGCGCCGTGCTGGGTGTCGTCAAAGGCGTAGGACGTTGTCTGATAGATCGGGACCGCCACCGCCTTGGTTGTGGGGTCCGGGGAATAACCGGCGTGGATGGCCTGGGTTTCCAGTTTCATGTCTCCTCCTTGGTCATTGGTCGTAGCAGCCGCCATCGGGGTGGAACCGCATGGTACGATTCGTCGCATTGTAGAATCCCGCCCCACGGCGGATCACGCAACCCGTCCGCACTGGAGCGCCCCATGCAGTTCCCGCTACCGGAGGAGCATGAGACTGAAGCCGGCGAACCGCGCCGGCTCGGCGTGGAGCTCGAGTTCGCGGGCCTCGACCTGCACACCATCTCGGCGAAAGTCGCGGCACTCTACGGTGGCACCGTAGTAGCGGACAGCCGCTTTGCGCACCGGGTCACCGGCACCCCGTGGGGCACGTTCAAGGCGGAGATCGACACTGCTCTGCTCAAGGACGGGGGCTACCTGGAGTTGCTGGAGAGCGTGGGGTTCAATGTGCGCGAAGCGCTCTACAGGGAGCGCATGGATGACCTGCTGGCCAGGGTGGCCGGTACCGTGGTTCCCCACGAGGTGGTCACACCACCCGTTCCCTTCGCGGACGCCCACCGCCTGGAAGAACTCCGCGCCGCATTGCAGGCGGAACAAGCCCAGGGCACACGGGTATCCCTGGTGTACGCCTTCGGGCTGCACCTCAATCCGGAGGCCGCATCCCTGCAGCCGGATGCCCTGGCCCGGATTCTGCGGGCATTTTTCCTGCTCTACGACTGGCTGCACGTTGAAGGCGAGATCGACTGGAGCCGGCGCGTCACCCCCTACATCAACGACTTCCCGCGCCCCTATCGCACCCTGGTGCTGAACCCGGACTACGCCCCGGATGAAGACCGCCTCGTCGACGACTACCTGCTCCATAACCCGACCCGGAACCGGGTTCTGGACATGCTGCCCATCCTCACCTACCTCGCTGGTGACCGGGCGCTGCGGGGCGTACCGGAAGCGCATCTGGTGAGCCCGCGGCCGGCGTTCCATTACCGGCTTCCGAACTGCCGCGTGGACGAACCGGAGTGGACCCTCGCCAGGGAATGGCAGGGATGGGTGTGGGTGGAGTGGCTGGCAGCCCGCCCCGAGCGGATGCGGCCCATGGCCGAGGCGTACCTGAGTCGCCGGCCGCCGAGTCTTGCCCGTATCGATCAGGAATGGGCCGTGCAGACGCGGAGCTGGCTGCGGGCATGAAACCGGTCATCGGCGTCACCGGGCCCAACCGGGGCGGCAGCGCGGCATGGCTGTGTGCGCGATTCGCCGTCTGGTGGGCCGGCGGACGGCCCGTGCACATCACCCCCGCCCGTCCACTCACCGCCGAGGCCCTGGACGGACTGATCATCGGCGGCGGCGCCGACGTTGCCCCCGAGTTATACGGCGAGGAACCGGCAACACCCAGCATGCGCTCCCTGCGGCGCAGCAGCCGCACTCTGCCGCGGTTCCTGGCCACGCTGCTCCTGTTCCCGCTGCTGTGGGTCCTGCGGCGGCTGCTCAGCACCAAGCGCTCCATGGGCGGCGATATCGACCGCGACGCTCTGGAGCAGCAACTCCTGCACACGGCCCTGGAGCGGGGGCTACCCGTGCTCGGGATCTGCCGTGGGGCACAGCTGCTCAACGTGGTCTGTGGCGGCACTCTGCACCAGGACCTGAGCGCCTTCTACGCCGAAGCGCCGAACCTGTGGACCATCTGGCCGCAAAAGTCGGTCCGCATTACGCCCGACAGCCGCCTCGCCACGGCACTGAACCGGACGTACTGCCACGTCAACTCGTTGCATCGGCAGGCCATCCGCACCCCGGCCGCCAACCTCCAGGCGGTCGCCCACGAGGACAACGGCGTGGTTCAGGCCATCGAAGACCCGCGCGCCGCCTGCATCATCGGCGTACAGTGGCACCCCGAGTATCTGCCGCAGAAGCGCGAGCAACGCGCGCTGTTCCGCTACCTGGTCACTACCGCAGGCGCTGCCTGAACACCTTGACCCCCACTGCCATTCCGGGGCCGACATCGGCACCACCGGCAGGAGAGTTGAGCATTACTCATGATTGAAATGATTAATGCTCAACTCTCTCTCAGCCCCCCTCAATGGCGGCTTCCCGGCCTGCCAGCCCCCGCATGGCGCGGGTTTCATCCACACACCCCTCGTACAAGTCTCAACAACCGTTATAATGGCGGGCTTTGATGAGCTTCCATCGCAACCACTTCGAGAACGAATGACTAACCGAACCGACGCACTCAAGAAGGCGATCAACGAACGCATTCTGTTCCTGGATTGCGGCATGGGGACCAGCATCCAGCAGTATCCCCTGACCGAGGAGGACTTCCGCGGTGACAGGTTCAAAGACTGGGCCAGCGACATCCAGGGCAACAACGACCTACTGTCGCTGACGCGGCCCGACATCATCCGCGAGATCCACGCGGACAACCTCGCGGCCGGCGCCGACATCGTCGAGACCAACACCTTCAGCTCCACCACCATCGCCCAGGCCGACTACGGCATGGAAGAGCTGGTCCACGAGCTGAACGTCGAATCCGCGCGGCTGGCCCGCGAGGCCTGCGACGCCGCGGAGGCCGAGCATCCCGGCTGGCCGCGGTTCGTGGCCGGTGCGCTCGGACCAACCAACCGCACCGCCTCGATCTCCCCGGACGTGAACAATCCCGGCTACCGCAACACCTCCTATGCCGAGCTGCGCCAGGCCTACCTGGAAGCGGCGCGCGGGCTGGTGGAGGGCGGTTCCGATCTCATCCTCATCGAGACCATCTTTGACACGCTGAACTCCAAGGCGGCCATCCACGCCACCGAAGACCTGTTCGACGAGCTGGGCTACCGCCTGCCGGTGATGATCTCCGGCACCATCACCGACGCCTCCGGCCGCACCCTGTCGGGGCAGACCACCGAGGCGTTCTGGAACTCCGTGCGCCACGCCAACCCGTTCACGGTGGGGCTGAACTGCGCCCTGGGCGCGGAGCAGATGCGGCCGTTCGTGGAGGAGATCTCCCGGGTAGCGGACACTTACGTCGCCATCTACCCCAACGCCGGCCTGCCCAACGAGTTCGGCGAGTACGACCAGTCGCCGGAAGAGATGGCGAAGTACGTCAAGGACTTCGCCGAGAGCGGCTTCGTCAACATCATCGGCGGCTGCTGTGGTACCACGCCGGAGCACATCAAGGCGCTGCGCGAGGCCACCAAGGATCTGCCGCCGCGCGAGGTGCCGGAGGTCGAGCCGGCCATGCGCCTGTCCGGCCTGGAGCCGTTCAACGCCGGCGACGACGCCTCGTTCATCAACATCGGCGAGCGCACCAACGTCACCGGCTCGGCGCGGTTCAAGCGCCTGATCAAGGAAGGCGACTACGACACCGCCCTGGAAGTGGCCAAGGACCAGGTGGAGGGCGGTGCGCAGGTCATCGACGTGAACATGGACGAAGGCATGATCGACGCCGTCCAGGCCATGCAGGATTTCCTCAACCTGGTGGCTGCGGAGCCGGACATCGCCAAGGTGCCGATCATGATCGACGCCTCCAACTGGGAAGTGCTGGAGGCCGGCCTGCAGTGCACCCAGGGCAAGGCGGTGGTCAACTCCATCTCCCTGAAGGAAGGTGAAGAGCCGTTCCTGGAACAGGCAGAGAAGCTCAAGCGCTACGGCGCCGCCGTGGTGGTCATGGCCTTTGACGAGGAAGGCCAGGCGGATACCCTGCCCCGGCGCATCGAGATCTGCGAGCGCGCCTACAAGCTGCTGGTGGAAAAGGCCGGGTTCCCCGCCGAGGACATCATCTTCGACCCCAACTGCTTCCCGGTGGCCACCGGCATCGCCGAGCACAACAACTACGGCGTGGACTTCATCGAGGCCACCCGCTGGATCAAGGAGAACCTGCCCTACGCCAAGGTCTCCTGCGGGCTGTCCAACCTGTCGTTCTCGTTCCGCGGCAACAATGCCGTGCGCGAGGCCATGCACTCGGCCTTTCTCTACCACGCCATCAAGGCCGGCCTGGACATGGCCATCGTCAACGCCGGGCAGATCGAGGTCTACGACGACATCGACAAGGAACTGCTCGAGCACGTCGAAGACGTCATCCTCAACCGCCGCGAAGACGCCACCGAGCGCCTGCTGGACCTGGCCGAGAGCTACAAGGATCAGGGCGGCAAGAAGAAGGAAGAGGACCTGGCCTGGCGCGAGCAGCCGGTGGAGAAACGGCTGGAACACGCGCTGGTGAAGGGCATTGTCGACTATGTCGAGGATGACACCGAGGAGGCCCGTCAGGCCTACGAGCGGCCCATCGAGGTGATCGAAGGCCCGCTCATGGACGGCATGAACGTGGTGGGCGACCTGTTCGGTGACGGCAAGATGTTTCTGCCGCAGGTGGTGAAATCCGCCCGGGTCATGAAAAAGGCCGTGGCGGTGCTGCTGCCCTACATCGAGGCCGAGAAGAAGGAGGGCGAGAAGCCCGCCGCGCACATCCTCATGGCCACGGTGAAGGGCGACGTCCACGACATCGGCAAGAACATCGTCGGCGTGGTACTCCAGTGCAACAACTTCAAGGTCACCGACATCGGCGTCATGCAGCCGGCCGAGGTGATCCTGGACACCGCCGAGAAGGAAGACGTGGACATCATCGGCCTCTCCGGGCTGATCACGCCGTCGCTGGAGCAGATGGTGCACGTGGCCAAGGAGATGGAGCGGCGCAAGATGAAGCAGCCCCTGCTCATCGGCGGCGCGACGACGTCGCGCGTGCACACGGCGGTGAAGATCGACCCGCAGTACTCCAACGAAGTCATCTACGTGAAGGACGCCTCCCGGGGCGTGGGCGTGGCCTCCAACCTGCTCAGTGAAACCCGGCGCAAGGAGTACGTGGGCAAGCTCAAGGAAGAGTACGACAAGGTCCGCGAGCAGCACGCCGCACGGCAGAAGAAGCAGAAGTGGGTCGCCATCGACAAGGCGCGGGAGAACCGTACGCCGGTGGACTGGGACGCCTTTGAACCGGTGGCGCCCAAGCAGCTCGGGGTGCAGGTCCTGGACGACTACCCGCTGGACAAGCTGGTCGAATACATCGACTGGACGCCCTTCTTCAAGAGCTGGGAGCTGGCCGGCAGTTACCCCAGGATCCTCGAGGACGAAGTGGTGGGCGAACACGCCACCAAGCTGTTCGAGGATGCCAAGGCCATGCTCAAGCAGATCATCGACGAGAAATGGCTCACGGCCCGGGCCGTGTTCGGCCTGTGGCCGGCCAATGCCGTGGGCGACGATACCGTGCTCTACACGGATGACTCACGCACCGAGGTGCTGACCACCCTGCACCACCTGCGTCAGCAGAACGAAAAGCCCGAGGGCCGCCCCAACCAGGCGCTGTCGGACTACGTGGCGCCGAAGGACAGCGGCAAACCCGACTACATGGGCGCCTTCGCCGTCACCGCCGGCATCGGCATCGACGAGCACATCAAGCGCTTCGAGGCGGACCATGACGACTACAACAGCATCATGGTCAAGGCCCTGGCCGACCGCCTCGCCGAGGCCTTCGCCGAGCATCTGCACGAGCGGGTACGCAAGGAGTACTGGGGCTACCAGCCGGACGAGAAGCTCGCCAACGAGGATCTCATCAAGGAGCGGTACCAGGGCATCCGGCCCGCCGCCGGCTATCCGGCCTGCCCGGACCACACGGAAAAGGATCTGTTGTGGGAGCTACTGGAGCCGGAACAGCGCATCGGCCTGACCCTCACCGAGAGCAAGGCCATGGTGCCGACGGCTGCCGTCAGCGGCATCTACATCGGCCATCCGGAAGCCCGCTACTTCGGCCTGGGCAACATCTACCAGGACCAGGTGGAGGACTACGCCAAGCGCAAGGGCATGTCCAAACGGGAGCTGGAAAGCTGGCTGGCGCCGAACCTCGGGTACGAGGCGGACGACTGAGGCGAGCGGATCAGTCGCCGTTTACAAGGGGGCTGCCGCTGCAGCCCCCTTTTTTTTGAAGGACCTTGGGTTACAGCACACTAGCGGTGCATCAAGATGCACCCTACGCCGGGCTAGGGTATCCGTAGGCTGCATCTTGATGCACCACGCCTAGAGCGCAGACGTTACGGCCCCCGGAAACGCCGCTCGGCGATGCGGTCGGCAACAACCTCCGGCGGCTCCCCCGAGGACTCGGCCTCCCGGAACACTTGGTCCAGCGTCTCCCCGATGGCAAGCACCCGCTCCCGCACCCGCGCGGCGTCATACTCCCCCCACTGGGCGCCGACATCAATGACGCCCCCGGCGTTGATTACGTAATCCGGCGCATAGAGGATGCCGCGGCGGTGCAACTCGCGCCCGTGATCCGGGCCCTGCAGCTGGTTGTTGGCAGCCCCGGCGACGATCCGGGCATGCAATTCCGGCAGGGTATGGTCGTTGATGGCGGCACCCAGGGCGCAGGGTGAGTAGACATCCGCCTTGGCCGCGTGAATGGCGTCGACACTGGCAATCTCCGCGCCGAAGGCATCTCTCGCCTGCTCCACCGGCGCCGGATTGATGTCACTCACCACCAGCCGGGCCCCCGCCTCGTGCAGGTGTGCGGCAAGCCGGTAACCAACGCTGCCCAGGCCCTGGATCGCCACCGTCAGGCCCTGCAGATCCTGCCGTTGCAGGGCGTGCCGCACCGCGGTACGAATACCGGTGAACACGCCCAGCGCCGTCGCCGGGGAGGGATCGCCGGTCAGCACTTCGCCGTCGGGGCCGCGATGCGCCTTCACACCGGTGACAAAGCGTGTGACCTCGGCCAGCGCCTGCAGGTCGTGGACACTGATGCCGGAGTCCTCCGCGGTGATGTAGCAGCCCGCCTGACGCTCGATGAACCGGCCCATGGCCCGCATCAGCTCCGGTGACTTGTGCCGACGCGGATCGCCGATGATCACGGCCTTGCCGCCGCCGTGGGCCAGACCGGCCATGGCGTTCTTGTAGGTCATGCCGCGGGACAGGCGCAGGACATCGGTGACCGCTTCCGCCTCGGAGCCATAGGGCCACATGCGCAGCCCTCCCAGCCCCGGGCCGAGTCGGGTGTTGTGCACGGCGATGATGGCACGCAGTCCGGTGACCGGATCATGGCCGAAACACACCTGTTCGTGACCGTCGTACTCCACGTGCTCGAAGATACTCAAGGCTTAATCGTCCACCAGTTCGTTGTGTACCCGGACTGCCATGTTACGCGGGATGACCCTGCCGCCTCGATGGAGCAACAGGGTCTTGGTGAACGCGGCACCGAACAACAGGATCAGGGACGAGTAATACACCCACAACAGGAGTAGCACCAGTGACCCGGCCGCGCCATAGGCGGAGGCAGGCGCCGCCATGGTCAGGTAGGTAGCGATGAGGTAGCGCCCGAACACGAACAGCAGTGCCGTGACCAGCGCACCCGGGATGACCTCCCGCCAGCTGAGCACCACGTCGGGGAGAATGCGGAAGACCATGGCGAACAACAGCGTAATCAGGGCGATGGACAGTGTGAGCTCGGTCAAACCGACCACGCTGGCGTGCACCGGCAGCCACTCCTCGGCGAACCGGATCACGGCGCGCAACATCACCGTCAGGAGCATCGAGACCAGCATGACGAACCCGATCACCAGCACCACGCTGAACGACAGCAGACGGTTCTTGAGCAGAATCAGCAGCCCGCTCCGGCTCGGGCGTGCCGCCACACCCCAGATGGCATTCAGCGACAGCTGCATCTGCGCAAAGACCGTGGTCGCGCCGATCAGGATGGCGCCGACACCGATGACCGTGGGCAGCCAGCCCGCCTGTTCAAGGCGCGATGCGGCCACCGCCCCTTCCACCGCCTCGGCGGCATCGGCACCGATGGCCCCTTCCAGCTGATCCACGATCTGCC
This sequence comes from Aquisalimonas sp. 2447, assembly GCF_012044895.1. NCBI lineage: Bacteria > Pseudomonadati > Pseudomonadota > Gammaproteobacteria > Chromatiales > Ectothiorhodospiraceae > Aquisalimonas > Aquisalimonas sp. 2447. The sequence continues at coordinate 3,124,390 of NZ_CP050695.1, forward strand.
CCTGGGCCGCCTCCGGCCCGAGGACAACACCGATGATGGTGATGGCGATGATCATCACCGGGGCCAGTGAGAACAGGGTGTAGAAAGCCAGCGCCCCCGCGTAGGCAAAGGCATTGCGGTCCAGCCAGAGCTGGACCGCCCCCTTGAACACCTGGAACCACGTCTTCGCTGCTGCTATGACCGGCATGTTGCCTCTTCGTCTCCAGCCACGGCGGCACCGGCGCCGCCGAGCAGCCACGCTTTCAGCCACTCCGCCGCGGCGCTCACCACCAGGTACAGGCAGGGTACCACCAGCAGGGTCAGCACCATGCCCATGAGCAAGCCGCCGATCACCGTCAGCGCCAGGGGCTGCATGATCTCGGTACCCGCCCCCATGCCCACGGCCAGCGGTGTCATGCCCAGCACGGTGGTCAGGGTGGTCATCAGAATGGGTCGGAGTCGCACGCCCCCGGCGGCGATCACCGACCGTGCAAGGCTCAATCCCTGACGACGGCGCCCGATCTCGATGTACTCCAGCAGCAGAATGGCATTGTTCACGACAATGCCGATGAGCAGGATCATGCCGATGAGCACCGGCGCCGAGATCACGGTGCCCGTAGCCCAGAGGATAGCGGTCACGCCGACCAGGGACAGCGGTGCGGCACTGATGATCACCAGCGGATTGCTGAGCCGTTCGTACTGCACCGCCAGCACCACGAACACCAGGAACACGGCCAGGGCGATGACCATGGCCAGCTCCCGGTTGGTCTCCTGGATGGTCTCCCACTGGCCACCGTAAAGCAGACTGTAGTGCTCCGGCAGTTCCAGGCCCTCCAGGCGATTGTCCACCGTCACCATGACGGTGCCTACATCGGTGAGCTCCTGGTTGATGTCGCCCACCACCCGCACGATGCGACTCTGGTTCTCCCGTTCGATGTGGGCGGGCCCCTCGCCCAGAGAGAACTCGGCCACGTCCCGCAGCTGCACGGGCTCGCCGTTGGGCCGGTAAAGCAGCATCTCGCCCAGAGTCTCCTGATCACCCACGGCGTCGTCGGGCAGGCGCACGCGGACGTCGTACTCCTGGTTGCGGGTCATGAACCGGGTGGGCACGGCACCATCCACCACCTGGCGGATGGCCTCGCCCACCTGCGACACCCGCAGCCCATAGTCGGCGGCGCGCTCCCGGTCGACGCGCACGCTCAGCAACGGCGTCGCGTCCTCACGGTTGATTTCCACGCCCTCGAGACCGTGGATGTCCTGGAGGCGGGAGACGATTTCCCGGGCCACCCCCTGCATGGTGTCCAGGTCCTCGCCGACCACCCCGATGGAGAGATCATCCCCACGGGTGGTGAACTGCAGGCCCTGAATGCCCGGCGGGCTCACGGTGATGCGCGCGCCCGGGATATCCAGGGCATCCAGTCGCGATTGCGCCTCGTCCACCCAGATCCCCGCCGGCATATCGGGACGCTGATCCGCCGGTGCCAGCTGTACCGAGCTCCGCGCCGTGCCCGGACGCTCGTTGATCACGCCGCCGCCCAGATGGCCGCCCACAATGGTGAAAACGCTCTCCACGTGGGGCATGTCCTGGATCACCGTTTCCACCCGGCGCTTGGCGGCATCGGTCTCCGACGGCGATGTCCCCGGGGGCAGGTGCAGGCGGACATTGATGTTGCCGTCGTCCACCTGGGGCAGGAACTCGTTGCCCAGGGTGCCGAACACCTGCGTTGCGCCGATGAACAGCGCAGCGGCCAGCCCCAGCACGCCCCAGCGCCAGCGCACGACCCGCGGCATGAACCGCCGGTATCGCCGGCGCAGCCACGCCACCAGGGCATTGAACCCACGCAGCAGGCGGGTCTCGTCCAGGTGGCTGCGGAAGCGAATGCCGCCCAGCAGCGCCGCCAGTGTCGGCACGAGGGTGAGCGCCGCCGCCAGGGTGGCCAGAATGGCGAAGGCAATGGTGAGAATCAGCTCCCGGAACACCAGCGCGGCCATCCCGGTAACGAGCAGGAACGGCAGCACGGCGGCCAGGTTGGTGGCCGTGCCCGCGGTAATGGCGGAGACCACTTCCCGGGCGCCGTCGTGGGCCGCCTGCCGGGGCGACTTGCCCAGCTGGTCGCGGTGCCGGTAGATGTTCTCCAGCATGACGATGCTGTTGTCCAGCAGCAGCCCCACACCCAGGGCGAGCCCGCCGAGGCTCATGAGGTTCAGGGTCAGGCCGCTCACGCCCATGAGGGCGAAGGTCGCCATCAGCGCAATGGGGATGGACAGGCCGATCACGAAGCCCTTGCGCAGACTCCCCAGGAACAGCAGCACCAGGAGCATGGCCAGCGTGCCCCCGAGCACTGCCGCGGTGCCCACGGCAGAGATGGCACCACGAACGAAGTAGGCGGGGTCGCGGGTGGCCTCGAACTCGATGTCCTCCGGCATGAACCCCGACCGGTCCAGGTGTCGCAGGGTGCTGTTGACGCTGTCCACCACGTCAACGGTATTGGCTTCGGGCAGCTTGAACACCGACAACTGCGCCGCGGAGGTGCCGTTCAGCCGCACCAGCACGCGCTGCTCACGATGGCCGTCGCGCACCTCCGCCACTTCGGTGACCGGGATCTGGCGTGCGGCATTGCCCGGCAACGGCAGCAGCACGTTGCGGATGTCATCGGCGGACGTGAACAGGCCGTCGGTCTTGGCCATGACGTCGAAGGTCTCGGAAGTCACCCAGCCGGCGGCGATGTCCACGTTTTCGCCGGCCAGGGCGTCGGCAACATGGCCGAGGCCCATGCCGTAGGAACGCAGCCGCTGCTGGTCGACGATCACCTCCATCTCGCGCACCAGCCCGCCGGCGGCCTCGACCCCGGAGACGCCGTGGATGGCCACGAGCTGGGGCGCCAGCTCGTTCTCCATCCAGTCGCGCACCTCCACCTCGCTGCGTACGGTGGAGCTGAAACCGGCCTGCCAGACCGGATCCTGGGACGGGTCGAACTTGTACAGCCGCGGCGGCTCGATGTCCGGCGGGAGTTGGGTGCGTGCCAGCTCCAGGTGGCGCGAGGCGTCCTGCAGGGCGAGATCCAGGTTGGTGCCGTACTCGAAGTGGAGATTGACGTTGGTGCGGCCCTGTGACGCACGGCTGTCGATGGTCACCAGGTTCTCGGTGGCCGCCAGGTTCTGCTCCAGCACCCGGGTCACCTGCTCCTCCATCACCTCCGGCGCGACCCCGGGATAGTTCACGGTCACGCGGATCTGCGGGTACTCGATGTGGGGCAGCAGGTCCACCGGCAGGCGGTCGATGAAGAACAGCCCCAGCACGAACACCACCGAGGCCAGGGCCAGCGTGCCCACCGGGCGCCGGATGGCGGTATTCGCCAGGCTCCGGCGCTGCGGTTGCCGCTCATCGCTCATGCGGCGTCACCCCCGCCAGCCCACGATGCGCACGGACTGGCCATCGGTCATGTCCAGCGGATTGGTGGCCAGCACCACCTCGCCCTGCTCCAGGCCATCGAGGATTTCCGTCCACTCGCCCCGGGTGACACCGGGCTCGACACCACGACGCCGCAGCTGTTCGTCCTCGACCACGTACACGTACCGGCCGTCGTCATCCTCGCCCAGCGCCCCCGCGGGCACCGCCAGGCTGTCCGGACGACGATCAATGGCCATGCGAACACGGCCCAGGTAGCCCGGCCGCACGCCGCGCTCCGCCGCATCATCCGGGAGGGCGATCTCCACCGTCACCAGCCGACTGTCACTGGCGGCCATGGGAAAGATCCGGCGGATATGCCCCTGGAGCGCCTCGCCGGGCATGGCATCCAGGCGCAGGGGCACCTCCATGCCCTCCTTCAGGTGGGCCACGTCCAGCTCGCTCACGCCGGGGCGCATGACCAGCTCATCCATGGCTGCCAGCTCGAACAGGGTCTGCCGGGCATCCACCGCCTCGCCCGGCTCCACATGACGTGCCGTGACCACCGCATCCCGGGGCGCTTCCACCGCGCCGAACGCGACCCGGCTCTGCCACAGGCGCCGCTCGCTCTCGGCCACCTGCAACAGGGCCTCGTCCCGCTGCAGGGCGGCGGCGCTGGCCACCCCCTGATCACGCAGCTCGCGGGTGCGCTGGTACTGCCGGCGGGCGTCGTCTTCCTGGGCGCGGGCGCGGTCGAGTTCGGCCTGTTCCTCCGAGACATCCAGGCGCGCCAGCACGTCGCCGGCACCCACGGCATCCCCCACCTCCGGTCGCACCTCGTCCAGGGTGCCATCGGCACGGCTCGCCAGGCGGATGCGAACCCGCGGCTCCACCGTGGCCGACACCGACAGCTGACGTGAGAGGTCCCGGGGCTGGATCTCCACGGCGGCAATGGCCGTGCCGTGGTCCTCCACGGCGCCGCCGCCGTCGTCGCCGTCACCTTCCACGCACGCAGCCAGAAGCAGCGCGAGCACAACGGCGGCGGGCCACAGAAACAATGCCGAACAGCGTCCCGGAAACATGCAGAGTGCGCTCTCCCGCGCGGTCAGATCATGAGGCCCGCCATGCCCGGGCAGGGCACGAATCCTCCCGTGGACGCCTAGGCCCGGCCTTCAGTCCAGCACATCCACGGGTTCATCCTCCAGCAACTGCTGCACGTCCACGCGGGTGAGCTCCGGCTGACCGAGCTCATGGAGATCGTTGACCCGGATCATGCTCTGGATCTCGTCCACGTAGGCCTGCCCGCGCTCGGAGTAGCGCTCCAGTCCCTCCGCCAGGCGCAGGCCCGACAATCCCTCGTTCCCGGCGCGCTGCTGCGCGCGCATCTGGCGGAGATCGCTGTAGGCGTTGCCGACGTTGATGGTGTAGAGGTAGTTGCGAACCGAGGCGCGCAGATTCGGGAACACGCGCACGAAGTGCGTAGCCCCGGCAGCCCGTTGCTCGGGCACGATGCCCCGTTCCTCGTGCCAGGTCCAGACGCCGAAGAGGTTGTTGGCCTCGCGGGTGAAGCGGGACTGCCCCCAGCCGCTCTCGTTGGCCGCCTGGGCCAGGGCCATGCTCGGGGGCACGGCGTCCACCCGCCGCAGCAGTTCCTCCCGGAACGCGGCATCGTTGACGTCTCCCTCCACCCGGAAGCGCGCGCCCAGGGTCTCCAGCAACCGCTCCTCGCGGGAGTCCTCTGCCACGGCGCCGTCGGCATAGGCCTCGCCAATGGCGGAGCGGGTCTCCAGCATGATCTGGTTCTCCGCCACGATCAGCGGCAGCAGGGTGCGGAAGAACAGGGACTTGCGCTCGTCCACGCTGAGCTCACCCAGGGGCGGGAAGGCGCCCACGGACAGTGCCGGCAGGCTGTCGCCCGGCGGCCAGTCGTAGTCGAACACGGCGAACACGCGCTGGAGCTCCGCTGCCGACTCGGCCCGAAGCTCCACCATGGGCGGCAGGATATCCTGGCGCTCGCCGTAGGTGATATCGGCGGGCAGCTCCGGAATGTCCTCGGGCAGTTCCTCGTCCCGGTCCACCAGCGCAGCGGGCGACGGGGTTTCCTCTGTCTGCAGCAACGCCCAGCCGGCAACGGCCAGCACCACTACCGCACCCACGCCCACCATTGCCACCAGCCGTAACCGCCGCGACTGCCATAGTGAAGCGCCGGTGGTCTCTGTCTCGCTCATGCGTGTCCACTCCTCTGTCTCTCGCCCCTCAGGGCAGGCGTCCCGCCGGAGTTCGTCGGCTACGACCGCCCGCCAAGGGTGACCATCACGTGCCGGCGCTCGCCGTCACGCAACACGATCAACTCGGCCCGGTCGCCGGGCCGGGTGGCCTCCAGGGTCGCCAGCAGTTCGGCGACATCGGTCACGGGCTGGCCGTTGACTTCCAGCAACACATCACCGCCCTGAGGCACCCGGTGCGGCCCGAAACGCACAGTGCGCCGGGCATCACCCCCACGCAGGCCGGCGGCTTCTGCATGACTGCCCGGGACGACATCGGTAATCAGAATGCCGCGATTGACCGGCACGCCGCCGGCTGCGGCAAGGCGCGGCGTCAGAGCCACACCCTGAATCGCAATCCATCCCCGGCGCACACCCCCCTCGGCGAGGATCTGCGACACAATGCGGTCGACCGCATCCGCCGGGATGGCCATGCCGATCCCCACGCTACCATGGGACGGTGAAATCATCATGGTATTGACCCCCACCACGCGGCCCCGGGAGTCCAGCAGCGGCCCGCCGGAGTTGCCCGGATTGATGGCTGCGTCGGTCTGGATCAGGTCACGCATGATGAAGCCGGACGGAATCCGTACCGGCCGGTTCAATGCGGAAACCACGCCGCTGGTGAGGGTGCCCTCCAGGCCGAAGGGATTGCCCAGGGCGAATACGTCCTGCCCCACCTGCAGGTGCGCGCTGTTGCCCCTGGGCAGCGCGGTCAGGCGGCGCCCCTGGGGATCAAAGCGAAGCACCGCCAGGTCCAGCTCGGGATCGGTTCCCACGACGGTGGCGCGATAGTGACTGCCATCATGGAGCGTCACGATCAGCCGCTGGCCACCCTGGACCACATGGTGATTGGTCACCACGGTGCCCTCCTGATCGATGATGAAACCACTGCCGGTGCCACCCCCTGGCAGCACACCGCCGAAGCGGGTGCGGAAGGCGCTGAGCGAGGTGATATTGACCACGCCGCGGATACTGTCGCGGTACAACCGCACCGCCCCGAGTTCCGCATCACCCAGGCCCTCGGTGCGCAACTCCGGCATGTCCGGCTCCACCGGCACACCCTCGGTGAACGGGATCCGCACCTGATCCAGCAGGTCGGGGGCCGGCGTGGTCTCCGGTCCGGACGCGCACCCGGCCACGGACAGCAGCACCAGGCAGCACGACAGCAATCGACAACGAGCGCGAACCGGCATGGGCACGACTTCCCTCCTGGTGTCCAGTCACCCTGATATACGGACGGCCTATGCAGGACCGCCGACGCTGCAGGGTTCGTTACAATGGCACGATAAAGCCATGAACAGTCACAAGGACAGCCCGATGACCCCCGAAAGCCCCACCGGTGACCTGATGCTGCGCACCCTTGCCATGCCGGCGGACACGAACCCCTCCGGGGACATCTTCGGCGGCTGGCTGCTGTCACAGATGGACGTGGGCGGCAGCCTGCTTGCAGCCGAGCACGCAGGCAGCAGGGTGGCCACCGTGGCCGTTGAATCCATGAAGTTCCACCTGCCCGTGTACGTGGGCGACGTGCTCTGCTGTTACGCCACCCTGCACCGGGTGGGACGCACTTCCATGACGGTGGAAGTGCAGGCCTGGGTACTGCGCGGCGGCGGCGCCAGGGAGCGGCTGCTGGTGACCGACGGGCTGTTTACCTACGTGGCCATGGACGATCAGGGGCTGCCACGGCCGGTTCCGCCATTGGCAACCAGACACCTCGAAACCTGAGGGGTTCCCGACCATGGCAGTCACCATTGACACCGTACGGCAGGCCGCAGCGGCGATCCGCGACGGCATCCAGCGGACTCGCTGCGATCGCTCGCACACACTTTCGAGCATGACCGGCTGCGAGCTCTATCTCAAGTTCGAGAACCACCAGTTCACCGCCGCGTTCAAGGAGCGCGGCGCGCTGAACCGGCTGCTGGCCCTGTCGCCGGAGGAGCGTGAACGCGGCGTGATCGCCATGTCGGCGGGCAATCACGCCCAGGCGCTGGCCTACCACGCCCAGCGCCTGGGGATTCGCGCCGTCATTGTCATGCCCCGCCACACACCGAACCTCAAGGTCACCAATACCCGGCGATTCGGCGCCGAGGTGCACCTGCACGGCAACGGTGTCGCCGAGGCGGGCAGCTACGCGGAGGAGCTTGCGGCAAAGCACGGCTACGTGTTCGTGCATCCCTACGACGACGAGCATGTCATCGCCGGCCAGGGCACCGTTGCCCTGGAGATGCTGACCGAGGTTCCCGGTCTGGACACGCTGGTGGTTCCGGTCGGCGGCGGCGGCCTGATCGGCGGCATGGCCGTGGCGGCACGCGCCATCAATCCCGACATCGAGATCGTCGGCGTGCAGACGGAGCGCTTTCCGGCCATGCAGCAGGCGATCGCCGGCGCGACCATCGCCACCGGGCCGCCCACCATCGCCGAAGGCATTGCCGTGAAGGTCCCGGGCACTCTTACCCTGCCGCTGGTGCGCGATCTGGTCTCCGAGATCCTGCTGGTGGACGAGCCGGACCTGGAACAGGCCATCCTGCTGCTGCTGGAAATCGAGAAAACGGTGGCGGAAGGTGCCGGCGCCGCCGGCCTGGCCGCCCTGCTCGCTCACCCGGAACGGTTCCGCGGGCGGCGGGTGGGCCTGGTCCTGTGCGGCGGGAACATCGACCTGCTGGCCCTGTCGTCGGTGATTCAGCGCGGTCTGGTGCGCACCCAGCGTGTCGTCCGCGTGCGCGTGGGCACCCCGGACGTGCCCGGTGCACTGGCCGACCTTACCCGCGTGCTGGCGGACCACAACGCCGGCATCATCCAGATCGCTCATCAGCGACAGTTCACCGACCTGCCCCTGCGGGCGGTGGAAGTGGAGGTCACCCTGGAAACCCTGGGCGACGACCATCTGGCAGAGGTGCTTGCCGCCCTGCGTGACAACGGCTACGACCCGGTACTCCCGGATGTCTCCGACCTGCACCCGGTGGAACGCCGGAGCACCACGTGAGTTCGTCGACGTTCCGGCACCGGGCGCGACGTGGCCGACTGCTGCCGAGACTTGCGGCGGTGCTGGCCATCTTCACCGCCATCTTCGCCAGCAACGTACCCACCCCCCTGTACGCCGTCTGGCAGGCGGAGTGGGGGTTCTCCGGCACGGCGCTCACGGCGGTGTTCTCGGTGTACGTCATCGGCGTGATCGGTGCTCTGCTCACCGTTGGGCCTCTGTCCGACCTGGCCGGCCGACGCCAGGTGCTGGTGCCCGGCCTGGTATGCATGGTGATCGCTGCGCTGCTGTTCGCGGTGGCCACGGACATCGCATGGCTCGGCACCGGCCGGCTGCTTACGGGGATCGGCACCGGCATCGTGACCGGCACCGCCACCGCGGCCCTGGTGGAACTGGACCCGGACAAGAACTGGGCGCACTCCGCGGCCATCTCCGCACTCACCCTCACCGCCGGCGCCACCGCCGGGCCATTGGTGAGTTCCGCCATGCTGCGACTGGACTTCTGGCCACTGGTAACCCCGTTCCTGCTGGTGGCAGCCCTGGCAGTCACCAGCATCGTGTTGCTGGTCAAGGTCCGCTGGCCACGCCGGGTGGGGCAGCGCAAGGCCGGCTTTCGCCTGCGTCACTGGCGGCCCGCACGCCTGTCGGTGCCGCGGGAGATCCTCGGGAGTTTCGCCCTGGCTGGCGGTGCCATGTGTCTGGCCTGGTCCACCGGCAGTCTGTACGCCTCGCTGGGGCCGTCCCTGGCCACCGAACTGGTGGGCATCGACGACCGCGCCCTGGCCGGCCTGTACGCCGCGGCATTCCAGTTCGTCGCCGGCGTGGGACAGTTCACGGCCCGCCGCCAGCACCCGGCACGGCTGCTGTTCACGGGGCCCTGGATCCTGGGCGCCGGCATGGTCATCTGTGTTGCCGGCATCGTACTCACCTCGCCCTGGATCTTTGCCCTGGGAACGGTGACCACCGCGTTCGGCGCCGGCGTCACCGCCATGGGGGCGGTGGCCACCATCAGTCGCGAGGCCCCCGCCGACCGGCGTGGCGAAGTGGTGTCGAGTTTCTACGTGCTGGCGTATCTGACCATGGCGACGGTGGTCCTGGGCGTCGGCTCCAGCAGCGACTGGATCGGCCTGGAGCCCACCATGATCACCCTTGGTGGCCTTACCCTGATCGCCGCGGGTATCGTGGTCATCGTCGGAGTACGCAGCGGGCGCGCGTGGTTCACCCCGAGTCCCCGCGATCCCGGCAACCGTTCCCGTTAACGCTGAACAGGCGAGGAGCCGCACATGCAATACCTGCACACCATGGTACGGGTCAGCGATCTGGACGAGTCCCTAGACTTCTACTGCAACAAACTCGGCCTGGTGGAAATCAGCCGCAGGGAGGTGGAAGCCGGACGTTTCACGCTGGTGTTCCTGGCGGCCCCGGAGGACGAGGAGCGGGCACGGCGGGACCGGGCGCCCATGGTGGAACTCACCTGGAACTGGGATCCGGAGGAGTACAGCGGCGGCCGCAATTTCGGCCACCTGGCCTACCGGGTCAAGGACATCTACGCGCTGTGCCGGTCCCTGATGGACGCCGGCATCACCATCAACCGCCCGCCCCGGGACGGCCGCATGGCGTTCATCCGTTCCCCGGACGGCATCTCCATCGAACTGCTGCAGGAAGGCGACCCGCTGCCGGAGCAGGAACCGTGGAAGTCCATGGAGAACACCGGGACCTGGTGATCGCCGCCCCCTGTAGCAGCGACGTCAGTCGCGACCGATTCCAGAGGTTCTGGAACGGGTCGCGGCTTGCGCCGCTCCTACAGGGGTTGCGGGTCAATCACTTGCGGGTGGGATCCTCACTGACCTGCACCAGCAGCTTGCCAAAGTTCTTGCCAGTGAGCAGGCCCTGGAACGCGGATACGGCGTTCTCCAGCCCGTCGACGATATCCTCGCGGTGGCGGATGGTGCCGTCCTTCACCAGGGGCGCGACGGTCTTGAAGAACTCGCGGCGGCGGTCGGCATGATCGAACTGGATAAAACCGCGGACGCTGAGGCGCTTGGTCAGTATCTGCCGCATGAACGCCGGCAGCAGGTTCGGACCCTCGGGCGTCTCCGTGTCGTTGTAGTGGGCAATGATGCCGCACACCGGCACCCGGGCGAACTCGTTGAACAGCGGCAGCACCGCCTGCTGCACCTTGCCGCCCACGTTTTCCCAGTACACGTCCACGCCGTTGGGACAGGCCGCGGCCAGGTCGTCCTCGAAGGTGGGCGAGCGGTGATCAACGCAGGCATCGAAGCCCATTTCCTCGGTCACGAAACGGCACTTCTCCGGGCCACCGGCAACACCCACGGCGCGACAACCCCAGTGGCGCGCCAGCTGACCGACCACCTGGCCCACGGCGCCGCTGGCGGCGGACACCACCACGGTCTCGCCGGCCTGGGGCCGGCCGTGCTCCACCATGCCCACGTAGGCGGTGAAGCCGGGCATGCCGAGCACACCCACGGCGGTACTGATCGGGGCATCCTCCGGGTTGAGGCGCTTGAGACCCTTCGGGTCCACGGCGGCATACGTCTGCCAGCCGGTGTGTGCCAGAGCGATATCGCCGGCCTGCCAGTCCGGGTGGCGTGACTCCACCACCTCGCAGACCGTACCGCCTTCCATGACGCTACCCACCTCCACGGACTGGGCGTAGGACTTGGCCGCACTCATGCGGCTGCGCATGTACGGATCCAGGGACAAGTAGATGGTGCGCAGCAGGACCTGGCCGTCCTGGGCCTCGGGCATGGATCCCTCCTCCAGGCGCAGATCGTTCTCGTCAGGCATGCCTTCCGGACGCTGCGCCAGGATGATGCGTTGATTACCGGCCATTCGATTCTCCTCCATTCGGGTTGGCGAACGTCCGCAAGGGTAACAGGCAGCGACGATTTGCGGGCGGCCGGAACACTGACCGCACGGATTGACATGGATCAAACCGGAACCGGGTGTTTCCGTGCTGTACTCGGTGTCCCTGACAGCCCTCCGAGGATGGACCATTGGACTACGGCATCGAGGACCTGATCATTCCCGTGGACGGCTCCGACCACGCGGAAGCGGCCGTACGATTCGCGGTACGACTCAGCCGGGCCACGGGCGCGGAGCTCCACCTGGCACACGCGTTCCCGGGTTCCGTGCAGGCGCTCATGGAGCGCATCGGCACCCAGCCGGGCCACACCAGCTCCGAGCGCATGACCGCGGAAGCCTTCGAGGCACTGCGCAACGGGAGCGCCCGCCGTGCGCTGCAGCGCGCGCGCCAGCAGCTCGAGCCGGACCAGACCGCCAGCGAACATGTCCTCGACGGCGATCCGGCAGAGGCAATCAGCGCGTTCGTCGGCGACGGTCATGGGGTTCAGGTGGTCATGGGCCGGCGCGGCCTCGGCCGCGTGCGCGAACTCCTGGTGGGCAGCGTCAGTGAACGCGTGATCCACCGCGTACCCGGCCCGGTCACCGTGGTCACCGCTGGCCATGACGGCGGCGAGACGGACGACGGTCACGCGGAACCCCTGGTGGTGCCGGTGGACGGTTCGGACTCCGCCTGCCGCGCCGCCGCCCATGCCGCCACCGTGGCCCGCTGCACCGGCGCCCGGATCCACCTTCTGCACGCATTCCCGGGCTCGCCCCAGGAAGTGCCGCTGCTCTCCGGTGACCTCGGCGGCAGTGCCGATGTCGGCCCCTTCGCCGAAGAAGCCTTTGCGCAATTGGGGGACGACTCCGCGCGGGAAGCGTTCGACTCAGCGAGGGACACCATGGCGGACACCGGCGCAACCGGCCTGGATATCGTCGAAGTGCGCCGTCGCGGCGAACCGGCGCATGCCGTACTGGACTACTTGCGGGAAATCGGCCCGGCGGAGATCATCATCGGCCGCCGCGGACTCGGACGCGTGCAGGAGCTGCTGGTGGGCAGCGTAAGCCAGAAACTCCTCCACGGCGCCCGCTGCCCGGTGACGGTGATCGGCTGACGGCGTTCGCCGGGACCTGGCAGCAGGCGGCGCTCTCCCCGGGAAGCAAGCAGCCGCGTCATCGCGGGATGCTTGCACAGCCCATGGATTCGAATCAGCATGCATCGACGGTGCTCAGCGGTTCGGTTGCCGTTGCGACCGGGACCGCCCTGGACTGGAGATCACGTGCTGCTGTACTACCTGGATCTCGCCGGAGTGGCCGTTTTTGCCGCCAGCGGCGTACTTGCCACCCGGGACCGCGACCTGGACCTGTTCGGGGTGATCATCGTCGCCACCTTCACCGCCATCGGTGGTGGCACCCTGCGGGACCTGCTGCTCGGACACCACCCGATCTTCTGGGTGGTCAATCACTGGTACCTGGTCACCATCGTCGCCTCCGCCCTGGCGACGGTGGTGTATCTTTCTCTCCGCCCGCCGCCGGGGGTGCTTTTCCTGGTGGCGGATGCCTTCGGGCTGGCCATATTCGCCATGTCCGGCGCCAAGCTGGCGCTGGAGGCGGGGCATTCCCCCCTGATCGTGATCATCATGGGCACCATGACCGGTGTCATGGGCGGCATGTTGCGGGATATGATCACGGCCCGTATCCCGCTTGTACTGCAGAAGGAGATCTACGCCACCGCAGCCATTACGGGGATCGTTACCTACCTGGTCCTGCACGCGCTCCAGGTTCCCGAGACGCTGGCATTCTCGTTGGGCGTGGTGGTAGTGATCGGGCTTCGCGTTCTGGCGATACGGTGGGGCCTGAATCTGCCATCCGTGCCGAGAGCGAGGCGATAATCCAGGCGGGACCCTGCCAGTAGGCATACGTAACGACATGGCGCCGCCGCTCGCGGACACGGGCGTTCATCCAGTGATCCTTCCGGGGAGCCGGGCGCCCACGCCAACCCGTCCCTACTGAGCATCATCCAGACGCCGCCACAGATACCGCCCGAACCACCAGGCTGCCAGCACCAGAAGCGCGGTGACCACCAGCGCCCAGAAAGCCTCGGCGGCGGTCGGCATACGCTCGAACTGCAGCAGGATCTGCGTGAGGATCATGATCACCAGCGTCGACGGAAAGAGTCCGGCGGCGGTGCCCAGCAGGAAATGATGCCAACGAAGCCGGCTGGCACCGGCCACAACATTGATCATGGTATGAGGAAGCACCGGGAACAAATTGACCACAATCACCCCGACCGCCCCTCGCTGCGCGAACGCGCGATCCAGTCGTTCCACCTTCGGGCTCGCGTACCTCTCCAGGATCTCGCGGCCGTAGAGCGTACCGACCAGATAACCGGGCAGGGAGCCCACGACCGTCGCCGCATAAGCCACGGCAAAACCCTGCAAAGCCCCTAGCAGGATCACCGTGAGAGCCACCAGAAGCAGGTAGGGCACGGCCAGTTGCTGCGCTATGACGACGATGACGAAGATCAGCCAGGGAAACCAGGCGGCGTCGGCGAAACGCTGACCCAGGGCCTGGAGACCTTCGGCCTGCCAGCCCTCCCCCGGGGACAGAAAGGTCCACAGGACGGCCAGCACCACAACGGCGCCCAGTAGCCCCAGCACCAGATATGGACGGTTACGCACACGCACGAGGACACCACCGACATTCAGGGGTCATAGGCCACCGAGGGCAGGGGATCGACACCTGCCCTGTCCTGATTCCCAGTATTGCATGCCTCACGCCATGGAAGCCCACCACCCCATCGATCTCCGCACGCAAGGCGTCACGGCAGCGCAGGCACCCCCAGTCCGCCGCCACTCACCAACCGGCCAGCGACGGACGCGGCAGGCGCGAACCCACAAAGCCGCCACCATTCCCGTTATACTCCCCGTCTTTCCACGGTGACCGGGGGTGGCATGTCCCACGACGTGATCCGCATCAAGGGCGCCCGCCAGAACAACCTCCGCAATCTCGACATCGACCTGCCCCTGGGCGAGCTGGTGGTGCTCACCGGGGTGTCCGGCTCGGGCAAGTCGTCCCTGGCCTTCGACACCGTGTACTCCGAGGGCCAGCGGCGTTACGTGGAGACCTTCTCGCCCTACGCGCGGCAGTTCCTGGACCGCATGGACAAGCCGGCGGTGGACGCCATCGAGGGCATCCCGCCCTCCATTGCCATCGACCAGAACAACCCGGTGCGCACGTCCCGCTCCACCGTGGGCACCATGACCGAGCTCAACGACCACCTGAAGCTGCTGTTCGCGCGCACGGCGCAGCTCTACTGCGGCGGCTGCGGCCAGCGCGTGCAGAAGGACGACCCGGAGAGCATTGCCGCGCGCCTGCTCGCCCGCGCCGAGGGGCAGCGGGCCATGGTGGTGGCCACGGTGGCCGTACCCAGGGGGCTCACCGCCAAGGAGCTGAAGGGGCTGCTGGAAAGCCAGGGCTACACCCGATTCCACAGGACGCTGAAGAACCGCGTGGAGGTGGTGGTGGACCGGGTGCGCCTGGCCGATGACCGGCGCGATCGCCTGGTGGAGGCGCTGGAATCCGGTCTGCACCTGGGCCGCGGCAACGTGGCCGTGCATCCGCTGGACGATGACCGCAAGCCGCTGGATCCCTGGCGCTTCTCCGCAGACTTCCACTGCGCCGACTGCGACATCCACTACCAGGCGCCCTCCTCCAGCCTGTTCTCGTTCAACTCGCCGGTGGGTGCCTGCGAGACCTGCCGCGGCTTCGGCCGGGTCATGGGCATCGACTACTCGCTGGTGATCCCGGACGAGAACAAGACTCTGGCCGAGGGCTGCATCCGCCCGTTCCAGTCCGGCCGCTCGGCGGAGTGCCAGACGGATCTCATGCGCTATGCGCGCCGGGCGGGCATTGCCACGGACATCCCCTGGAAGGACCTGCCTCAGCATCACCGCGACTGGGTGATCGAGGGCGAAGGCGGCTGGAACCAGCGCTGCTGGTACGGTGTGCGCCGCTACTTCGACTGGGTCGAGCGCAAGAGCTACAAGATGCACATGCGGGTGCTGCTCTCCCGCTACCGCAGCTACGACCGCTGCCCCGAGTGCGACGGCGCCCGCCTGAAACCAGAACCGCTGCTGTGGCGCGTGGGCGGACATGACGAGGTCGATCGCGTCGTGGCGCGGGACCATCGCTACCGGCCGCAGGGGGCGCGCCTGGAACACGAACGCTTCCTGGGTCTGCCGGGGCTCAACCTGCAGGACATGCTCAACCTGCCGCTGGGGCGCCTGCGAGAGTACTTCGATCACGTTCACCTGCCGGCGCCGCTGGACGAGGCCGCCGAACTCCTGCTCGACGGCATCCGCGGCCGCCTGCGGTATCTCACCCAGGTGGGGCTGGGCTATCTCACCCTGGACCGGCAGTCGCGCACGCTCTCCGGCGGCGAGGTCCAGCGCATCAACCTGACCACGGCGCTGGGCACGTCGCTGGTGAACACCCTGTTCGTGCTGGACGAGCCCAGCATCGGCCTGCACCCGCGCGACATGGGCCGCATCATCGAGGTGATGCATCGCCTGCGCGACGCCGGCAACTCGCTGCTGGTGGTGGAGCACGACCCGGACGTCATGCGCGCCGCCAACCGCATCCTCGACATCGGCCCCGGGCCGGGCGAGCGCGGCGGCAACATCGTCTGCTTCGACACCCCCGACACGGTGGCCGGCACCGAGGGCTCGCTCACCGGCGACTACCTGGCCGGCCGGCGCAGCGTCGCCGAGGCGCGACCAAGCGTCCGCCACGACCCGCCGGAACACTGGCTGCGCCTGCGGGGCGCCACCGAGCACAACCTGCAGGGGCTGGACGTGGACATCCCCCTGGAGCGGCTGGTGTGCGTCACCGGCGTCTCCGGTTCGGGCAAGTCGACCCTGGTCACCGACGTGCTCTTCGCCACCCTGGCCCGCCGCAAGGGCCACGCCACCAACCCGGCCGGCCACCTGGACTCACTGGAAGGCGACGAGCACCTGGACGATGTGGTGCTGGTGGACCAGTCCCCCATCGGCAAGACCACCCGCTCCAACCCGGCCAGCTACGTGGGCGCCTTCGAGGCGATCCGCAAGGCCTACGCCGCCGAGCCGCTGGCCAGGGAACGCGGCTACAAGCCCGGCACCTTCAGCTTCAACGGCGGCGCCGGACGTTGCCCCACCTGCGGCGGCAACGGCTTCGAGCACGTGGAGATGCAGTTCCTCTCCGACGTCTACATCCGCTGCCCGGACTGCGACGGCCGGCGCTACCGCGACGAGGTGCTGGAGGTGAAGCTGCCGCCGGCAGCCGGCGTGGACGACGCCCCCCGCTCCATCGCCGAGGCGCTGGAGCTCACGGTCACCGAGGCGGTGCGCTTTTTCGGCGACAGCCGCGAGATCCGCAACCGGCTGGAGCCGCTGGAGGCGGTGGGGCTCGGTTACATCAAGCTGGGCCAGCCCGTGCCGACGCTCTCCGGCGGCGAGGCCCAGCGGGTGAAGCTGGCCGGCCACCTGGGGGAAGCGGCCCGGCGGCGCAAGGGCCAGGGCCGCAACCTGTTTCTGTTCGACGAGCCCACCACCGGGCTGCACTTCGCGGACGTGGCGGTGCTGCTGCAGGCCTTCGAGCGGCTGCTGGAAGCGGGCCACTCGCTGATGGTGATCGAGCACAACCTGGACGTTATCGCCACGTCCGACTGGCTCATCGACCTGGGGCCGGAGGGCGGTGACCAGGGCGGTACCGTGGTGGCGGCGGGGACGCCGGATGCCGTGATGGCGGTGGAGGCGAGCCATACCGGCAAGGCGCTGCGGGATTACCGGGCAATCAACGGCCCTGTAGGAGCGGCGCAAGCCGCGACGCCGCCGGAGGCGGCGAATGGCGAGCTGACGGGCGACGGCGATGGGCAGCAGGCGATGGTCGCGGCTTGCGCCGCTCCTACAGAGGCATCTGCCGTCGCCGAGGCACCCGCCGCCTACCACCAGCCGAACGCCATCACCATTCACCACGCCCGGGAGCACAACCTCAAGAACATCGACATCCGCATTCCGCGCAACAAGCTCACGGTGATCACCGGCCTGTCCGGCTCCGGCAAGAGCACCGTGGCCTTCGACATCCTCTTCAACGAGGGGCAGCGGCGGTACCTGGAGTCGCTGAACGCCTACGCGCGGCAGATCGTGCAGCCCGCCAGCCGGCCGGACGTGGAGGCCATCTTCGGCATCCCGCCCACGGTGGCCATCGAGCAGCGCACCAGCCGCGGCGGGCGGAAGTCCACCGTGGCCACCATGACCGAGGTGCACCACTTCCTGCGGCTGCTATACGTGAAGCTGGGCACCCAGTACTGCCCGGACTGCGACGTGCCCATCCAGGCGCAGACGCCGGAGGCCATCTGCGCGCGCATCCTCTCGGACTACCGTGGCACGGAGATCACCCTGCTGGCGCCGCTCATCGCCGCACGCAAGGGCGTATACACGGATCTCGCCAAGTGGGCGGCCAACAAGGGGTTCGAACAGCTTCGGGTGGACAACGATTACCTGCCCACCGCCGACTGGCCGCGGCTGGACCGGTTCCGCGAGCACGATATCGACCTCCCGGTGGCCACGCTCACCGTGGACCCGGCCAACGAAAACGCCCTGCGCACCGCCGTTGAACACGCTCTCGAGTACGGCAAGCACACCCTGAAGCTCGCCGCGGGGGGCGCGACGGACGTGGTGTTCTCCAGCGAGCGCGCCTGCCCCTCCTGCGGCACCAGCTTCGAAGAACCGGACCCGCGGATGTTCTCCTACAACTCCAAGCACGGCTGGTGCCCGTCGTGCTTCGGCACCGGGCAGGTACTGCCGGGCTTCGACGCCGAGCAGACCGGCGAGGAGAACGCCTGGAACGAGGATGACGCCGAACCGGTGACCTGCCCCACCTGCGACGGCCAGCGGCTCAACCCGGTGGCGCTGGCGATGCGTTTCAAGGACCGCAACATCGCCGCCATTTCGGAACAGTCCGTGGCGAATGCCGCCGGGTGGGCCCAGCGCCTGACCCTGGAAGGCCGCGATGCGGCCGTCGCCCAGGACATCCTGCCGGAGCTGCGCAACCGGCTGGACTTCCTGCAGCAGGTGGGGCTGGGCTATCTCGCGCTGGACCGGGGCGCACCGACGCTCTCCGGCGGTGAGGCCCAGCGCATCCGCCTGGCCGCGCAGCTCGGCTCCAACCTCCAGGGGGTGTGCTACGTGCTGGACGAGCCCACCATCGGCCTGCACCCGCGGGACAACCGCATGTTGCTGGACACGCTCCAGCGCCTGGAGGGCAAGGGCAACACCATCGTGGTGGTGGAGCACGACGAAGACACCATCCGCCGCGCCGAACACGTCATCGACCTGGGCCCGGGAGCCGGGGTGAACGGCGGCCGCGTGGTGGCCGAGGGCACCGTGGACGCGCTGCTGAAGAACCCGGACTCCGTCACCGGCCGGGCACTGTCCAACCCGTTGCAGCACCCGCTGCGCGGCGAGCGGCGCGGCTTCCCGGCGGAGCAGACCCTGGCCGTGCGTCAGGCCAGCCTGCACAACCTGGCCGGGGTGGACGTGGACATCCCGCTGCAGCGGCTGGTGTGCGTCACCGGCGTGTCCGGCAGCGGCAAGTCGTCGCTGGTGCGGGGCGTGCTGCAGTCGGGGCTGAAGCGACTCACCGGCCGTCGCCCCAGCGACCCGGTGCCCACCCTCGACGGCTGCGCGGGCATCACCGGCGCGGGCTACGTGGACCGGGTGCTGGAAGTGGACCAGACCCCCATCGGCAAGACGCCGCGCTCCTGCCCGGCCACTTACATCGGCTTCTGGGACGACATCCGCCGGCTCTATGCCAATACCGAAGAGGCGCGGGTGCGCGGCTACAACGCCGGGCGGTTCTCGTTCAACACCAAGGACGGCCGCTGCCCCGGCTGCGACGGCCAGGGCGTGAAGAAGGTGGAAATGAGCTTTCTGCCGGACGTCACCGTGCCCTGCGAGCTGTGCTTTGGCCTGCGATTCACGCAGGAGACACTGGCGGTGACCTACAAGGACAAATCCATCGGCGACGTGCTCAAAATGAGCGTGGACGAGGCGGTGGAATTCTTCGGCGCCCACCCGAAAATCCACCATGCCCTGCAGCTCCTGCAGGCGGTGGGCCTGGGGTACCTCACCCTCGGGCAGCAGAGCCCGACACTGTCCGGCGGCGAAGCCCAGCGCATCAAGCTGGTCACCGAGCTGGCCAAGGCACGGCCGAACATGAAGGGTCGCCAGCAGCAGCACACGGTGTACGTGCTGGATGAACCCACCGTGGGCCTGCACATGGCCGACGTGGAGAAGCTCATCCACGTGCTCCACCGGCTGGTGGACGCCGGCAACACGGTGGTGCTCATCGAGCACAACCTGGACCTGATCGCCGAAGCGGACTGGCTCATCGATCTCGGACCGGAGGGCGGCGACGGCGGCGGCAATGTCGTCGCCCGGGGCGTCCCGGACGATGTCGCCGTCAAGGACGCCGGGCACTCCCATACAGCACGTATCCTGGCCGAGTTTCTCGGCGACGAAAGCGGCGACACTGTCGCCCCGACCCAACAGAAAAAATGAGAAAAAATTAGCTCAAACAGTCGGTTACCCAGAATCGTGAACGCCTTCACATAGCCCCTGAGACAGGGCGCACACCTCGCCTTTCCCCTGACCCATAGCATCGCAGGTCCTCTTTCCCTGTGGGCTAACGGGCCGTGTGGCCAGGAGTCGTGTGTGCTTGTCGACATTCTTTCCAGCAGATCTTCCCGGACTCGTTCCGGGCTTGCCGCGGTGGGCGTGAGCCTGTCGCTCATCCTTGGCGGTTGCATCGACAACGGCGGAGGCTTCGACAACCCCGGCAACGGCGATTCTGCCCATAGCTACGGCGGCGCGTCCGGCTCTGGTGACGGCGAAGTCACCCTGAGCTGGGAGCGGCCCACGTCGCGAGAGGACGGGACCACGTTCATGGCAAGCGAAGTGGACCACTACGAGATCGCCTACGGCAGCAGCAGTGATGACTACACGGAGACCTTCGAAACGGCGAACACGTCCGCCCGCATCAACTCGCTGCCCACTGGCGAAAGCTACTACTTCACGGTGCGTGTCCGCGACACCAGCGGCCTGATCAGTGAGTTTGCGCCGGAAATCTCTGCGACGGTCGACTAGTGTCCTGACCGCACCGGCTCATCGATACCGGACCGACCTCACGGATTCTGGCCGGGTTTCTCGGCGACGGGGCGACACCACTGTCCCCGAGACCCGACACTCTCGCCGAAAAGTGTGAACTCGAACAAGTTATTACCCAGGAGAGTGAACGGGTTCACACCCCCCCTGCGACGGCCAACACACTCCCTGCTCCTCCCGGTGCCTAGCATCACAGGCCTTCCTTCCCTGTGAGCGAACGGCCCCTGTGGCCAGGAGCAAGACGTGTTTCCAATCTTCAATATCAACAACTGCGCCCGAAGCCCGGCGCTGCTTACCGCCCTGGCCCTGAGCCTTGCCATGGGCCTCGCCGGCTGCGTCGAGGAAAGCGACGGTGGCGAAACGGACACCCTTATCGAGGATGGCCGCGAGACCGGGTCCGACAACGGCTCCGGTGAAACCGAGACGCCCCCGGAAGATGAGGACGATGACGACTCCGGCAGCACACCCCCGGACGATGCCACGGAAGAGGACGGGGACCAGGACGACGGCTCCGCCGGCGGCTCGGACGGTGCTCTTCCCCCGGAAGACGATACTGACGACGGCCAGAATGACGAAGAGGGCTCCGACGAGGGCTCTGATGAAGGCTCCGATGACGAGGGCGATGACGGCTCCAGCGACGACGAAGACGCCACCAGCGGCGAAGTCACACTCTCCTGGGAGCCCCCGACATCCCGGGAGGATGGATCGGATTTCATGGCCGCTGAAGTGGGCTACTACGAAGTGGCGTACGGCCCGGAGCCCGGCGAGTATGCACAGACCTTCGAAACCATCAACACATCGGCGAAGATCAACGCCCTGAACGCCGGTGCCACCTACTACTTCACCGTGCGCGTCCACGATGACGGCGGCCTGACCAGCGAGTACGCGACGGAGGTTTCAAAGACGATCAACTAAGCATCTCGAGCGCGCCAAGGCGCTGACCGGCCCGCGAAGATGATCCTTGACCCGACGTACTACACTGGACAGTGAGGTTCGCGGAAACGAAGAAAGGAGGAGAGCAACGATGAGTGCATACAAGATCGTTGAAATCATCGGCACCAGCCCGAAATCCTGGGAAGACGCAGCCAACAACGCCATACAGGTGGCTCGCAAGTCCATTCGCCACATGCGCGTTGCCGAGGTTCGGGAGTTCGATCTCAACCTCAATGATGACGGCAGTATTTCCGAGTACCGCGTGAAGGTGGACGTCTCCTTCAAGTACGAGGACTGACGGCCCGCCCGCACCGTGGCCAGGGCACACCGCCCGTGGCCATGGTGCGGTCGAGCAACCGCCGGGTGGATAGGGACATTCGCCCGATCCGGGTGATCACCCGCCCCTCATTCAAACCCGTTGTATCGAGGAAACCCGGCCGCATAGCAGGTCGGTGAAGAGTTCTCTCCGGACTGCACCTGCAACCGCTCCTGCAGCACCCGGGCCAGCACCACGGCATTATTCCGCTCGCGGTCCCGGGCTGCGAACAGAAGCGTCAGTGGCCCGTCACCGGCGCGGACCAGGAGGTTGTCCAGGGCGGCTGGCCGCTCCGCGAGTTCGCCGCGATAACGCTGCCGGAACAGCGGCCAGCGCTGCGGCTCGTGCCCGTACCACTTGCGCAGTTCCGTGGATGGCGCCAGCTCGGGTAACCAGACATCCAGCGCAGCGTCTGCCTTGCGGATGCCGCGGGGCCAGAGGCGATCCACCAGGACACGCATGCCATCACCCGGTTCCGGCGGATCGTGAATGCGTCGGACACGGATCTCCATGTCACCCTCCCGGCACGGACCCGTGCCGTTCAGTCCGGTGCGGTCGCCTCCTCGTAACCGTAGACCATGAGGATGAACGCGTAGCGATAGGCCACTTCCTCGAGGAAGTCGAACCGTCCGCCGGGGCCACCGTGCCCCGCACTCATGTTGGTGCGCAGGAGCAGCAGGTTGTTGTCCGTCTTCATCTCGCGGAGCCGCGCCACCCACTTGGCCGGTTCCCAGTAGGTGACCCGTGGATCGGACACCCCGGCGGTGACCAGCAGATGCGGGTAAGGCTGTTCACGAACGTTGTCGTACGGTGAATACGAGAGAATCGTACGGTAGGCGGTCTCGTCCTCGATGGGGTTGCCCCACTCCGGCCACTCCGGCGGCGTCAGGGGCAGCGTCGGGTCAAGCATGGTGTTGAGCACGTCCACGAAGGGCACGTCGGCCACAGCGGCGTGGAAGAGTTCCGGGCGCTGGTTGACCACCGCCCCCACCAGCATGCCCCCGGCACTGCCGCCGTGCGCCGTGATCCGCCCGGCACTGGTATAGCCGGCCTGGATCAGGCGCTCCGCGCAGGCAATGTAGTCACTGAAGGTATTGGGCTTGGCTTCCAGCTTGCCGTTCCGGTACCAGCGGTAGCCGCGATCCTTGCCGCCACGGACATGGGCCACGGCATAGACCAGACCGCGGTTGACCAGGCTCAGGCGCAGAGGCGAGAAACCGGGCAGATCGGTCATGCCGTAGGAGCCGTAGCCGTACAGGAGCAACGGCGTCGCCGGCCCCGGTGTGACGTCGCGATGGTGGAACAGGGAGATCGGGACCTGTTCGCCGTCCGGGGCGGTGGCGTACAGCCGCCGGATGACGTAGGCCTCCGGGTCGTGGCCGCTGGGGATTTCCTGCTCCTTGCGCAACAGGCGGCCGCGGGTGGCCATGTCGTAGTCGTACACCCGGGCCGGCGTGCCGAAGGAGCTATAGCTGAACCGCATGGTGGCCGTATCGAACTCGAATCCCGGGATCACTCCCAGGTCGTAGCATTCCTCATCCAGCGCCACCGTATGCTCCTCGCCGGTGGCGAACGCCCGTACCACAATGGCCGGCAGTGCATCGCCGATCTCCATGCGGACCAGGTAGTCCTGGTAGACCACCATACCCTGGATCAGTCGACCCCCGCGATGCGGGACCACATCCGTCCAGGCCTCCGGCTCCGGTGCGTCCAGCGGCGCACTGACAATCCGGAAGTCCTCGGCGCCGCGATTGGTGAGCACGAGCCAGCTGTCACCGTGATCCGAGGCTTCATACTCCACTCCCGGCTCCCGGGCCAGCAGCAGGCGCGGCTCGGCATCCGGCTTGTCCGCGGGAATGGCACGGACCTCGCTGGTCACATGGTCGTGGCTGGAAATGAGCACGAAACGACCGCTCTCGGTCCTGTCCACGCCGACGAAGAAGCCGTCGTCCGGCTCCTCGTAGATCATGGCGTCCTGTTGCGATGGCGTCCCGAGCCGATGCCGATAGATCCACTTGGGGCGGTGCTCCTCGTCCAGCACCGTGTACCAGAGGGTGCGCCCGTCCCCGGACCAGGCAAAGTCACCGCGGGCATCGGCGATACGTTCGTCCAGATCGTTACCGCTCGCCAGGTCGCGGAGACGGATGGTCCAGCTTTCCGCGCCGGACAGATCCACGGCGTATGCCAGGTAGCGGTGATCGGGGGAATGCTCGGCACCGCCAAGACGGAAGTAGCCGTGGCCGGACGCGGCCTCATCACCGTCCAGCAGAATCTCTTCCGGGGCGTCCTCGCTGCCATGCCGGCGGCACAGGATCGGGTGTTGCCCCCCTTCGCGGTAGCGACTGTAGTAGAAGAACGGTCCGTCCTTCGCCGGCACGGAGCTGTCATCCTCGCGGATACGGCCGCGCAGTTCACCGAACAATCGCTGCCGGAAGGCCTCCGTGGGCGCCATCACCGCCTCGGTGTAGGCGTTCTCCGCCTCCAGGTGGGCACGGATGGCACCCGACAGGCGCTGGGGATCGCGCATAGCCTCCCGCCAGTGGGGATCCCGCAGCCAGGCGTAGGGATCCTCGCGGCGATGACCGTGGTACTCCGTCACAACCGGTTGTCGGGCGGCCATGGGCGGTTGCGGCAGGGTGACTTGATTCATGCTGCGCGCCTCGCAGGGTGTTCAGGCATTGCCGGGCGTCATGTCGCCGGGGGATTCGTAGTACTCGCTGCTGCGGGCCAGCTCGTCCACCAGCTGCTGCAGCGCCTGCAGACGCCACTCGGGCGTACGCAAAGGGGCGCAATCCGGGCAGCGTGGGTCATCACAGGGCTCGCGGGTGTAGAGCCAGTAGTGGATGGCACCGGAGAGCAGACCGTCGGCGATGTCCTGGAGATTCGCCTGCTCGTTCTGCTCCGCAATCCGGTTACCGAGATCCACGGCACCCTGGGCCGCATGATCGACTATCTGCTCTTCGTCCTGCATGGGGGAACTCCGTGGCAAAACTCGAGTCCGGGACTCCGTGTGCGGGGGAGTTTAACAACTCCGCAGGCCTGTGGGCGGCGGATGTTGTGCACAATGCCGGCAGGAACCTGTCAACCCCTCGCCGACTTTCGGAATGGTGTCCAACGACACCTGATCAAAGCCTGGACAAATACTTATCTATTTGATTTTACAGCACTTAACCTGTGGTGCCGAAATGTTCATCAATCTGACACAAAGCCGGCAGTGATGGGGTCTGCAGCTCTGCTTGGACGTGTTGTCCACACTCTTATCCACAGGAAATGTGGACAAGCGTAAAGGAAACACTGAAGAATCCCCCTTGCCAGCACAGGAGAGGAGACCAGCATGGACACCATCACCTGGGATCAGTTCGCCGCCGTGGAGTTGCGCGCCGGCACCATAACGGCCGCGGACCCCTTCCCCGAGGCACGGCAGCCCGCATACAAGCTCCAGGTGGACTTCGGGCCAGACATCGGCACACTGCGCTCCAGCGCCCAGCTCACCGACCGCTACAGGGCGGAAGCCCTGGTGGGGCGGCAGATACTGGCGGTGGTCAACTTCCCCGCCAAGCAGATCGGGCCCATGCGCTCCGAGTGCCTGGTCACCGGCTTCTACGCCGACGACGGCAGTGTGGTCCTGGCCGTGCCGGACCAGCCCGTGCACAACGGCGCGCGCCTGGGGTAACCGCGGGCATGCCCCCGGGGCCAGCGGTGCCGGTACGGCCCCACGGACGCCATGACTGTGGAAATCCGCAAAAGCACATGGTCAGCGGGGAGTTTTTCTGCTTTAGGGAAACGCTGATTTATTCGCCTGCTGCCGTTCCGCGTGCAGGCCTGAGTTGAGATACTAAGCCCTGGTGCACAGCAGCGAGTCCGAGACCGATGCAGCGAAGCTTCTCTGATCTTGAGTACGCCGGGAAGAAGAAGGTCACCCGCCGGGAGCGATTCCTCAACGGCATCGACGCCGTCGTACCGTGGGCGGCGCTGGTTGCCGAGCTCGAAGCCTTCTACCCGAAGGGCGGCAAGCGCGGTCGACCGCCGATTGGCCTGGAGCGGATGCTGCGGATGTACATCGCGCAGCAGTGCTTCGGGCTCTCGGACGAAGGCATCGAGGACGCCATCTACGACAGCCAGGCGATCCGGCAGTTTGTTGGTATCGACCTGGCCCGAGAGGACGCCCCGGATGCGACCACGCTGCTCAAGTTCCGGCGTCTGTTGGAGCGCCACGGGCTCACCCGCACCATCTTCGAAGCCATCAACGCGCACCTTGCCGAACAGGGCCTGATGCTGCGCGAGGGCACCATTGTTGATGCCACGCTGATTGCCGCGCCGCCATCGACGAAGAACCGGGACAGCGCCCGGGATCCGGAGATGCACCAGACCAAGAAGGGCAACCAGTACTACTTTGGCATGAAGGCGCATGTGGGCAGCGATGCCCACACTGGTCTCGTTCACTCGTTGAAGAGCACGGCGGCCAACGTGGCCGACGTCACCCAGACGCATCACCTGCTCCACGGTGATGAAGCCGATGTCTTCGGCGACTCGGGCTACCAGGGCGCGGACAAGCGCGCCGAGACCGTGGGCACTGAGGTTGACTGGCACATTGCCATGAAGCGCGGTCAGCGCCGAGCACTCACCACCAGCAGTCTCGACCGGCTGCGGGACGCCACTGAGCAGGCCAAGGCGAAAGTACGGGCGCGTGGCGAGCATGCTTTCCATGTGGTCAAGAACCTCTTCGGGCATCGCAAGGTGCGCTATCGCGGCATTGCCAAGAACGAAGCGCAGCTCTTTGCGCTGTTCGGTCTTGCGAATCTGGTGCTCGCGCAGCGACGAATGCCGGCGCTCCAAGGGAGGACTCCGTCCTGAGGGCGGAAATCGAGGCGGGAAGACCGCCTCGATAGGTGAAATCAGGCCGAAATGGCCTCGGTTCCGGCCGATATCCGTCTTCGGCAACCAGTTTTGGGCGCTGAGAAGGCATTAGATCAGCGCTTCCTTAGTTGTCATGCATGGGGGCCACAACCACCGGACCCTCGTGTTCATGCGGTTGCCGTAGGCGAACCGCCCGAGCACCAACACCGCAGTTGTCGGAGGCATGCAGTGGGCAACGGAGCGCCGGATACCGGATGGGCGACGGCGGCACGGCAACCGGTCGCCAGGCAACACCCCCATCCCGAGCTGACGCCCGTCCTCGAGTGGCTGCGCCGGGACTGCGGGGCGGAATCGGCACTGGTTACGGAAACGTCCGGCGAACACCTGCAGCTTCTGGGAGCGGCAAACCCGCCGCAGTGGCTGAAGGCCCTGCTGGAGCGCCTGCCGCGCAGTTCGCCGGCGGCTTCGACAACGTCCACCACCGGTGAGCTGGGCCTGGTCCAGTACGAGCACCACGTGACGCTGATGCCCCTGGGTCGGCACGACGGTGCCTCCCAGATCCTGTGCCTGATCCATGCGGAAGGCAACAATCCGGGCACGACGACGGAACCCGACGCCACTGCCATTGCGGCCCTCAGGGAGCATCTGCATCGCCTGCTACGCGCGCGGGAAGAGGCGCGGGCACAGACGGCACATCTGGCCCGGGCGGAGCTCCTGCAGGACACCCTCAACGCCCTGGAAACGCCACTCTCTGCCTGCGACAGCAGGGGCCGGATCCTGGCCGTCAACGATGCCCTGTGCCATTTGCTGGAGGCGCGCCGCAGCGACGTGGTCGGCCATAGCGTGGACGAGTTCCTGGGCGGCGACGCCACGGCCCTGATGGAGCACCTGCATCAGCAGCCTGCCGGTGATGCGCTGGCTCGCCACCGCCGCTGGCGGGTGCGGGACAAGCAGGGGCGCGACCTGGACATCACCGTGCGGCCCTGCGGCCCGATCCGGGACGAGTCCGCGGACCGGCCCCCGGAGCGGCTCCTGCTGCGCTGGCGCTACGCGGCGGTAGGCAGGGGCGGAACCTTCCTGCGCGATGCCCGGGCCATGATCCTGGAACGGGTGGCGCGGCGGGAGCCGGTCACCACGACGCTGAGCGCCATTTGCGAGCTGGCGGCCGGCTACTGGCCGGAGACGCTGGCGATCATCTCGGTGCCCCGCCCCCAGGGCGGCCGGCTGCTGGTGGCACCGGACCTGCCCCCCCATTTCCGCCGGGGCCTGGAAGACCACCATGACTTCGAGCCGGGAGAGAGCCTGTGTGCCACCGTGGCGGCAACCGGCGAGCGCCATGTCTGTGCCGACGTCCGCTCGGAGGATCGCTGGCCGGACTACAGCTGGTTCGCCGTCGCCCACGGCATTCATGCCGTCTGGGGTGAACCACTGCGGATCCAGAGCGGCGCAACAGTCGGCGTGCTCACCCTGTTCCGTCGTCAACCGGGGCCACCGGACAGCGGTCAGCTCGACACCATGCGACGGCTTGCGGAGCTCGCCGCCGTGACCGTCAGCCACGCCGATTTCCTGGAGGAACTGGAATCCCAGGCCTTCCACGATGGCCTGACCGGCCTGCCCAACCGCCGGCTGCTCAGCGACCGTCTCGCGCATCAGATCAGGCAGGCCCGCCGCACCCGCCGCCCCGTTGGGGTGTTGCTACTTGACGTGGACGGCTTCAAGGCTGTCAATGACCAGTACGGTCACGAGGCCGGGGACGAACTGCTCTGCCGGCTGGCCGAGGCCTTTGCCTCGGTGCTGCGCCCCGGTGATACCCTGGCGCGGCTGGGCGGGGACGAGTTCGTGGTGGTCGCACCGCTGGGACGGCCCACGGATGCCACCTCCATCGCCGAAAAACTCATTGGCGCCAGCGAAACCGCGGGCGGGGACTACGACATTGGCCTCAGTGTCGGCATCAGCCTGTTTCCCGATCACGGCGACAGCGAGCGGCCGCTGCTGCATCGGGCCGATCGCGCCATGTACCAGGCCAAGCGCAAGGGCAAGCACCGCTGGTCCGTGTACGCAGAGCGCAAACGTCCCCGCTGACCATTCACCCGTCATTGACCCGGCACGGAGAACGTCCATGCACCGTTTCCTGACGGCCGCACTGCTGCTCGCCGTTGCCTCCGCGCAGGCTGCGGCAGAACGGCACGACAGCGAGGAACACAGCTTCCGCGTCACCACCGTTACCGATGGCCTGGAGCATCCCTGGGCGCTCGCCTTCCTGCCCGACAACCGCATGCTGATCACCGAACGGCCCGGTCGGCTGCTGGTACTCGACCCGGACAGCGGCGAGCGAACCCCGGTGGATGGCGTACCGGAGGTCTCCAGCATCAACCAGGGCGGGCTGCTGGATGTGGTGCTGCACCCCGACTACGACGACAACGGCTGGATCTATTTCAGCTACGCCGCCGGCGGCGACGACGGCCATGCCACCCAGGTCAGCCGGGCCCGCCTGGAGGATGCCCGCCTGGTGGATCGTGAGGATCTGTTTGTCGCCACGCCGTTCATGCCGGGCGGCCGTCACTTCGGCTCCCGACTCGCCTTCGACGAGGCCCGCCACCTCTACATCACCACCGGCGATCGCGGCGAGCGCGAGCACGCCCAACGCCTGGATGGCCACCTGGGCAAAGTGGTCCGCCTCACCGACGACGGCCAGATCCCCGACGACAACCCGTTTCTGGACCAGGACGCGCAACCCGGTCTCTACACCACCGGCCACCGTAATGCCCAGGGGCTGGCCCGCCACCCGGATACCGGCGTCATGTGGCTGCACGAGCACGGCCCCCGGGGCGGTGACGAGATCAACATCCTTCAGGGAGGCCTGAACTACGGCTGGCCGGAGACCACCTTCGGCCGTGAATACTTCGGCCCGCGTATCGGGCCGGAGCCGCCTGTGGAAGGGTTCGAACCTCCCGTCCACCACTGGACGCCTTCCATCGCCCCGTCCGGGATGGCGTTCTACACCGGCAATGCCTTCCCGGACTGGCAGGGTGACCTGTTCGTGGGTGCCCTGGCCCACACCCACCTGGCGCGGGTCGTGCTCGACGGCGAGGAGGTCGTCCACGAGGAGCGCCTGCTGGATGACCGCAACGACCGTATCCGCGACGTGCGCCAGGGCCCGGACGGCAATCTCTACGTGCTCGTGGACGCCGGCAGCGCCCCCCTGTTACGGATCGAACCGGCGGAGTGAGCCGCCGTTCACCGCGCACTGCCTCGCGCCGCCACTGCATGGCGCCGGCCCGAGGCGGTATCATCGGAGGCACCAATCCAACCAACCGGGGGGCGGATGCGGATTATCGTGATCGGCGCGGGGGTGCTGGGAGTCACCACCGCCTGGTACCTGGCCCGCGACGGACACGAAGTAACGGTCCTCGACCAGGCCGCACGGCCCGGCGAGGAAACCAGCTTCGCCAACGGCGGACTGCTCCACGCCAGCCACGCCGAGCCCTGGAATGCGCCCGGCGTGGTCTGGCAGCTGCTGCGCTGGATCGGTCGGGAGGACTCCCCTCTGCTGCTCCGGCCGGGGCAGATCCCGCGCCTTGTGGGTTGGGGCCTGGGCTTCCTGCGTAACAGCACGACGGCACGCTTCGAGCGACACACGGCGGTCAACGCCGCGCTGGCGGTCTACAGCCTGCAGCAGCTGCAGGAACTGCGCCGCAGTACGGGCATCCACTACGACGAAGCGCAACACGGGATCCTCAAGATCTTCCACGATCAGCAGGCCATGGACGGCACCCGGCATTCGTCGGAATTGATGGCCCCCCTGGGAGTACGCCACTCGGTACTGGACAGCCGCCAGACCATCGCCCTGGAGCCGTCGCTGGAGGAGTCCCGGGAGCAGATCCTCGGCGGCATCTATTACCCGGACGATGAAAGCGGCGATGCGCGGCTGTTCACGGAACGTCTCGCGGCCCTGGCGGAGCACGAAGGCGTCGGCTTCCGCTTCGGGACCACGGTGAAGAACATCGAGGTCAGGAACGGGCGCTGGCGCGCCGTGGAGATCGAGCATGAACGCCTGGAGGCGGACGCCTGCGTGATCGCGGCAGGCAACGGTGCCAAGGCGCTGGCCGCGCAGGCGGGCATGCGGCTGCCGATCTATCCCGTCAAGGGCTACTCCGTCACCCTGCCGCTGCAGGGCTGGCGCAATCCGCCCACCATTCCGCTGATCGACGATGCCCGCAAGGTGGTGATCACCCTGCTGGGGGACCGGATCCGCCTGGCCGGTACGGCGGAGTTTGCCGGCTACGACACCTCGCTGCATACCCGGCGCGCCGCCACGGTGCTGCGCCAGGCCGCCAGCGTATACCCCAGCCTGGGCGAACACGCCGAACAATGCGAACCCGCCTACTGGACCGGCCTGCGCCCCATGACCATGGACGGCCCGCCGATCCTGGGCCCCTCCCCGGTGGACGGCCTGTATCTCAATGCCGGCCCCGGTCATCTGGGCTGGACCTTCGCCTGCGGGTGCTCCCGGATCGTGGCGGATGTTGTTAGCGGCCGTGAGCCGGCGCTGAACCTGGACGGCATGGATCTGCAGCGCTTCCGGCGCTGAGCACCCTCGGCACATCGGCGACACGCACGGAAAAACGACCGGACCGCTGGGGCGCGGCCCGGCCGAAGTCGGGGGAGTCTGTCGCTGACGGTGACGGCAACCGATGGGTGGGATTGCCGCCCCGTCAGGGTCGAAATGGCGGCCGCGTGCCGCCATTTCAAGGGCCCGTTCAGGCGGCCTCGTTGGCCTTGCGGTCGAAGGTGAAGTGCTCGTCCCGGTAGTCCACCTCGATGAGGTCGCCCGGCACGAAACTGCCCTGCAGGATCTCCTGGGCGAGGCTGTTCTCCACCCGGGACTGAATCACCCGCTTCAGCGGCCGTGCGCCGTAGACCGGATCGAAGCCGGCCTCGGAGAGCTTGCTCAGCGCCGCCTCGGTGAAGCGGATACCCATGTCCTTCTCCGCCAGCCGGTCCGACAGGTACTCGGTCTGGATCCGGGCAATGGCCTTGAGCTGCTCCTGCTCCAGCGGGTGGAACACCACCACGTCGTCCACCCGGTTGATGAACTCCGGCCGGAAGTGGGTGCCGACGATGTCCATCACCGAGTTGCGCATCTGGGTGTAGTTCTCCTCGCCGGCCATGGCCTGGATCACCTCGGAGCCCAGATTGGAGGTCATGACGATCACCGTGTTCTTGAAGTCCACGGTCCGCCCCTGACCGTCGGTGAGGCGGCCGTCGTCCAGCACCTGCAACAGGATGTTGAAGACGTCCGCGTGGGCCTTCTCCACCTCGTCCAGCAGGATCACCGAATACGGCTTGCGGCGCACGGCCTCGGTCAGGTAACCACCCTCCTCGTAGCCCACGTACCCCGGAGGCGCACCCACCAGCCGCGCCACGGAGTGCTTCTCCATGAACTCCGACATGTCGATGCGGACCATGGCCTCCTCGGTGTCGAACAGGAACCAGGCCAGGGACTTGCAGAGCTCGGTCTTGCCGACCCCCGTGGGCCCCAGGAACAGGAACGAACCGTTGGGCCGGTTGGGGTCGGACAGGCCGGCGCGCGAGCGGCGGATGGCGTCGGACACCACCTTGACCGCCTCTTCCTGGCCGATGACCCGCTCGCCCAGGGCCTCTTCCATGCGCAGCAGCTTCTCCTTCTCGCCCTCGAGCATCTTGGCCACCGGGATGCCGGTCCACTTGGAGACCACCTCGGCGATCTCTTCCTCGCCCACGTCGCTGCGCAGCAGCCGCTTCTCGGTGGTCATGTCCGCCTGGGACGCCATGTCCAGCTTGCGCTCCAGCTCCGGGATGGTGCCGTACTGCAGCTCCGACATGCGGGTCAGATCACCGGCACGCCGGGCCGTCTCCATCTCCTGACGGGCGCGCTCCAGCTGCTCCTTGATGGTGGTCGTGCCTTCCACCGAGGCCTTCTCGGAGTTCCAGATCTCCTCGAGCTCCCGGTACTCGGTCTCCAGCCGCTGGACCTCTTCGTCCAGGGTCTCCAGGCGCTTCTTGGAGGCGTCGTCGGACTCCTTCTTCAGCGCCTCGCGTTCGATCTTGAGCTGGATCAGCCGCCGCTCCAGACGGTCCATCTCCTCCGGCTTGGAGTCGATCTCCATGCGAATGCGCGAGGCCGCCTCGTCCACCAGGTCGATGGCCTTGTCCGGCAGCTGCCGGTCGGTGATGTAGCGGTGCGACAGGGTCGCCGCCGCGACGATGGCCGGGTCGGTGATCTCCACCTTGTGGTGGACCTCGTAGCGCTCCTTGAGCCCGCGCAGGATGGCAATGGTGTCCTCCACGGTGGGCTCGTCCACCAGCACCTTCTGGAAGCGGCGTTCCAGGGCGGCATCCTTCTCGATGTTCTTGCGGTACTCATCCAGCGTGGTGGCACCGATGCAGTGCAACTCACCACGGGCCAGCGCGGGTTTCAGCATGTTGCCCGCGTCCATGGAACCTTCGGCCTTGCCGGCGCCGACGATGGTGTGAATCTCGTCGATGAACAGGATGATCTGCCCCTCCTGCTTGGAGAGGTCGTTGAGCACGCCCTTCAGACGCTCCTCGAATTCACCGCGGTACTTGGCGCCGGCCACCAGCGCGCCCATGTCCAGGGACAGCACGCGCTTGCTCACCAGCCCCTCCGGCACCTCGGCGTTCACGATCCGCTGCGCCAGCCCCTCGACAATGGCGGTCTTGCCGACACCGGGCTCGCCGATGAGCACCGGGTTGTTCTTGGTCCGGCGCTGCAGCACCTGCACGGTGCGGCGGATCTCGTCATCGCGGCCGATCACCGGGTCCAGCTTGCCCTGTTCGGCCCGCTCGGTGAGATCGATGGTGTACTTCTCCAGCGCCTGGCGCTGGTCCTCGGCATTGGGGTCGTTCACCGACTCGCCACCGCGCACCGCCTCGATGGCCTGCTCCACCTTGTCTTTCGTGGCGCCGGCCTTGCGCAGCAGCTCACCCAGGTTGCCCTTGTCCTCGGCGGCGGCCAGCACGAACAGCTCGCTGGAGATGTACTGGTCCTTGCGTTTCTGCGCCAGCTTGTCGGTCTGGTTCAGCAACCGGCCCAGGTCATTGGAGAGCTGCACCTGCCCGTCGCCGCCTTCCACGGACGCCAGGCGCTCCATGGCCTCGCCCAGCTGGGAACGCAGATAGTTGACGTTCACCTGGGCCTGGTTCAGGAGATGCCGGACCGTGCCGCCCTCCTGATCCAGCAGGGCCACCATCAGGTGCACCGGTTCGATGAACTGGTTATCCCGCCCCACGGCCAGGGATTGCGCATCCTGGAGGGCGGTCTGGAATTTCGTGGTCAGTTTGTCCATTCGCATGGGTCAAATCCCTCATCAAAAGCCTGTCAATCTCTCTGCAAGAGTAGATGGGGACGGTTGGCCAGAAAGGAAAGGTTCTCGAACGAGATGTTCAGCGAAGCCGGAGCCGCTAAAGGGTGGCACAGGCTCCGGGCGGGTGGTCCGCTCACGGACCGTCTCCAGCCATGGACGGCTGGAGACGAGCTTACAGGGATGTACTTGCAGCGTGTCCGTGAGCGGACCACCCGCTCGGAGCCCCCGGACGAAGACTCAAAGACTCATCAGCGACAGAACCCGTCTACTACCGCACGAACGTCACCGCATCGGCGATCCCGGCGCGATCGGTGCGATACCGGTTCACCGGATCCCGCTCGTCGGCGTAACCGAAGGAGCACCCGAACAGCAGATGGCGATCCGCCGGCACGTCCAGGTGTTCCCGCAACAGATCCGGATAGGCCGCCAGCGACGCCTGCGCCACCGAGTGCACGCCCTGATCCAGGGCAGCCAGCATGAACGCCTGAATGTACAGCCCGCAGTCCACGCCGCCGTAGAAACCCAGGCTTTCATGACAGAACACCAGCAACGCATGCGGCGCACCAAACAGCTGGTAGTTGCGCAGCATCTGCCGCTGTCGCGCCTCGCGATCCTCCCTGGCAATCTCCAGGGCATTGTAAAGCGCCGCCCCGCACTCCTTGCGCCGCGTGTCGTGAACGCCCACGTACTCCCGGGGGAAGGGCCGATCCGGGTGCGGCTCCCCGCCGCCGGCCGCATGCGCATGGAGCTTCTGCCGCAACGCATCGGTGGCTTCCGGGGTCTCCGTGACACAGACCTCCCAGGGCTGGGTGTTGCACCAGGACGGCGTCTTCTGAGCCACATCCAGAATGTGCCGGATAATCCCCGGTGGCACCGGATCCTTGAGGAAGGCGCGGGCGCTGTAGCGCTGCCGCATGAGGTTCTCGAAATTCATGCAACACTCCTTTGCCGGGCGGATGCCCAGTGCGTCTGTACCGTTCGACGCGGCGCCCCGGCCGGGGTACCCTCATCGCACATAACGGTCGTTATTTCTGGAGGAGGAGCACCATGCTGGATGCCAGTGAAGTTGAGCTGTTCCGGGACACCGTCGGTCGCTTTCTCGACAACGAGGTGGCGCCGCACTACGAGGCCTGGGAACACGAGAAGCTTTTCCCGCGGGAGTTGTGGAACCGGCTCGGCGAGAACGGGTTCCTCTGCGTCGATGTTCCCGAGGAGTACGGCGGTTTCGGAGGCGACTTCGCCCTTTCCGCGGTGGTGGTCGAGGAGGTCGCCCGCCGGGGCTATGGCGCACTGGCGACCAACCTGTCGGTCCATTCGGACATTGTCGCCCCCTATGTGCTGCACCTGGGCACGGAGGAGCAGAAACAGACCTGGCTGCCGCGCATGGTCACCGGTGAGGCGGTGGGGTCCATCGGCATGACGGAGCCCGGCGCCGGTTCGGACCTGCAGGGCATGAAGACCCGCGCCGAGCGCGACGGTGACGCTTTCGTGCTCAACGGGCAGAAGACGTTCATCACCAACGGTTACCATGCGGATCTCCACATCGTCTCGGCGAAGACGGATCCCAAGGCGGGCGCGAAAGGGGTGACGCTGTTCACCGTGGATACGTCCCTGCCCGGCTTCGACAGGGGACGCAAGCTGGACAAGATCGGCCAGCACGGTTCGGATACGGCGGAGCTGTTCTTCTCGGATCTGCGCGTGGGCGCGGACCAGGTGCTGGGCGGCGAGGGCAAGGGGTTTGCCAATCTGATGAACGAGCTGCCGCGGGAGCGGTTGATCCTGGGTATCGGCGCCATCGCCGCCTGCGAGGGCATGCTGGAGCGCACGATCCAGTACGTGCAGGAGCGCAAGGCCTTCGGCCAGGCCATCGGCAGCATGCAGAACACGCGCTTTGCGCTGGCGGATCTGAAGGCCCAGATCGAGGTGAACAAGGCGTTCATTCGCCAGTGCACGGCGGAATACAACAAGGGTGAACTCACCACGACCAATGCCTCCGTTGCCAAGCTCACGACCACTGATCTGCAGTTCAAGGTGGCGGATCAGTGTCTGCAGTTGTTCGGCGGGTACGGCTACATGCGCGAGTATCCGATCTCCCGTGACTTCGTGGATGCGCGGGTGCAGCGCATCTACGGTGGCAGCAACGAGATCATGAAAGAGCTCATTGCGCGTTCGATTCTCGGGCGCTAATGCACCCTTCCCCGGTGCCGGTCCCTCGAACGGCCTTTCCGGCATTCGTCCGGGGGCGGGAAATCGGGTACGCCGGTCATGGACACGCCGCAAGTACATCCATGTAGGCTCGTCTCCAGCCGTCCATGGCTGGAGACGGTCCATGACCGGCGCACCCGATCCCCCGCCTGTGCCTCATTCACGGGTGCACCCGAAACTCCGCCTTCCCCGCCGTCAGCCCCGGGCCGTCCCGATGTGGCGCCGGGGCTGTTCACTTGAATCGCTCCACTACTTCGGCTGCATGCGGATGGCGCCGTCCAGGCGGATGCATTCGCCGTTGAGCATGGTGTTGCCGACGATGGCCTCCACCAGCTGCGCATACTCCGCGGGACGGCCCAGGCGCGGCGGGAACGGCACGCTGGCGCCCAGGGAGTCCTGCACGTCCTGGGGGAGGCCAAGCAGCATGGGCGTCTCGAACAGGCCGGGAGCGATGGTCATGACACGGATGCCGTGCCTCGCGAATTCCCGGGCGATGGGCAGGGTCATGCCCACCACGCCGGCCTTGGAGGCGGAGTAGGCGGCCTGGCCGATCTGGCCGTCGAAGGCGGCCACTGAGGCAGTGTTGATGATGACGCCCCGCTCGCCTTCCCTGTCCGGGTTGTTCTGGGTCATGGCCTGGGCGGCCAGGCGGGTCATGTTGAAGGTGCCCACCAGGTTGATCTGGACCACCTTGTTGAAGCGCTCCAGGTCGTGGGGCCCTTCCTTGCCCAGGGTCTTCTCCGGGGTGCCGACGCCGGCACAGTTCACCAGGCCGTGCACGGCACCGAAGGTTTCGTGGGCGGCATCCACGGCGTGCTGGGCGTCGGACTCCCGGGTAACGTCACAGCGCACGCTGTGCACGGCCCCGCTGAACTCGTGGGCGAGCTTGGCACCACCCTCCTCGTTCATGTCGGCGACCACCACCCGGGCACCGCCTTCCACCAGCCGCCGGGTGGTGGCTTCGCCCAGCCCGGAGGCGCCACCGGTGACAATGAATACGCGTTCGTCGATCTGCATGATGACCTCCTGTAACTTCGTTATTTATCGAATGCGAGTCACTTGACCCGCGTTGAATAACACTGGAATGTTGCCTGCACGACGGCCACCGGACGCGGCCGCCAGGCAACAACCAGAAACCGGAGGAGACCTATGGGCCCCCTGCAGGGAATTCGTGTCATCGAAATGGCCGGCATCGGCCCCGGCCCCTTCTGCGCCATGATGCTGGCGGACATGGGCGCCGACGTGCTGCGCGTCGACCGCAAGACCGCCAATGCACTGCCGGTGGACGACCCGGTCACCGCCCGCGGCCGCCGCTCGGTCACCGTGGACCTGAAACAGGCCGACGGCGTGGAGACCGTGCTCAAGCTGGTGGACAGCGCCGACGCCCTGATCGAGGGCTTCCGCCCCGGCGTCATGGAGCGCCTGGGCCTGGGTCCGGACACCTGTCTGGAACGCAACCCGAGTCTCGTCTACGGCCGCATGACCGGCTGGGGCCAGGACGGTCCCCTGGCCCACGCCGCCGGACATGACCTGAACTACATCGCGCTGTCCGGCGTTCTGCACAGCATCGGCCGCACCGGCCACAAGCCCACACCGCCGCTGAACCTGGTGGGCGACTACGGCGGCGGTGCGCTGATGCTGGCCTTCGGCACCGTCTGCGCCCTGCTGGAAGCGCGTCAGTCCGGCCAGGGGCAGGTGGTGGACGCCGCCATGACCGACGGCTCCGCCCTGCTCATGAGCCTGTTCCACGGCCTCAAGGCCCAGGGCCTGTGGTCCAGCAACCGCGGCACCAACCTCCTCGACGGCGGCGCGCCCTTCTACGACACCTACACCTGCGCCGACGGCCGGTACATCAGCATCGGCGCCCTGGAACCCCAGTTCTACGCCGAGCTCCTGGAGCGCCTCGGCCTCACCGACGACCCCGACTGCGCCCGGCAGATGAACGCCAAGGCCTGGCCCGCCATGCGCGAGCGCTTCGAAACCGTGTTCGCCACCCGCACCCGCGATGAATGGTGCGAGCTGCTGGAAGGCACCGACGTCTGCTTCGCCCCGGTGCTGGACATGAACGAAGCCGCGGACCACCCCCACAACCAGGCCCGCGGCACCTTCGTCCACCACGACGGCATGACCCAGGCCGCACCGGCGCCGCGCTTCTCCCGCACCCGCCCGGAACTCACCACCGGCGCCCGCGAACCCGGCGCGGACACCGACACCGCCCTGGCGGACTGGGGCATCGACGCGGTCACCATTAAAGAATTGCGGGACAAGGGCATCTGCTGATCCCGTACCATCACCAGAATCTGGACGACCGGCCAGGGACGGCCGAGAATCCTGAACTGGAGGACACGGCGGCAACCGGGGTAATCGGAGGCAAGGCGCGGTCAGGGGGCGGGGATGTTGGTCACGGACCGTCTGCGGCCAGGACGGCCGCAGTCGAGCGCCCATGGATGGGTTCACAGCGTGTCCGTGACCAACATCCCCGGCCCCTGACCGCGCCCCCGGACAAGCCGTAACCACTATCGAAGGGTCCGAAACAACGACGACTGAACTGCGAGGAGTACAGCCATGCAAGACGATCCCATTGTCATCGTCGGCGCCGCCCGCACCCCCATGGGTGGCCTCATGGGCGACGTCGCCAACCTGAGCGCCACCGAACTGGGCAGCTACAGCATCAGCGCCGCCCTGGAACGTGCCGGCGTCCCCGCCGACGACGTCAACGAAGTCTTCATGGGCAACGTCCTGCCCGCCGGCCTCGGCCAGGCCCCGGCCCGGCAGGCCGCCATGGGCGCCGGCCTGCCCAAGTCCGTGCCCTGCAACACCATCAGCAAAGTGTGCGGCTCCGGCATGCGCGCCACCATGTTCGCCCACGACGTGCTCGCCCTGAGACGCGGCCGCATCACCGTCGCCGGCGGCATGGAAAGCATGTCCCGGGCACCGTACCTGCTGGAGAAAGCCCGCGGCGGCTACCGCCTCGGGCATGGCAAACTCACCGACCACATGTTCTTCGACGGCCTCGAGGACGCCTACGAAAAGGGCGAACTCATGGGCAAGTTCGCCGAACGCTGCGCCAGCCACTTCCAGTTCAGCCGCGAGGCCCAGGACGACTTCGCCGAAGCCTCCCTGCGCCGTGCCCGCCAGGCCGCCGACGACGGCACCTTCGACGCCGAGATTGCGCCCATCACCATCAAGGAGCGCAAGGGCGAGCGCACCGTCAGCCGCGACGAACAGCCCTGGAACGCCGATCCCGACAAACTGCGGACCCTCAAGCCCGCATTCGATCCCCAGGGCACCGTCACCGCCGCCAACGCCAGCTCCATCTCCGACGGCGCCGCCGCGCTGGTGCTCATGCCACTGAGCGAAGCCGAGAAGCGCGGCCTGACCCCGCTGGCGGCTATCCGCGGCCAGGCCAGCCACGCCCGCGAGCCGCAGTGGTTCACCACCGCCCCCGTGGGCGCCACGCAGAATCTGCTGGAACAGGTGGGCTGGTCCGCCGGCGAGGTGGACCTCTACGAGATCAACGAAGCCTTCGCCGTGGTGGTCATGGCCGCCATGAAAGAGCTGGGCCTTCCCCACGACAAGGTCAACGTCCACGGCGGCGCCTGCGCCCTGGGGCACCCCATCGGCGCCTCCGGGGCGCGGATCATCGTGACCCTGCTGAATGCGCTGCAGAGACACGACCTGAAGCGGGGTGTGGCATCCATCTGCATCGGGGGTGGCGAGGCGACGGCAGTGGCTGTGGAGAGGCTGACCTGACCTGAAGTTGCCTTGAGGAGCGGCGCGGGTCGCGGCTCGCGCCGCTCCTACAACGCGATGGTGAGGAGCGATCATGGAGCTTGGCACCGCACTCCATGGATGCCGTGCAGGCACGCGCCGGGTGGTTCGGTCACGGACCGTCTGCGGCCAGGACGGCCGCAGTCGAGCGCCCATGGATGGGTTCACAGCGTGTCCGTGACCGAACCACCCGGCGTGGGCCGCCCCGGATAACCGGGAAAGGCCCTGGCGGTGAGGATGCCTGTACCCGTCGGTTGCCATGCCCGCTCAAAGGTCTCCGAAGTCGCCGTGGCGACCATGGCCGGAGGCGAAGCGGCTGGCGCCGGCAACGCCTTCCTCGCGCAACGCGCGCAGCCCCCGCTGGTATTCGCCGCGCAGGGACTCCGCCAGCGGCTGACCATGCTGGGCATAGGCCGACGCCCGGTCCATGCGCATGCACAGCTGCGGGAAACGGGTCAGTTCCCGGGCCAGCTCCTCGGCCGCGGCGCGGGCCTCGCCGTCCGGCACCACGCGGTTGCACAGCCCCATGGCGTGGGCCTCGTCGGCCGCCACCGTGCGTCCGGTGAGTATCAGATCCAGGGCGCGCCCCAGGCCGATGATCTGCGGCAGACGGACCGTGCCGCCGTCGATCAGGGGGACACCCCAGCGCCGGCAGTACACGCCGAACTTCGCGCTCGCCTCCATCACCCGCAGATCGCACCACAGCGCCAGCTCCATGCCGCCGGCCACGGCATGCCCGGAGACGGCGGCGATCACCGGTTTGGTGAGTAGCAGCCGGGACGGCCCCATGGGCGCCGGCGACTGCGTCACCCCGTCCGGGTCGGCCGGCGGATCCAGTTCACCCAGGTAGCTTTCCAGATCACCGGACGACACCGCCTTGAGATCCGCCCCGGCGCAGAATGTGCCGTGGTCGCCGCAGAACACGGCGACGCTGGCGTCGTCGTCCGCCTCGAACTCCAGGAACGCCCGGTGCAGCGCCCGGGCCGTGTCCGGGTCCACCGCGTTGCGGGCGTGCTGACGATCCAGGATCACCGTGGTGACGGCACCATCCTTCTCCACCCGGATCCCGCTCATTGCGACGACGACCCCCCGCCGTGCTGCAGGAACTCGATGACACTGGAGAAGTCCTTGCCGCCGTTGCCGGCGGCGGCGTGCAGCGCGTAGATGTTACGGGCGGTGGATCCCAGCGGCGTGGCCTTGCCGTCCTTCAGTGCGGCATCCATGGCCAGCCCCAGATCCTTGAGCATAAGCGCCGTGCCGAAGCCACCGGTGTAGCCGCGGGAGGCCGGTGTGCCGTCCATGACCCCGGGGTAGGGATTGTAGACGTTCAGCACCCAGTTGCCGCCGGAGGCCTGCTGCATGATGTCCGACAGGGCCTTGGGATCCAGCCCCTCGGCCACGCCCAGGTTGATGGCCTCGGACGTGCCGATCATGCTGATGGCGAGCAGCATGTTGTTGCACATCTTCGCCACCTGGCCGGCGCCGGCGGGGCCGGCGTGGAACACCGCCCTGCCCATGACGTCGAGCACCGGGCGGGCCTGCTCCACGGGGCCGGTTTCACCGCCCACCATGAACACCAGCTTGCCCGCCTCGGCGCCAGCGACGCCGCCCGAGACGGGGGCATCGATCATGGGACAGCCGGTATTCTCGGCCTCGGCTGCCACCGCGCGGGCGGTGTCGGCATCAATGGTGCTGCAGTCGATGAGCAGCGTGCCCTTGGCCACCTTGTCCAGCAGGCCGCCCTCGCCCAGATACAGCTCACGCACGTGCCGGCCCGCAGGCAGCATGGTGATGACCATGTCAACGCCGTCCGCCGCCTCGCCCGGGCCGGCACAGGCGGTGGCACCGGCGTCCACAAGACGCTGCACCGCCTCCTGCGAGAGGTCGAACACCCGCAGCGCGTGGCCGGCGCTGACCAGGTTGCTGGCCATGGGGCCGCCCATGTTCCCCAGTCCGATGAATCCGATGCTCGCCATGGCGTTCTCCTCCAGGCTCTGAGTCGACGGGGCATCCGCCCCGCGCGGGTGCTACAGGTCCGCCAGCGGGTGGC
Organism: Aquisalimonas sp. 2447; assembly: GCF_012044895.1. Lineage (NCBI taxonomy): Bacteria > Pseudomonadati > Pseudomonadota > Gammaproteobacteria > Chromatiales > Ectothiorhodospiraceae > Aquisalimonas > Aquisalimonas sp. 2447. The sequence continues at coordinate 3,166,574 of NZ_CP050695.1, forward strand.
TGGTGTAATCCGATGGCAGACGGAAGTGGGCCTCCACCGTCGCCTCCGCGACCTCACTCAGCGACGGCACCGACCAGTTCGGGTTGCGGTCCTTATCCACCAGCAGCGCCCGGACCCCCTCGCGGAAGTCCGGGTGGCGGGAGGCCTGCACGGCCATGCACAGCTCCCGCCGGAAGCACTCGGCCAGGGACAGGTGCCGGCCTCCCCGGTACTGGCGATCGAACACCGCCTGGGACACGGGGCAGGCGCGGGTCAGACCCTTGGCCACGGACTGCAGGGCCTCGTCCGTCTCCGCCGCCCGGTGGATGGCGTCCACCACGGCGCCGGGCGTGGCATGGTCGGTCAGCGCCTGGATGGCGGCGAAGCGATCCATGAGCGGCGTCGGGCCGGAGGCGTCGTGGGCCTGCCAGACTGTGCCGAGCGCCTGGCTGGCGGCCTCGTGGCGCTCGCGCTCGGTGCGGCCCCAGCGGGCCGCCTTCAGGGCCTCCACCATGGTCTCGCGCTGGTCCGAAGCGATCATGTAGTCGCCCAGCCCCAGTTCGAAGATGTCGGAGCCAAACACGTGCTCGCCGGTGATGCCCAGGTAATAGCCCGTGCGGCCGGGCATGCGGGTCAGGAAGAAAGTGCCGCCTACGTCCGGGAACAACCCCAGGGGCATCTCCGGCATGGCCAGGCGCGAGCGCTCCGTGAGAATGCCGTGACTGGTGCCCGCCAGCAGGCCCACACCGCCGCCCATGACGATCCCGTCCGCCCAGCAGACGATGGGTTTGGGATAGGTGTGCACCGTGTAGTCCAGCCGGTACTCCGTGGTGAAGAACCGCTCCGCCACCGGCGCCGGCTCCCCCGGGGCGTGCTGCTTCATGTCGTGGTACAGGCTCACCACGTCCCCGCCGGCGCAGAACGCCTTCTCGCCGGTGCCCTCCAGGAACACGCCGGCCACGGAATCATCCGCGGCCCACTCGTCCAGGGCCGGCTGCAGGGCATCGATCATGGCCTGGCTGAGCGAGTTCAGCGATTTCTCGGCATTCAGCCGCACCCGCTTCAACTGCTGCCCATCGGCAGTCTCCAGGCTCTCGATGACGACCGGAGTATCACTCATTACCGGTGCCTCCACTGCGGTTCACGCTTCTCCACGAAGGCGGCCATGCCTTCCTTCTGGTCCTCGGTGGCGAAGATGGAGTGGAACACCCGCCGCTCGAACAGCACGCCCTCGGAGAGGGTGGTCTCGTAGGAGCGGTTCACCGATTCCTTGCACATGCTCACGGCCATGCGGGACAGCCCGGCGATCTGGCCGGCGGTCTTCATGGCCTCGTCCAGCAGCTGGTCCGCCGGCACCACCCGGCTCACCAGCCCGGAGCGCTCGGCCTCGTCGGCGTCCATCATGCGGCCGGTGAGGCACATCTCCATGGCCTTGGACTTGCCGACGAAACGGGTCAGTCGCTGGGTGCCGCCGGAGCCGGGGATGGCGCCGATCTTGATTTCCGGCTGGCCGAACTTGGCGGTGTCCGCCGCCAGGATGAAATCGCACATCATCGCCAGCTCACAGCCGCCGCCCAGGGCGTAGCCGCCCACGGCGGCAATCACGGGCTTGCGGCAGCGCAGGATCTGCTCCCACTCGCTGGTGATGAAGTCTTCCTTGTAGACATCGGCGAAGCCTTTGCTCTGCATCTCGCTGATGTCCGCCCCCGCGGCGAACGCCTTCTCGCTGCCGGTAATCACCATGACGGCCACGTCCTCGTCGCCGTCGAAGGCGGTCAGGGCCTCGCCCAGTTCGCGCATCAGGGCGCTGTTGAGGGCGTTCAGCACCTTGGGGCGGTTGAGGGTGATCACGCCGATGCCGTCGCGTTTCTCGGTGATGAGGTTGTCAAAAGCCATGGTGTCCCCGATCTCTTCAGTTGGTGGGCCGACCCGGCGGAGCGCTCAGGCCAGCAGGTTCTCGCTGCCCGGCGCCAGCAGGCGGCGGGCGATGATCACGCGCATGATCTCGTTGGTGCCCTCCAGGATCTGGTGCACGCGCACGTCGCGGACGTGGCGCTCCAGCGGATATTCCCGGATGTAGCCGTAGCCACCGTGGACCTGCAGGGCCTCGTTGCAGATGCGAAAGCCCAGGTCCGTGGCCAGGCACTTGGCCATGGCGCAGTAGGTGGTGGCCTCCGGGTGTTTCGCATCCAGCCGGGCGGCACCCAGGCGCACCATCTGACGGGCCGCCACCAGTTCCGTGGCCATGTCCGCCAGCTTGAACTGCACGCCCTGGAACTCGCTGATGGCCTGGCCGAACTGCTTGCGCTCGCCGGCATAGCGGCGGGCAGTATCCAGGGCGGCGGCGGCGGTGCCCACGGAGCAGGTGGCCACGTTCAGGCGACCGCCATCCAGCCCCTTCATGGCGATCCGGAAGCCCTCGCCCTCGGCGCCCAGGCGATTGGCCTCGGGCACGAACACGTCCTCGAAGGTGATGCCGCGGGTGGGCTGACTGTTCCAGCCCATCTTGCCTTCCTTGCGTCCGTAGGTGATGCCCTCGGCGTCCGCCGGCACGGCAAAGGCCGAGACGCCGCCGGCGCCTTCCCTGCCAGTGCGCGCCATGACCACCAGCAGGTCGGTCTCGCCGGCACCGGAGATGAACACCTTGCTGCCGGTGAGCCGGTAGCCGTCACCGTCACGCACCGCTTTCGTGCGCAGGGACGCCGCATCGGAGCCGGCACCCGGCTCGGTGAGGCAGTAGGAGGCCAGCTTCTCGCCGGCGGTGAGCTGCGGGCACCAGGCCTCGCGCACCGCGTCCTGACCAAAGGCGGCCACCATCCACGTGGCCATGTTGTGAATGGTGATGTAGGCCGTGGTCGAGGTGCAGCCGCCGGCCAGGGCCTCGAAGATGATGGTGGCATCCAGGCGGGACAGGCCCAGCCCGCCCACGTCCTCGGGGCAGTAGACACCGCAGAAGCCCAGCTCGCCGGCGAGACGCAGAGTCTCCACCGGAAAGATGCACTCCTCGTCCCAGCGGGCGGCGTTGGGGGCGAGCTCGCGATCAGCGAACTCGCGTGCCGTCTCCTGGAACGCGATCTGATCGTCGTTCAGTTCGAAATCCATGCGGACTCTCCGGTACGGGGGTGGCGCAGCGCCGCCCCCGGCATTGCTACCGCATACTGATGGTCATGTTCGGCCCGGACGGCAGGTCCGACTCCGGCCAGCGACTGATCACGGTCCGGGTCTCGGTGTAGAACCGGAACGCCTGCTTGCCGTAGGGGTGGAGATCCCCGAAGAAGGAGTGCTTGCCGCCGGTGAACGAGAAGAACGGCGCCGGCACCGGAATGGGGATATTCACCCCTACCTGGCCCACCTCGGTCTCATGCTGGTACTTGCGTGCCGCCGCCCCGGACCGGGTGAAGATGGACGTGCCATTGCCATAGGGATTGCTGTTCACCAGCTCGATGGCCTCGTCCAGGGTATCCACGTGCATCACCAGCAGGGCCGGGCCGAAGATTTCTTCCCGGTAGACGGTCATATCGGAGCGCACGTTGTCGATCAGCGTCGGTCCCACCCAGTTGCCGTCGGGATAGCCGTCCACGGTGTAGCCGCGGCCATCCAGGAGCAGATCAGCGCCTTCACCCTCTGCGGTGCCGATGAGCTGCTCGACTCGCTCCTTGGCGGCCGGGCTGATCAGTGGCCCGTAGGCGGCGTCGGCATCGTCGGACGGACCCGGGCGGATGCCGGCCACCGCCTCGCGCAGGTCGTCCATCCAGGCGCGGGTCTCCTCGCCCACCAGTACGGCCACCGAGATGGCCATGCAGCGTTGGCCGGCCGCACCGCAGGACGCGCCCACCAGGTGGTTGATCACCTGGTCCTTGTTGGCATCGGGCATGACCACCATGTGGTTCTTGGCCCCGCCCATGCACTGCACACGCTTGAGGTTGTGGGTGGCCGTGCGGTAGACATGGGTGGCGACGGGCACCGAGCCGACGAAGGACACCGCCTTGATGGCCGGATCCTCCAGCAGGTAGTCCACCTGTTCCTTGCGGCCGTGGACCACCTGTAGCGTGCCCGCCGGGAAGCCCGCCTCGTGCCAGAGCTCTGCCAGGCGGGTCGGGGTCAGCGGATCCTGTTCCGAGGGCTTGAGCACGAAGGTGTTGCCGCAGACCACGGCCAGCGGGAACATCCACAGGGGGATCATGGCCGGGAAGTTGAACGGGGTGATGCCGGCACACACGCCGATGGGATGGACGATACTGTGGGTATCGATACCGTTGGCGACGTTCTCGGTCATCTCGCCCTGGGTCAGGGTCGGCGCACTGCAGCCGTGCTCCACCACCTCGATCCCGCGCCAGACGTCGCCCTTGGCGTCCGCGAAGGTCTTGCCCGTCTCCCGCGCCAGGATGCCCGCCAGTTCGTCGTGGTGCTCCTTGAGCAGGGCCTGGTAGCGCAGCAGGCAGCGCATGCGCTCCTGCACGGGGACATTGCGCCAGGACTTGAACGCCTCCTGGGCGGCGGCAATGGCCCGTGCCATCTCCTGGTCAGTGGTCACGGGTGCGCGGCCGATCACGTCCTGGGTGGCCGGATTGGTCACGTCGATCCAGTCGCCGGTGGTGCTCTGGACGAATTCGCCGTTGATGAGCAGCGGCACGTTGGGAGCAGTCTGGTTCAGTACGGTACTCATCACTTCTCCTCCACCCCGCGGTTGCAGGGAGCTGGTTTCACGGCGGGCGCGTCGCGACCGTATCAGTCGTACGAGCGCTCGTCCGCAATGACCTTACCGTCGTTGGGCAGCTCGCCCTCGCCGGCCAGCTTCACGTCACCGCGCATCTTGGTGACCGCCTGCAGGGACTCGGCGACCTTGTCGGCGAAGGCGGCATCGCTGGTACCGGCCTCCACATGCAGGGTCATGGCGTCCTTTTCCTGTTCACGGGTCACCACCAGGCGGGCGCGCTGGATCTCCGCGTGGCGGGCCATGATGGCGTTGATCTGCTCGGGGGTGACAAACATGCCCTTGACCTTGGTGGTCTGGTTGGCCCGCCCCATCCAGCCCTTGATCCGCGGCGCAGTGCGCCCGCAGGGACTGGCACCCGGGAGGAAGGCGGTCAAATCACCGGTGGCGAAGCGGATCACCGGGAAGGCGCCGGCGCGCAGCACGGTGACCACCATCTCGCCCACTTCACCCTCGGCCACCGGTTCGCCGCTGCCGGGGCGCACTACTTCCAGCAGTACGTCCTCGTCGGTGATCAACCCATCCAGGGCCTCGCTCTCGTAGGCCACCAGCCCGAGTTCGGCGGTGGCGAAGGCCTGCAGCACCTGCACGCCGCGCTGCCCCATCTCGTCGCGCAGGCTGCCGCTCAGTGGCTCACCGCCCACCAGCGCGTGGGCAATGGAGGAGACGTCACGGCCGAGCTCGTCGCCCTTGTCCAGTAGCGCCTTCAGAAATGATGGCGTACCACCGTAGACCGGCGGACGCAGCCGCTCGATGGCTTCCACCTGCACGTCGGTATTGCCGATGCCGGCAGGAAACACGGGGCAGCCCACGGCCCGGGCGCCGCTGTCCATCATCATGCCGGCCGGGGTGAGATGGTAGGAAAAGGTGTTGTGCACCAGTTGCCCCGGCCGCAGCCCGGCGGCCCAGAAGGCGCGACCGAACCGCCAGTAATCGCCCTTGGTCTCGGCGGCCTCGAAGATCGGCCCCGGCGACTGGAATACATGGGCCAGCTCCTCCATCGGCGCTGCCTCCATGCCGCCGAAGGGCGCATCCGCTGCCTGGCGCCCGGGAATATCCGCCTTGCGGGTCAGGGGCAGCTGGGCCAGGTCGCCGCGCTCGCGGATGGCCTGGGGATCCACGTCCGCCAGCAACTCGCCCCAGTAGCGCGATCGGCTCCTGGCATGCGCGACCACGTCCCGGACTCTTTGCAGCTGCTCGGCCTCGCGCTCCTCGGGGGAACGCACCTCGCGATCATCGAAGTAGCGGTTGTGACTCAACGGTGGACTCCTCTCCTGTCCTCAGCCGATCCCGCGGACGCTCATGCGAGCCAGCGTTTGCGGCGGCGGTAATGTTTCACGTCGCGGAAGCTCTTGCGCGCTTCCCCGGAGCCGACGCCGAGGTAGAATTCCTTCACGTCGGCGTTGTCCCGCAGTTCGCTGCCGGTGCCGTAGAGCACCACCCGGCCGTTCTCCAGGATGTAACCGAAGTCGGCATGCTGCAGGGCCACATTAGTATTCTGCTCGGCCACCAGGAAGGTGACCTTCTGTTCGCGGCGCAGCCGCGAGACGATCTCGAAAATCTCTTCCACCAGCTGCGGCGCCAGCCCCATGGAGGGCTCATCCAGCAGGATCATGCGCGGACTGGCCATCAGGGCCCGCCCCAGCGCCAGCATCTGCTGCTCACCACCCGAGGTATAGCCGGCGGTGGACTTCCGGCGCTCCTTGAGGCGCGGGAAATACTCGTACAGCCGTTCCATCTCCTGCTCCGCCTCGCCGCGGGAGATGCTGCGCGCGTAGGCGCCCACCAGCAGGTTTTCCTCCACGGTGAGGTGCTCGAACACCCGGCGGCCTTCCATGACGTGCACCAGTCCGCGCTCCACCCGCTCGGGCGCCGGCGTATGGCTGATGTCCATGCCGTCGTAGGTCAGCGAGCCGCGGGTGATTTCGCCCCGCTCACCGGTGAGGAGTCCGGAGATGGACTTGAGGGTCGTACTCTTGCCGGCGCCGTTGCCGCCGAGAAGCGCGACGATGTCGCCCTCCTTGACGTCCAGGGAGACGCCCTTGAGCACCAGCACCACGTGGTTATAGACCACCTCCACGTTCTGCATGCTCAGAAGAGCATCCTGATGTGCGGTCTGTTCCGCCATTGAACCTGCCTCCGCTTGCAACGCGGGCCGGGACGCAAACGGCGCCCCGGCCCGCCGGACGTCACTCAGTCACACTCACGAATCTCGATGCCTTCGCTCTCGGCGAAGCTCTCTGCGGATTCGCGGTACATCGGGAAAACGCGTTCCAGGTCCGGCTCCATGAACTCGGTAAGCGCGTTCCACTGCTCGCCGTCCCACTGCTGGATCCGGGCAAGACCGCCACCCTCGTGGTCCTCACAGGTGACGTTCACCGGCGGCATCAGCCCGCCCATGCCGAGCTCCTGCGTGCGTTCCTCGGAGATGGTGAGCTGGTTCCAGGCCCACTTGGTCTCGTCACGGCCCATGACTTCACCCTCGCCGAACTCTTCCTGGGCCTGACGCCAGGCCTCGGTAATGTAGGCGGCGTTGATCAGGCCACGGTTGTAGGCGATGTTGCCGATCTGGTCGCCGTCGCCGGCCTCATCACCGGGGCCGTAGACGTACTCTTCCAGATCGTCATAGATGGGATAGTCCCGCCCGGGGCCGTGGAAGGTCACTGCCTTGTAGCCCTCGGCCGCCGACCCTGCCGGCTCCACTGCGTCATCCTGCGCTGCATAGATCCCGCCGATCATCCGGTCGCGGTCGATGCCCACGGACGCCGCCGTACGGATGGCCGTCGGGTTCATGACACCCCAGCCGTACAGGGACACCCAGTCCGGCCGCATGCGGCGGATCTGGGTCCACACGGAGCGCTGTTCCACACCGGGCGGAGAAATGGCCATCTCCTCCAGGGTGAAGCCGTATTCCTCGGCATAGCCACGCAACAGGTTCAGGGGTTCACGGCCGTAAGCGGAATCGTGGTAGGCATGAACGATGGTCTTGCCTTCCAGGTTCTCCCAGCCGCCTTCCTGATCCGCGATGTACTGCATGGTCACCGTGGAGCTGGACCAATAGGTGGTGGGCACCATGAACACCCAATCCATGACGCGACCGTCAGCGGCGTCGGCCCGACCATAGCCCATGGAATGGACAATAATATTGTCCCGGCGGGCACGCGGGATCAGCGCATAGGTGATACCGGTGGACAGCGGTGCCACCACGGTGGCGCCGTTGCCACGGTCCTTCAGGCGTTCGTAGCATTCCACGCCACGGTCATTGGAGTACGCGGTCTCGCACTCCTCGAGTCGGATGCGCACGCCGTTGATGCCGCCGTCACGCTCGTTGATCAGACGGACGTAATCGGCAAAACCATCGGCGAAACCGACGCCGCTGGGGGCAAACGGTCCGGTCCGGTAGACCAGGCTGGGCAGATACTGCTCTTCGGCCTGGGCCTGGGCGGCAAAGAGACTGGTCATGCCAATCACCGCCCCCAGCCCCACCATGCCGAGCTTTTTCGTAATGGATGTTGTCATTGCTTTCTCCTCCATGCGGGCCTTGGGCCCGCTTCATGCTACGAATGCCACGACCGCCAACGCCGTGGACATACCCTCCAGAAAGACCGTGCGCCCTGGACGCCCCAGATTAGTACGGGAACGGCCAGAGCCGCAGCTTCTGTTTCATGATGCTCCAGAGTCGAGCCAGACCGTGGGGTTCGACGATCAGGAAGAAGATGATCAGCGAACCGAAGATGAAGATCTCGACGTAGCTGATCATTGCCGTGCCCATGGGCAGGCCGATGGCGCTGGGCACCGTATTCAGGAAGATCGGCACCAGCACCACGAAGGCTGCGCCCAGGAAACTCCCGAGTATCGAGCCCAGGCCACCGATGATGACCATGAACAGCACGTCGAAGGAGGTGTAGATGTCGAACGCCTCCGCTTCCAGCTGCCCCAGGTAGAGATAGGCCCAGAGCACCCCGGCAATGCCGACGAAGAACGAGCTCACCGCAAACGCCTTGAGTTTCGTGATCATGGGCCGGATGCCGATGATCTCCGCGGCCACGTCCATGTCCCGTATGGCCATCCATTTTCGCCCGGTCATGCTACTGACCAGATTCTTGGCGATCAGCGCCATGATGATCACCACCGCCAGGGCGAACAGGTATCGGTCCACGGGCGAGTCGACGCGCCAGCCGAAAATCTCGATGGTCTGCGCGGAAATCACCCCGGTGGGGCTGTAGCCGACGAACCAGGGCCGCTGGAACAGCCAGATCAGGAAGAACTGTGCCGCCAGGGTGGTCACCGCCAGGTAGAACCCCTTGATCCGCAGCGCCGGGAGCCCGAACAGCACCCCGGCACCCGCGGCAATCAGCCCGGCCAGGACGAATGCCACCAGGATGGGCATGTCCGGTATGCGTGCCAGCAGGTTCCAGGCCGCGAAGGCCCCCACTGCCATGAACCCGCCTGTCCCCAGCGATATCTGGCCGCAGTACCCCACCAGGATGTTCAGCCCGATGGCCGCCAGGGAATAGATCAGGAACGGCAGCAGCAGCGCCTGGATCACGTAGTTGGAGACGAAGAACGGCAGTGCCAGAGCCACGACGATGATCAGGGCGATGAACACCCGATCCTGGACGATGGGCAGCATGCGCTGGTCGGCCGCGTATGTCGTTTTGAATTGTCCGGATTCGCGATAAAGCATGCTATTAGATCCTTTCGATGATCTTTTCGCCGAACATGCCCTCGGGGCGGTACACCATGAAGGCCATGGCGATCACGTAGGCGAACCAGTTATCGATACCGCCCCCGATGATGGGGCCCAGATACACCTCGGCGAGGGCCTCCCCGGCACCGATGATGAGGCCGGCAATGATCGCCCCCGGGATGGAAGTGAGCCCGCCGAGCAACAGCACCGGCAGCGCCTTGAAGGCGACATCCACCATCACCGGTTGCACCCCCAGGTTGCCACCCCAGACCACACCAGCGACCACCGCCACGAAACCGGCAATGGCCCAGACCACCACCCAGACGGTGTTCAGGCGGATGCCGATGGACTGGGCAGCCTGGTGATCATCCGCCACTGCCCGGAGCACACGCCCCATGCGCGTTCGCTGAGCGAACAGCGCCAGCAGCAGCACCAGGACAATCGCAATGATGCCGGACACCAGATCGTAGCTCTGGAACAGCATGTCGCCGACGAAGATCGGGTCCGTGGGAATGCCGATGTCCAGGGACCGGGAGCGGCTACCCCAGATGATCTCGGCGAACCCGATCAGGGCGAAGAAGATGCCGATGGTGGACATGAACATGATGATGGGCTCCTGGTTCACCAGGGGCCGCAGCACCACCCGCTCAATAATCCAGGCCACACCGATCATGAGCACGATGGTGATGGGAATGCCCAGCCAGAACGGCACGCCGTAGCGCTGGTTCATGCCGGCGATGAACATGGCCGCGAACAGCACCATGGCGGCCTGGGCGAAGTTGAAGATCCCCGAGGCCTTGAAGATCAGCACGAAGCCCAGAGCCACCAGGGAGTACATGGACCCCGCCAGCAGGCCGCCGACCAGCACCTCGATGAAATACTGCAATTCCACCATGAAATCCATGGTCAGCCCTCCTCGTCCTGCTTGGTGCCCAGATACGCCTCGATGACACGCGGATCTGAACTGACCTCGTCCGGCGAGCCGTCACCGATCTTCTCGCCGTGATCCAGCACGACGACGTGGTCGGAGAGGTCCATGACCACCGCCATGTCGTGCTCGATCAGGCAGATGGTCATGCCGAACTGGTCGTTGACGTCGAGGATGAAGCGGGCCATGTCCTGCTTCTCTTCCAGGTTCATGCCCGCCATGGGCTCGTCGAGCAGCAGCAGCTCCGGCTCCGAGGCCAGGGCGCGACCCAGCTCCACGCGCTTCTGCAGCCCGTAGGGCAGTGTGCCCACCGGCGTCTTGCGGTACTGCTGAATCTCCAGGAAATCGATGATTCCCTCGCAGAACTTCCGGTGCTCGATCTCCTCCCTGGGCGCGCGGCCGAGCCAGAACGCGTTCTCCAGCAGCGAGGCCTTCGCCCGGAGGTGCCGCCCGGTCATGATGTTGTCCAGCGTACTCATGCCCTTGAACAGGGCGATGTTCTGGAACGTGCGGGCGATCCCCTGACTGGCCGCCTTGAAGGGCCGCATGTGCTTGCGGGGCTCACCCTTGTAGGCAATGGTGCCCGCGGTGGGATGATAGAAGCCGTTGATGCAGTTGAGCATCGACGACTTGCCGGCGCCGTTGGGGCCAATGATGGAGAAGATCTGCCGCCGGCGGACCTCGAAGCTCACGTTGCGCAGCGCGTGCACGCCACCGAACGAGAGCTGCACGTCCTCCACCTTCAGCAACGTCTCCCCCGCATTGCGCCCCGGCGCGTCATGTTGTGGTTGTGCTGACATGGGGGCTTATCCTGCCTTCTTCATGGGTTCGTAGGTGGTGGCGTCACTGATCCGCAGCGTGCCCTCCAGCACGCCGGTGCCACCGTCCTCGTACGTCACCGGCACCGCGACGTGGGCACTCTCATCACCCCGGTACAGGGCCTCGATGAGCTCGTGGTAACGCTCATTGATGATGCGCCGGCGCACCTTGCGGGTTCGGGTGATCTCGCCATCGTCCGGATCCAGCTCCTTGTGCAGGATCACGAAGCGGGTGACCTGGATGGGCGCCAGTTCCGGATCCGACGCCAGATCCTGATTCACCGCCTCCACTTCCCTGCGGATCAGATCGTAGACCTCCGGCCGGCCGGCCAGGTCCACGTAACCGGTAAAGGTGATGTTCTCCCGCTCGGCCCAGTTGCTCAGGGCCTCGAAGTCGATGTTGATGAAGGCCATCACCGATTCGCGCTCGTGCCCGAAGGCGACCGCTTCCATGATGTGCGGGTGGAACTTGAGTTTGTTCTCCACGAACTTGGGGCTGAACATGGTGCCATCGTGCAGGCGGCCCACGTCCTTGGCGCGATCGATGATGCGCAGATGCCCGTCCTCGGTGAACATGCCGGCGTCGCCGCTGTGCACCCAGCCATCGGCCGTCTTGGTTTTCTGCGTCTCTTCGTCGTTCTTGTAGTAGCCCATGAACACGCCCGGACTGCGGTAGAGCACCTCGCCGTTGTCGGCAAGCTGGATCTCCACGCCCTCGCCGGGGGGCCCCACGGTATCCGGCCGCACGTCGTCATCCTTTTGCAGGCACAGGTAGACGGCGCACTCGGTCTGGCCGTAGAGCTGTTTGAGGTTGACGCCGATGGAGCGGAAGAAATCGAAGATGTCCGGACCGATGGCCTCGCCGGCGGTATAGGCCAGGCGGATGCGGGTGAACCCGAGCACGTTGCGCAGCGGGCCGTAGACCAGCAGGTTGCCGATGGCGTAGTTGATCCGGTCCCAGGTCCCCACCGGCTTGCCTTCGAGCAGATCCACGCCCACGCGCCGCGCCAGCGCCATGTAGTAGTGGAACATCTTCTGCTTGATGCGGCTGGCGTTCTCCATGCGCACCATGACGCTGGTAATCAGGTTCTCCCACACCCGCGGCGGCGCGAAGTAGTAGGTGGGACCGATCTCGCGGAGGTCCGTGACCACGGTGTCCGGGGACTCCGGGCAGTTCAGGCAGAAGCCCTTGAGAAAGCCCTGGCAGTAGGTAATGAAGTGGTCACCGACCCAGGCCATGGGCAGGTAGGCCAGGGTCTCGTCACTCTCGGTGACACCGTCGAACGCGGTGGCGAACTCCGCGGACTTGAGCAGGTTGTCATAGCTCAGCATCACGCCCTTGGGGCGGCCGGTGGTGCCGGAGGTGTACACGATGACGGACAGTTCTTCGCCCTTGCCCTTGGCCACCTCAGTCTCGTAGAAGCCCTGGTGCTGGCGGGCGTACTCGCGACCCTGCTCCTGGATGCTCTCCAGGGAGTGCAGGTAGGGCTCATCGTAGTTCTGAAGGCCCCGGGGATCCTCGTAGATGATGGCCTCCAGCTTGGGCAGCTGATCCTTCACCGAGAGCACCTTGTCCACCTGCTCCTGGTCCTCGACAACGCAGAAGCGCACGTCGCCGTGGTCGAGCACGTACTGCATCTCGTCGGCGCCCGAGTCCTGGTAAACGGGCACCGGCACCGCGCCCATGGACTGGGCCGCAGCCACCGCCCAGTAGAGCTGCGGCCGGTTGTTGCCGATGGTGGCGACCTTGTCATCACGCTGGAGCCCCAGGGACATGAGGCCGCCGGCAAGCGCCTGCACCTCATCGAGCACCTGCGACCAGCTCCAGGTCTGCCAGATACCCAGATCCTTTTCGCGCATGGCGGCCCGCTGCGGCCGCTCCCGAGCGTTGCGTATCAGAAGTTTCGGAAACGTGTCATTGCGATCGATGCTGCTGTCCGCCATTACATCGGCCCCTTGCGACTGTCAGCACGGTTACACCAGGCGCGGCAACACGCCGGACTGGTTTCACTCGTGGTCCGGAGAACGGAAAAGGAACGACTGGAAAGCGGATGATAGGCAACAACAGCCAAATGCAGCGCTCATACTGGCACGCAAGGCGTAATGCCACATCGTCTGCTCTCCTCCAGTTTATGCAACCGGTTCTTTTGTATTGGTTGCACTTATAATGATTATTACGACCCCAGATTACTCAGTCTCACGGCAAATGCAAGCAGTTCTCGCCACTCGGTTGCCAAAAACAGAAAACCCGCCGGAGGGCGGGTTCTCGAGTACCAGGGATGCGCCGCATGCGCGCTAAAACGGGATGTCGTCGTCGAAATCGTCGGCAGGTGCGGGCGAGGACTGGGACGAGGGCTGTCCCTGGCTGCGGCTGTCGCCGCTCTCGCCCATGGGGGCGCCACCGCCGCTACCGCCACCGCGCCCATCCAGCATCTGCATGTCGTTGGCGACCACTTCGGTGGTGTAGCGGTCCTGGCCGTCCTGCCCCTGCCATTTGCGGGTCTGCAGACGCCCCTCGAGGTAGACCTTGGACCCTTTGCGCAGGTATTCACCAGCGATCTCGGCGAGCTTGCCGAAGAACACCACCCGGTGCCATTCGGTTCGCTCCTGCTGTTCGCCGGTCTGCCGGTCGCGCCAGGAATCCGTCGTCGCCAGACGCAAATTCGCCACTGCGGAACCGTTGGGGCTGTAACGTACTTCCGGATCGGCCCCCAGATTGCCGATCAGGATCACCTTGTTCACTCCACGGGCCATGTCGCGCCTCCTTCGTTGTTTCAATGTGGCCCGGGTACCGCTGCTCCCTGCGGCGACCCGAACCGGCAATTTAGCTGTTTTGCCGCCCGAAGGAAACGATGGACCATCCCCCGCTCGCGCGACAGTGTTTCCTTGCTCACCTTCCAGGAAATATGGTCAGGCCTCTTCCGCCGCGGCTCCCCGCAGATCCGGCACCTGACTCATGCCCCGCAGGGTAACCAGCCATAGCAGCGTGGCCCCAGCACACAACACGAACACCCAGGCGTTACCACCCAGGCCGAACGCGACCCCGCCAGTGACGCCGCCCAGGAACGCACCGGCGAACTGGCTGGTGGCGTAGACGCCCAGCGCCGTGCCTCGGGCTTCCGTCGGCGCATACCTGGAGATCAGCGACGGCAGGGTCGCCTCGAGAACGTTGAAGCCGGCAAACCAGAGCCACAGCATCACGACCACCGCCCAGCCCGAGCCACCCAGCACGGCCATGCCAAGCTGCGCCAGTGTCAGGGCCACCACCGACAGAAACATCACCTGGCGATGCCAGTGGCGCCGCTCACTGAGCAGGATCGCTGGCACCAGCGCCAGCACCGACAGTAACAGCACCGGCACGTAGACACGCCAGTGCTCCGCCACTGCAAGCCCCAGAGAATTCTGCAGTACCAGGGGCAGCACCACGAAGGCGGCGGTCAGCACGAAGTGCAACACGAAAATGCCCGCATCCAGACGCAACAGATCGCGGTTGCGGAGCACGGGGACCAGCTTGCTCAGCACCGGCTCGGCGTCGGCGTGAACCGTCTCCCGGGCGGGAACCGGCACGCAGCGAAACAGCACGCCGATGGCCAGCACCGCCAGCACCGCGGACAACCAGAAGATCGCCTCCAGGCCGCCCACTCCGGCGACCACGGGCCCGAGTACCATGGCCAGCAGAAAGGATGCGCCCACACTCATGCCGATGATGGCCATGACCTTGGTCCGCTGGCGTGGCTCGATGACGTCCGCGGCCAGAGCCATGACCGCGGCAGCGATGGCGCCGGCACCCTGCAGGGCGCGCCCGAGGATCACTCCGGCGATGTGATCGGAAACCGCGGCCACCACACTTCCCGCCAGGAACAGCAGGAGCCCGCCGACAATCACTGGCCGCCGCCCGATGCGATCCGATGCGATCCCCATGGGGATCTGCAGCAGTGCCTGGGTCAGGCCGTAGATGCCGATGGCGAGACCCACCAACGCAGGGGTGGCTCCCGCCAGATCCGGCCCGTAGACGGCAAACACCGGCAGCACCAGGAACAACCCGAACATGCGCAGGCCGAAAATGCCCGCAAGCCCTGCGGCGGCGCCTCGTTCCTTCGGTATCATCGAGTGTCCTTCAACCCAGGTTCGCCGCATTACGAGCGCCTGTACGGCGCCATGGCGGTGGAAAACGTGAAAAGCGCACATGGTACCACCGGCGCAGCGGTCTTTGGGTTCGTGCCGCCGCTGCGCGATGGCGTAGAATGGTGCGTTTACCAACGGCGCCGAGGCAGCCCATGGAACACATCCGGATCCGCGGCGCGCGGACCCACAACCTGCAGAACATCGACCTGGATCTGCCCCGCAACCGCCTGGTGGTCATCACCGGCCTTTCGGGGTCCGGGAAGTCGTCGCTGGCCTTCGATACCATCTATGCCGAAGGGCAGCGCCGTTATGTGGAATCCTTGTCGGCCTATGCGCGTCAGTTTCTGTCCATGATGGACAAGCCCGACGTGGACGAGATCCAGGGGCTTTCGCCGGCAATTTCCATCGAGCAGAAGTCCACTTCTCACAACCCCCGCTCCACCGTGGGCACGGTCACCGAGATCCACGATTATCTGCGACTGCTGTTTGCCCGCGCCGGAACGCCACGCTGTCCCGACCACCATGTGGAGCTGAACGCCCGCACCGTCACCGAGATGGTGGACCAGGTTCTGGCCCAGCCGGAGGGCTCCCGCCTGCTGCTGCTCGCCCCGGTCATCAGCGAGCGCAAGGGCGAGCACCTGCACGCCCTGCAGGAGCTGAAATCCCAGGGCTTCATCCGCGCCCGCATCGACGGCATCGTCGTGGATCTCGACGAAGCGCCGGCCCTGGACGCGAAGAAGGTGCACACCATCGAGGCGGTGGTGGACCGGTTCAAGGTGCGCCCGGACCTGGCCGGGCGGCTGGCGGATTCCTTCGAGACGGCTCTGGGGCTCGGCGACGGCATCGCGCGGGTGGCCTGGATGGATGCCCCGGACACCGAGGACCTGGTATTCTCGGCACGCTACGCGTGCCCGGAGTGCGGCTACTCTCTGGAAGAGCTGGAACCGCGGCTGTTCTCGTTCAACAATCCCCGCGGGGCCTGCCCCAGCTGTGATGGCCTGGGTGTCCAGGATGTCTTCGATCCCGACCTGGTGGTGGCAAACCCGACCCTGAGCCTGGCGGGCGGGGCCATCCGTGGCTGGGACCGTCGCAACGCCTACTACAGTCAGCTCATCCACTCGCTGGCGGATCATTACGGCTTCGCCACGGACACTCCCTGGCAGGCGCTTCCGGAGCACATCCGGCAGATCGTGCTCCACGGCAGCGGCGAGGAATCCGTGGCCTTCCGCTATATGACACCCCAGGGCGGCACGAAAACCCGGGAACACCCTTTCGAGGGTGTCATCCCCAACATGGCGCGGCGTTACCGGGAGACCGACTCAGGCATCGTGCGGGAGGAGCTCGCCCGCTATCGTGCCAGCCGGACCTGCCCCGACTGCGGCGGCAGCCGGCTCAATCGCGCCGCCCGCAACGTGCTGGTGGCCGGTAACAGCCTGCCGGAACTGGCGGCGCTGTCCATCAGCGACTGCCTGGCCTTCTTCAAGACCTTCAGCCTGGAGGGGGCCCGCGGCGAAATCGCGGCGCCGGTGCGCCGGGAAATCGCCGAGCGGCTGTCCTTTCTCACCAAGGTGGGGCTGGACTACCTGACCCTGGACCGGGGCGCCGACAGTCTCTCCGGGGGCGAGGCACAGCGCATCCGCCTGGCAAGCCAGATCGGCGCCGGTCTGGTGGGGGTAATGTACGTGCTGGACGAACCCTCCATCGGCCTGCACCAGCGGGACAATGCGCGACTGCTGGAGACGCTTTGCCGGCTCCGCGACCTCGGCAACACGGTGATCGTCGTCGAACACGACGAGGACGCCATCCGGCACGCCGACCACGTGGTGGATATCGGCCCGGGCCCCGGCGTCCACGGTGGCCGCGTGGTTGCCGAAGGGACCCCGCAGTCCATCGCCGCGCACTCGGAATCCCTCACCGGGCAGTACCTGGCCGGTCAGCGCCGGATCCGCACCCCGGGCCGGCGTACGGTGCCGGACCCGGCGCGGCAGATCCGCGTCCGCGGGGCGCGCGGCAACAATCTCGCCAATGTCGACGTGGCCGTGCCCATCGGCCTGATGACCTGTATTACCGGCGTCTCCGGTTCCGGCAAATCCACCCTGATCAACGGCACCCTCTACCCACAGGCGGCGCAGCAGCTCAACGGCGCGGCCATGCACCCTGCCGAGTGCGACGGCGTGGACGGCCTGGAGCACCTGGAAAAGGTGGTGGACATCGACCAGAGCCCCATCGGCCGCACGCCCCGCTCCAACCCGGCCACTTACACCGGGCTGTTCACGCCCATCCGCGAGCTGTTCTCCGGCACGCCCGAGGCGCGGGCCCGGGGTTACCAGCCCGGGCGCTTCAGCTTCAACGTCAAGGGTGGCCGTTGCGAGGCGTGCCAGGGCGAGGGCATCACCCGGGTGGAAATGCACTTTCTCCCGGATATTCATGTGCCCTGCGATGTCTGCAGGGGCCGGCGCTACAATCGCGAAACCCTGGAGATCCGCTACCGCGGCCTGAACATCCACGAGGCCCTGGAGCTCACCGTGGAGCAGGCGCTGGACGTGTTCCACGCCATTCCGGTGATCCGGCGCAAGCTGGAGACACTGATGGAAGTGGGGCTCTCCTACGTGCGGCTGGGCCAGAGTGCCACGACCCTCTCCGGGGGTGAGGCGCAACGGGTGAAGCTCGCCCGGGAGCTGTCGAAACCGCAGGGTGGCCAGAACCTGTACATCCTGGACGAACCCACCACCGGCCTGCATTTCCAGGACATCGACCAGCTACTTGGGGTGCTGCACCGGCTGCGGGACCAGGGCAACACGGTGATCGTCATCGAGCACAATCTGGACGTGATCAAGACCGCGGACTGGATCGTGGATCTGGGCCCGGAGGGCGGGGCCGGCGGCGGACGCGTGGTTGCCGAGGGCACCCCGGAAGCGGTGGCGGCCGTGGAAGCGTCGCACACGGGGCGGTTTCTGGGGCCGATGCTGGGTGTGGGTTCCGGCGGACGGGCCGAAACCAGTGGGGGCGTCGGCTAACCCTGGACAGAAATCGGGGCTGAAGCCCCTCCCACCAGTCTATCCCGGGTGGGAGGGGCTTCAGCCCCGAAGGTTCAGTCCAAGGCGTTGAGCCCCGTCAGGGGAATCAATTCGGGAACAGGTGCTTCACCGCGTCCCGTTCATCCACCAGTTCCTGCTCGGTGGCCTGCATCTTCTCACGGCTGAAGGCGTCCAGTTCCAGACCCTGAACGATCTCGTACTTGCCGTTGCTGCAGGTCACCGGGAAGGAATAGATGATGCCTTCGGTGATGCCGTAGCTGCCGTCGGACGGAATGCCCATGCTGGTCCAGTCGCCGTCGGCGGTACCCAGCGCCCAGGTCCGCATGTGGTCCACCGCGGAGCTGGCGGCGGACGCCGCACTGGAGGCGCCACGCGCCTTGATGATGGCCGCTCCACGCTGCTGCACCGTCGGGATGAACTCGTTTTCGTACCACTGACGATCGACCTTGTCGGCTGCCGGCTCGCCCTTGATCAGCGTATGGCTGATATCCGGGTACTGGGTGGACGAGTGATTGCCCCAGATGGTCATGCGGGTAATGTCCTGGGTGTGAACACTGCTCTGGTTCGCCAGCTGCGCCAGTGCCCGGTTATGGTCCAGGCGGGTCATGGCCGTGAACTGGCCCGGGTCCAGATCAGGGGCGTTCTGCTGGGCAATCAGCGAGTTGGTGTTGGCTGGGTTACCCACCACCAGCACCTTCACGTCGCGACTGGCGACGTCGTTCAGCGCCTTGCCCTGCACGGAGAAGATGGCGGCGTTGGCTTCCAGCAGATCCTTGCGTTCCATACCCGGGCCGCGCGGCCGCGCACCCACCAGAAGCGCGTAATCGGCGTCCTTGAACACCTCTTCCGCCTTGTCGCTGGTCTCGATGCCGGCGACCAGCGGGAATGCGCAGTCCTCGATCTCCATGACCACGCCTCCCAGGGCCTCCAGCGCCGGGGTGATTTCCAGCAGCTGCAGGATGACCGGCTGGTCCTTGCCGAGCATGTCGCCCGATGCAATCCGGAACAGCAGACTGTAGCCGATCTGACCCGCGGCCCCGGTGACCGCAACGCGTACGGGTGCTTTCATGGTGTACTCCTGTCGGTTACCCCTGTTCAGACGGGAGGGTACCGTCCTGATGGAACGCCCCCTGCCCCGCCTGCTCGACTCGCCGCCGTCACCAATGTTGCAGCGCAGCGGTTCTGCGGTGGGCGATTATACCAGACGACACCCCGGCACCGAACAGCTGCTGTCGCCGCACTATTTCCTGTCCTGCTCGCCGCCGCTCCCGTGGCCACCACCGTAACCACCGGCAAAGGCGTCCCAGAACGCGCGCTGAAAGCCCTCCATGTTCTGCATCTGCGACGGCATGAACGAGGCCATCAGGCTGAGCGGGTCATACCCCTCGCTGCCGGCCTGCATCCGATCGCGGATCATCTTGAGCATTTCGTCGTGCAGTGGCTGCACGTCCGGCCACCCCAGGAAGCGCCGCAGCTCTTCCGGCGTCGCATCAACTTCCACGTTGACCTTCATCGTTGTCACTCCTGTCGTAAGCGGGCATCTGTCAGGGTCGAATGAGGCGTACGCGGCTCCCGGGGGCCAGGCCCAGCGTGTCCGCGGCACGACCGCCGTTGATTGCGATTTCCACCAGACCGCTACTGTTGCGGTACCAGAACGGCTGGTCGACAGGGCTGTCCGCAAACGTACGCGCACCCCGGAAACGCAGCTCTCCGGCCTCCAGGATCGCCTGGTCCGACACCATGCTCCCGCGAATGCCGGTCATGGCGTTCCCGTAGTGATCCAGATACAGCACCCGGGGCACGTCATCCGGCCATTCTTCCCCGGGCCGCTCGTCCAGGCGCTGCGACAGTGCCGAGCGATCGCCCTGCAGCAACGAGGCGGCGGCCGGAGCAAACACGTCGCGCCCATGGAAGGTGGGTGCCGCCTCTGCCGGAGCGTCGGGAAGGCGCCACGTAGCCCAGTCGCTGGCCCGCCTCACCACGAACTCGAACAGCCCGTTTACCGGCCCAACGTACCAGCGTTCATCGGCATGAATCACGCAGCCCGCCCGGTCCGTGCCAACCCCCGGATCCACCACAGCCACCGTCACTGTTCCCTCGGGGAGCTCACGACTGAACGGCTCCAGGAGATACGCCGCGGCCCGCGGATCCATGGCCGGCGCGTCGTGCAACAGATCGACAACCGGGATACCCGGCGCCCGCTGCCAAAGCGCCGCCTTGAGTTGCCCCACGTACGGACCCTGCCAGCCGAAATCCGTGAACAGCGCGAACATTCACCGCCTCCCGCTTTTGCCTTGCCGCACATCGGCACAACCAGTCAACGCCCGCTGGCCGCCCTGGATCGCTCCCGCGGTGACCCGACCCGCTGCAACTCGTCCGCCATTGTCGCCCGCCGCGGCCTTCCGGCCAAAAAAAACCGGGCGTCAGGCCCGGTTTTCAGTGCGACGGCAGATTGGCGGCGCCTTACTCGGCCGCCGCCTCCTGATTGTCCTGCGGCTCTTCCACCGGCTGCGGACGGTCCACCAGCTCGACGTACGCCATGGGCGCATTGTCCCCGGGGCGGAAGCCGCACTTGAGGATCCGCACGTAGCCGCCGGGACGCGCCTTGTAACGCGGTCCCAGTTCGCTGAACAGCTTGCCCACGGCCGCCTTGTCACGCAGCCGTGAGAAGGCCAGACGACGCTTGGAAACGCCGTCTTCCTTCGCCAGCGTAATCAGCGGCTCGGCCACCCGGCGAAGCTCCTTCGCCTTCGGCAGTGTCGTCTTGATGGCCTCATGCTCGAACAGCGACACCGCCATGTTACGGAACATGGCCTGTCGATGGCTGCTGTTGCGGTTCAGTTGACGCCCGGCTTTGCGATGACGCATGTCCTATACCCTTCTGATTCGTCGGTGCGCGCCAGCGGCGCGATCAGCCCGTGGCCTGTTCCCGGTTGCCCAGGCCGGCGGGCGGCCATTCTTCCAGGCGCATGCCCAGGGACAGCCCGTGCGAGGCCAGGACTTCCTTAATTTCCGTGAGCGACTTCTTGCCCAGGTTCGGCGTCTTGAGCAGCTCCACCTCTGTGCGCTGCACCAGATCACCCACGTAATGGATGCTTTCGGCCTTGAGGCAGTTGGCCGACCGCACAGTGAGTTCCAGGTCGTCGATGGGCCGCAGCAGCACCGGATCCACCTCCGGCGACTTGCGCGTGGGCTCGGCGAAATCTTCCCCGCCTTCCAGCGCCACGAATACCGACAACTGATTCTGCAGCAGCCCGGCGGCGAACTTCATCGCCTCCTCGGGCTCGATGACACCGTTGGTCTCGATTTCCATGACCAGTTTGTCCAGGTCGGTCCGCTGCTCCACACGCGCGCTCTCGATGCTGTAGGCAACCCGCCGGATGGGCGAGAAACTGGCATCCAGCTGCAGACGCCCAATGGGACGCTCTTCATCGTCCTCCCGCTGGGTCACTGCCTCGTAACCACGGCCCCGGGCCACCTTGATGGTCATGTTCAGCTCGCCGGCCTTGGTGAGGTGCGCGATGACCAGGTCGGGGTTCTTGATCTCCACGTCGTGGCCGACTTCAATGTCCCCGGCAGTCACTACGCCAGGCCCCTTCTTCGACAGCTTCAGCGACGCCTCTTCCTTCGCATGCAGGCGCACCGCCAGCTGCTTCAGGTTCAACAGAACATCGACCACATCTTCCTGCACGCCCTCAATGGCCGTGTACTCGTGAAGCACCCCTTCAATCTCGGCTTCCACCACGGCAAACCCGGGCATGGACGACAACAGGATGCGCCGCAGGGCGTTCCCCAGGGTGTGACCAAACCCGCGCTCCAGGGGTTCGATAACGACCCGGGCGGCGGTGTCACTCTGGGCCTCTACGTCGACGACGCGCGGCTTGAGAAAATCTTGGAACTGGGCCTGCATCGGCTTGCCCTCTTTGACTCTGGGAATCACCGGTGGCCTCTACCCTTACTTGGAGTAGAGCTCGACCACCAGATGCTCATTGATTTCGGCCGGCAGATCACCACGGTCCGGGCGTGCCTTGAACGTACCCTCGAACTTGCTCGGATCGACATCGATCCAGTCCGCGAAGCCCGACTGCTGGGCGAGTTCCAGTGCTGCCTGGATGCGGGACTGCTTGCGCGCCTTCTCCCGCACGGTGATCACGTCGCCCGGCGACACCTGGAACGACGGCACGTTCACCGTGCGACCGTTGACCATCACCGCACGGTGGCTCACCAGCTGCCGCGCTTCCTGCCGCGTTGAGCCGAAGCCCATGCGCCAGACCACGTTGTCCAGGCGGCCCTCGAGAAGCCGCAGCAGCTCTTCACCAGTGGCGCCCTTGCGGCGCGCGGCTTCCTTGTAGTAATTGCGGAACTGTTTCTCCAGCACCCCGTACATGCGGCGCACCTTCTGCTTCTCACGCAGCTGCAGACCGTAGTCGGACAGGCGCGTACGCCGCTGGCCATGCTGGCCCGGAGGCGTGTCCAGCTTGCACTTGCTGTCGAGGGCTCGCACGCCGCTCTTCAGGGAAAGATCTGTCCCCTCCCGGCGGGAGAGCTTGCACTTGGGACCGAGATACCTTGCCATGCTTTGCTCCAGTCGGTCAGACGCGACGCTTCTTCGGAGGCCGGCACCCGTTGTGCGGGATCGGCGTCACGTCGGCAATGTTGGTAATCTTGAAGCCCGCGTTGTTCAGCGCGCGCACGGCGGACTCACGCCCCGGGCCCGGACCCTTCACCCGAACTTCGAGGTTCTTCAGGCCGTATTCCTTGGCGGCGTTGCCCGCGCGGTCCGACGCCACCTGCGCGGCGAACGGCGTGCTCTTCCGCGAACCGCGAAAGCCACTGCCACCGGCGCTCGCCCAGCTCAGGGCGTTGCCCTGACGGTCGGTGATCATGATCATGGTGTTGTTGAATGTCGCGTTGATGTGCGCGATGCCGTCAACAACGGTTTTCGTGACGCGTTTCCGCGTTCGGGTTGCACCTTTCGCCATAGCGATGAATCCCAGCTCCTGGACGCCGGCGACGCCGGCCTCGAACGTTGTTTACTTCCGCACCGCCCGACGCGGCCCCTTGCGGGTGCGGGCGTTGGTCTGTGTCTGCTGGCCACGCACCGGCATGCCCCGGCGATGCCGGATGCCCCGGTAACAGCCCAGGTCCATCAGTCGCTTGATGTCCATGGCGATCTTGCGCCGCAGATCACCCTCAACCAGCAGCTGGTTGCTGCCGATGGCACTGCGCAGCGCTTCGATCTCGTGCTCGGCCAGATCCCGGATCTTGCGATCCTCGGCAATCCCGGTCTCCTTGCAGATCCCGGCAGCGGTCGAACGACCGACACCGTAGATATACGTCAGAGCAATGACAGCATGCTTGTTGTCCGGGATGTTGACGCCAGCAATACGCGCCATGGATGACACTCCTGATTTGTGCGGAAAACCCGCAATGTTAGCGAATGAATCAGCCTGCCTTCAAGCGCGGGCTTAACCCTGCCGCTGCTTGTGCCGCGGCTCCGTGCAGATGACCCGCACCGTGCCGCCGCGACGAATGATCTTGCAGTTCCTGCAGATCTTCTTGACCGAAGCGCGTACCTTCATGATCGTTCTCCAAAAATCACACCGCCCAGACGCGAAGGGCGCGTACTATATCAGATTCGTCGCGAGAATGCGTCCCCTGATCGCCCCGACTCCGACACCCGGATCAGCGGGGGGCCCCGGAGCGACCGAACGACTTCAGGTTCGACTTCTTCATCAGCGGCTCATACTGGTGCGACACCAGATGGGACTGCAGCTGCGCCATGAAGTCCATGACCACGATGACGATAATCAGCAGCGAGGTCCCGCCGAAGTAGAACGGCACGTTCCAGTAAAGGATGAGGAACTCCGGCAACAGGCAGACCGCGGTGATGTAGACCGCACCGGCCGCCGTCAGCCGCGTCATGACACCGTCAATGTACTTCGCCGTCTGCTGGCCCGGCCGAATCCCCGGAATGAACGCCCCGGACTTCTTCAGGTTGTCGGCGGTATCCCGCGAATTGAACACGAGGGCCGTGTAG
The DNA here is from genome assembly GCF_012044895.1 of Aquisalimonas sp. 2447. NCBI lineage: Bacteria > Pseudomonadati > Pseudomonadota > Gammaproteobacteria > Chromatiales > Ectothiorhodospiraceae > Aquisalimonas > Aquisalimonas sp. 2447. The sequence goes on from NZ_CP050695.1 coordinate 3,190,906, forward strand.
AAGAAGCAGAAGAACACGATCGCCGTGGCGTAGAACACCACGTACAACGGTTCACCCGGGCGCAGGGTCTGCGCCAGCTGGGCGATCAGTCCCTGGCCTTCCGGATCACTGAACCAGGTCCCCAGCGTCGCCGGAAACAGGATGATGCTGGAGGCGAAAATGGGCGGGATCACCCCGGCCATGTTCAGCTTCAGCGGCAGGTGTGTACTCTGCCCCTGCACCATCTTGCGACCCTGCTGCCGTTTCGCGTAATTCACGGTGATGCGCCGCTGGCCCCGCTCGATGAACACCACGAACGCCGTGATCAAGAGCACGCCCACCAGCAGGACCAACACCAGCAGCATGCTCATTTCGCCGGTTCGGGCGAGTTCCAGAGTGCCACCGATCGCCCCGGGCAGCCCGGCAACGATGCCGCCGAAAATGATAATCGAAATACCGTTACCAATGCCCCGCTCGGTGATCTGCTCACCCAGCCACATCAGGAACATGGTCCCGGTGGCCAGCGTCACCGTCGCCGTGAAGGCGAACGCCGGATCGAAGCCCGCCGCGGCACCCGCGTGGGTCACACCCTGATTCTGCAGGGCGACGGACACCCCGAAACCCTGCACCGTGGCCAGCCCCAGCGCGCCGTAGCGCGTATACTGGGTGATCTTCCGCCGACCGGCTTCACCTTCCTTTTTCAGCTGTTCAAGGTACGGCACCACCGCCGTCAGCAGCTGCATGATAATCGCCGACGAGATGTACGGCATGATGCCGATGGCAAAGATCGACAACCGCTCCAGCGCGCCCCCGGAGAACATGTTGAACATGTCCAGGATGGTCCCGGCCTGCTGATCGAACATCTGCTGCATCGACTCCTGGTCGATGCCCGGGATGGTCAGGTGTGTACCGATACGAAAGACCACCAGCGCCATGAGTACGAACATGAGGCGCTGGCGGACTTCGGTCAGTTTGGTGATTCCACCGAGTGACGACATTGGGGTTCAGCCTGCCGGAATGCGGTAATCGGGCGTCAGTCCTGGACCGTGCCGCCCGCCTTTTCGATTGCCTCGCGGGCCCCCTTGGTCACGCCAACGCCCTGGATGGTCAACGCCTTCTCGACACTGCCGGAGGCAATGATCTTGGCATTGCGCGTCTGCGCAGGCACCACATCAGCCGCCTTCAGCGTTGCCAGATCCACGGTGTCGCCGGCGACATACTTGAGCTCCGACAAGCGCACTTCGGCAGTGACCAGGGACTTGCGGGAGCGGAAGCCGCTTTTCGGCACCCGACGCTGGAGCGGCATCTGCCCGCCTTCGAAGCCCACCTTGGTGTAACCACCGGAGCGCGCGTGCTGCCCTTTGTGACCGCGGCCGGCCGTTTTGCCATGGCCTGCGGACAGGCCGCGACCGACGCGGATCCGATCCTTGCGGCTGCCGGGTGCGGGTTTGAGACTGTTCAGGCGCATGTCAGGCTTCCTCGACTTCAAGCAGGTACGCGACTTTGTTGATCATGCCGCGATTCTCGGGGGTGTCCGTCACCGTCACCGTGTGGTGCATGCGGCGCAGGCCCAGGCCCGAGACGCAGGCGCGATGCCTGGCGGTGCGACCATTGACGCTGCGGCGCAGCGTTACCTTGAGCTGTTTTTCCTTGGCCATGATCAACCCTGAATCTCTTCAACGGTCTTGCCGCGCTTGGCGGCAACCTCTTCGGGCGCCCGCAGGGCGGAAAGACCATTCACCGTCGCCCGCACCACGTTGATGGGATTGCGGGAACCAAGACTCTTCGCCAGGACGTTGTGCACGCCCATGACCTCGAACACCGCGCGCATGGCGCCCCCGGCAATGATCCCGGTACCTTCCGAGGCCGGCTGCATGAACACCTTGCTGGCGCCGTGGCGGGCGGTGATGGGATATTGCAGCGTGCCGCCGTCGAGCTTGACGGTCACCATGTTCACACGGGCCTTCTCCATCGCCTTCTGGATGGCCGCCGGCACTTCACGCGCCTTGCCATAACCGAAGCCCACGCGTCCCTCGCCGTCGCCGACCACCGTCAAGGCGGTGAAGCCGAACTGCCGGCCGCCCTTCACGACCTTCGCAACACGGTTCACCGTGATGAGCTTTTCCTGGAGGCCGTCGGTATTGCTGTCGTTCATCGCCATCGGTTGATGCCTCCGTTAGAACTGCAGTCCGCCTTCACGGGCGGCGTCGGCCAGCGCACGCACGCGGCCGTGGTAGCGAAACCCCGAGCGGTCGAACGCGACGCGTTCGACGCCTGCGGCCTTGGCGCGCTCGGCAATGAGCTTGCCCACTGCCTCCGCCGCACTGGTGTTGCCGGTGGCGGAGACGGAGCTGCGCAGCTCCTTGTCCAGCGTGCTGGCAGTGGCCACGGTGCGGCTGCCATCGGCCTCCAGCACCTGGGCATAGATGTGCCGCGGCGTCCGGTGGACGCTCAGCCGGTAGGTTCCCAGCTCGCGGATCTTCATCCGCGCTTTGCGGGCGCGGCGCAGACGTGATGTCTTCTTGTCCATGATCCCTACCTGCTCTACTTCTTCTTGGCTTCTTTCATGACGACGCGCTCCCCGGCATACCGCACACCTTTACCCTTGTAGGGCTCCGGCGGGCGGTAGGCACGGATCTGCGCCGCCACCTCACCCACGCGCTGCTTGTCGATGCCCTTGACGACAACTTCCGTCTGCGACGGCGTCTCCACCGTCACGCCGTCCGGCACCGCATAGTTCACCGGGTGGGAGAAACCAAGCGTGAGATTCAGATTGTTGCCCTGACTCTGGGCCCGGTAACCGACCCCGCGCAGCTCGAGCTTGCGCTCGAAACCTTCGGACACCCCGTGCACCATGTTGTTAAGGATGGCACGCGTGGTTCCGGCGAGAGCGATCGTGCCCTGGCGGTCCTTCAGGGGCCTGCAGCGCAGCTCACCCTCCTCCTGGACGACGTCGACGTCCTGGTGGATGCGGAACTGCAATTCGCCTTTGCTGCCCTTCACCGTCACGTCCTTGCCGTCGAGTTTCACCTCGACACCGGACGGGATATTGATCGGCTGCTTCGCTACTCTGGACATGCCAATAATCCTGTCTTTAGAAGACCTCACAAAGGACTTCGCCGCCGATACCCGTCGTGCGGGCCTTATGGTCGGTCATCACGCCCCGCGAGGTGGAAATGATGGCGACCCCGAGGCCGCCGTTAACCTTGGGCAGCGATGCCTTGTCCTTGAAAATGCGCAGTCCCGGCCGGCTCACCCGCTGGATCCGCTCGATGACCGGCTCGCCGTGGAAGTACTTCAGGCCGATGACCAGCTGGGGCTTCTTATCGTCGCCTTCAACCCGGAAGTCCTCGATATAACCCTCTTCCTTCAGCACGCCGACAACGGCCTGCTTGAGCTTGGAAGAGGGCAAGGTCACCTCGGCCTTGTTGGCGGTCTGCGCGTTGCGGATCCGCGTCAGCAGATCCGCAATGGGATCGGTCATGCTCATGATGTACGTTCCTGCTCTGTCATTGTTCCGGGAATGTGGACGGCGATTACCAGCTCGACTTGGTCAGCCCCGGAATCATGCCGCTCATCGCGGCTTCCCGCAGTTTATTGCGCGACAGCCCGAACTTGCGGTAATAGCCCCGCGGCCGGCCAGTGACCTGGCACCGGTTACGTTGCCTCACCGGGCTGGCATTGCGCGGCATGTTCTGCAGTTTCTCCTGGGCCTCCAGCTTCTCTTCCGGACTTGATTCCGGATTCTGGATCACGGCCTTGAGCGCCTTGCGCTTCGCTGCGTACTTCCGCACCAGCCGTGTGCGCTTGTCTTCACGCGCCACCATGGACTTTTTCGCCATATCGCCCTCGTCTATTTCCGGAAGGGAAAGCCGAACGCTTCCAGCAGCGCCTGGCCTTCCGCGTCTGTATTCGCGGTGGTCGTGATCGTGATATCCATGCCCCGGATGCGGTCGACCTTGTCGAATTCCAGTTCCGGGAAGATGATCTGCTCACGCACGCCCAGGTTATAGTTCCCCCGGCCGTCGAACGACTTCGGCGAAAAGCCCCGGAAGTCGCGGATGCGCGGCGCCGCCACATGAATGAACCGGTCCAGGAACTCCCACATGCGGTCCCGCCGCAGCGTCACCTTGCAGCCGATGGGCCAGCCGTCCCGGATCTTGAACCCGGCGATGGACTTCCGCGTATAGGTGATGGTCGGCTGCTGGCCGGCCAGCGCCGCCAGATCGGACATGGCGTGATCAACGATCTTCTTGTCCTTGACCGCCTCGCCCAGCCCCATGTTGATGGTCACCTTGGTAATCCGAGGCACCTGCATCACGTTCCGGTACTCGAACTGAGACCGCAGCTGCGGCATCACCTCGTTCCTGTATTGCTCCTGCAACCTCACCATGGGACACCTACACGTCGACGAATTCGTTATTGGATTTGAAGTAACGCGCCTTGCGGCCGTCCTCCATCACCTTGATGCCAACACGGTCGCCCTTGCCTGCCTTGTGGTTGTAAAGCTGCACGTTGGACAGATCCACCGGCGCTTCCTTCTCCTGGATCCCACCGGACTCGCCACGCTGCGGGTTGCCCCGCATGTGACGCTTGACCATGTTGACGTTCTCGACCACCACCTTGTTGTCGTCGCGCATCACGCGCACGACAGTGCCGCGGCGGCCCTTGTCCTTGCCGGCGACCACGATGACTTCGTCGCCCTTCTTGATCTTCTGCATGACCGTCTCTCCGCTCAAAGCACTTCAGGTGCCAGCGAAATGATTCGCATGAACTGCGTCGTCCGCAGTTCGCGGGTGACCGGCCCGAACACGCGGGTGCCGACCGGGTTGAACTGGGCGTTCAGCAGCACCGCAGCGTTGCCGTCGAAACGGATCACCGAACCATCCGGCCGGCGGACCCCCTTGCGACTGCGAACCACAACGGCGTTGTACACCTCGCCCTTCTTCACCCGCCCCCGCGGGATGGCGTCCTTGACGCTCACCTTGATGATGTCGCCAATGCCGGCGTACCGGCGCTTGGAGCCGCCGAGGACCTTGATACACTGGACCTGTCGCGCACCGCTGTTGTCGGCCGCATCCAGCAGGGTCTGCATCTGAATCATCGCGTTCTACCCGATTCCGTTGTTCCTGGGGCTACCGCCGCAGCCGTATCCTGCGCCGCATTCAGCGCCGGGCCCGCTCCACAATTTCCACCAGCCGCCAGGACTTGGTCTTCGACAACGGCCGGCATTCCTCGATGGATACCCAGTCGCCCTCGCGGCATTCGTTGTTCTCGTCGTGCGCGTGCAGCTTGGTCGAGCGGCGAATGAACTTGCCGTACAACGGATGCTTCACCATCCGCTCGAGGTACACCGTCACGGTGCGGTCCATCCGGGCACTGACCACACGGCCGACCTGGGTGCGTCGTGTCTTCTGTCCGTCACTCATGACTGCTCACTCGCCTTGCGCTTTTCGTTCAGCACCGTCTTGATCCTCGCCACGTCACGGCGCGCACTCTTCACCAGATCGGGCCGTCCAAGCTGACCGGTGGCCGATTGCATGCGCAGGTTGAACTGCTCCTTGCGCTTTTCCAGCAGCTCCTTCTCGAGCTCGCCGACCTCTTTCTGCCGCAGTTCGCTTGCTTTCATCACAGCACCGTCCGGGAAACAAATCGCGTCTTGACCGGGAGCTTCGCCGACGCCAGGCGGAACGCCTCGCGGGCCACTTCCTCGGACACGCCTTCGATCTCGTAGAGCACGCGACCGGGCTGCACACGCGCCGCCCAGTGATCGACGTTACCCTTGCCCTTGCCCTGGCGGACTTCCAGGGGCTTCGCAGTTACCGGGTAATCCGGGAACACGCGGATCCAGATCTTGCCGCCACGACGCACGTAACGGTTGATGGCGCGTCGCGCCGCCTCAATCTGCCGCGCCGTCACCGGCCCGCGGGTGGTGGCCTTCATGCCGAACTCGCCGAAGCTGACCTTGTCGCCCCGGTTCGCGAGTCCGTAATTCCGGCCCTTCTGCTGCTTGCGAAATTTCGTCCGCTTCGGTTGCAACATGGCTATTGATCCTTACTTGGTGGCGCCGGCGCGTTCGGCCTTGCCTTCGCCCTTCTGGAAGAACTCCGGCTCCAGAATCTCGCCCTTGAACACCCAGACCTTCACACCGATAACCCCGTAGGTGGTGTGCGCTTCAGCGAAGCCGTAATCGATATTGGCGCGCAGCGTGTGCAGCGGCACCCGGCCTTCGCGATACCATTCGGTCCGTGCGATCTCGGCGCCGTTGAGCCGACCGGAGACGTTCAGCTTGATGCCTTGGGCACCCAGCCGCATGGCGTTGCCCACGGCCCGCTTGGTCGCGCGGCGGAACATCACCCGCCGCTCCAGCTGCTGGGCCACGTTCTCGGCGACCAGCTGCGCATCCAGCTCCGGCTTGCGCACTTCCTCGATGTTGATGTGCACCGGCACACCCATGAGGCGGCTGACTTCCTGACGCAGGACTTCGATGTCCTCGCCCTTCTTGCCGATGACCATCCCCGGGCGCGCCGTATGGATGGTGACCAGGGCGTTCTTCGCCGGGCGCTCGATCCGAATGGTGCTCACCGAGGCATGCGAGAGCTTCTTCTTGATGAACGCCCGCACCTTCAGGTCGGTATTCAGGAACTCGCCGAAATCAGAGTTCTTGGCATACCACATGGAACGCCAGTCTTCTGTGACGCCCAGACGAAATCCGGTCGGGTGAACTTTATGACCCATGACTGCTCCCGTTACTCCTCAGCCACCTTGACGGTGATGTGGCTGGTGCGCTTGAGGATCCGGTTCGCGCGGCCCTTGGCGCGCGCCTGGATCCGCTTGTACATCGGCCCTTCATCAACGTAGATGGACGACACCAGAAGCTCGTCGATGTCCGCACCCTCGTTGTGCTCGGCGTTGGCGATGGCCGACATGAGCACCTTCCGCACCACGGCGGAGGCCTTCTTGGGGCTGAACTCAAGGGTCTGCAAAGCCTTGCCTACTGACTGACCCCGGATCTGATCGGCGACCAGCCGCACCTTCTGCGGCGAGATCAGGGCATACCTGTGCTTCGCTGCGACTTCCATGGGTCACCCCTACCGTTTGGACTTCTTGTCGGCCATGTGGCCCCGGTAAGTCCGCGTTGCCGCGAACTCCCCGAGCTTGTGACCAACCATGTTCTCGTTGATAAGCACCGGCACATGCTGGCGCCCGTTATGCACGGCAATGGTGAGACCCACCATGTCCGGCAGCACCATGGACCGGCGCGACCAGGTCTTGATCGGCCGCTTCGAGTTCGCTTCCACCGCCTGATCGACCTTCTTAAGCAGGTGGGTGTCAACGAACGGGCCCTTCTTGATTGAACGTGGCACGAATACGACCTCTCGCTACTAGTTGCGCTTTTTCTTGCCGCGCGCACGGACGATGAACTTGTCCGTCCGCTTGTTGCTGCGCGTCTTGTATCCCTTGGTGGGGATGCCCCAGGGCGTCACCGGGTGACGGCCGCCGGAGGTTCGCCCTTCACCACCGCCGTGCGGATGGTCCACCGGGTTCATGACCACGCCGCGAACATGAGGGCGACGACCGCGCCACCGCGTGGCGCCCGCCTTGCCAAGAGAGCGCAGGCTGTGTTCCTGGTTGCCTACCTCGCCCACCGTGGCCCGGCAGTCCGCCGGAACCTTGCGCATCTCGCCGGAGCGCAGGCGGATGGTGGCGTAATTGCCTTCGCGGGCCACCAGCTGCGCCGCCGTCCCGGCCGCGCGGGCCAGCTGTGCACCCTTGCCCGGCCGCATTTCCACGCAGTGCACCTGGGTGCCCAGCGGGATGCTGCGCAGGGCCAGCGTGTTGCCCGGCTTGATCGGCGCCTGGTTCCCGGAGCTGATCTCCGCGCCGGCCCGGAGGCCGCGAGGCGCGATAATATACCGTCTCTCGCCGTCCGCATAAAGTACCAGCGCGATATTCGCGCTGCGGTTCGGGTCATACTCCAGGCGCTCCACCTTGGCGGGGATCCCGTCCTTGTCGCGCTTGAAGTCAATGACCCGATACCGCTGCTTGTGACCACCGCCTCGGTGCCGCGTGGTCATCCGGCCGGCGTTATTACGGCCACCGGTGCGGGACTTCTTCTCCACCAGCGGCGCATAGGGAGCACCCTTGTGAAGTTCGTCGTTACGCACCTGGACGACAAAGCGGCGCCCCGGAGATGTCGGTTTCGCCTTGAGCAGTGCCATGGTCTTACATCCGTCGCTAAGCGTTCGTTATTCGCCGCCCAGGAAATCGATATCCTGGCCGGCCTCCAGGGCCACGTAGGCCTTCTTCCAGTCCGGGCGCTTGCCCTTGATACGGCCGAAGCCCTTTTCCTTGCCTTTGATCAGCGCCGTGCGCACCTGCCGGACCTTGACGTCGAACAGCTGTTCCACTGCGGTCTTGATCTCGGCCTTGTTGGCGTCCCGCTTGACCCGGAACACCACCTGGTTGCCGTCTTCGGCGACGATGGTGCTCTTCTCCGAGACGTGCGGCGCCAGCAGGATGTTGTACATGCGTTCCTGATTCATGACAGCCACTCCTCGACCCGCTTGAGGGCATCCACCGTAATCACCACCTTCTCGGCACCCACCAGGCTGACCGGATCCAGCGCCGCCGGGTCGGTGACGCCGACGCCCGCCAGGTTCCGGGACGCCAGCAGCAGATTTTCGGACGGCTGCTCGGTGACGATGAGCACATTGTCCACACCGTGGTCGCCCAGCTTCGCAATCAGGCCCTTGGTCTTCGGCGCGTCCACGTCGAAGCTGTCCACCACCACCAACCGGTCCTGCCGAGCGAGCTCGGAGAAGATGCTGCTAATGGCCGCACGGTAGGCCTTGCGATTGACCTTCTGCGAGAAGTCCCGCGGACGCGCCGCGAAGGTCTTGCCGCCGCTGCGCCAGATGGGGCTGCGGATGGTCCCGGCGCGGGCACGCCCGGTGCCCTTCTGCCGCCAGGGCTTGGAACCGCCGCCGCTGACGTCCGAACGACTCTTCTGCGCCTTGGTGCCGGCACGGCCGCCCGCCATGTAGGCGACCACCACCTGGTGCACCAGGCCCTCGTTGAATTCGCGGTCAAAGGCGTGGTCGGAGACCGTGACCTTGCTGCCGCTCTGGGTCTGAAGATCCATCAGCTGTCCCTCCCGCTGCCGGCCTTGACCGTCGGCTGCACGATGACATCGGCACCCGTGGGGCCCGGAACCGCGCCCTTGACCAGCAGCAGGTTCCGTTCGGCGTCCACGCGCACGATTTCCAGATTCGGCTGCGTGGCGCTCTTGTTCCCCATCTGGCCCGCCATCTTCTTGCCCTTGAAGACGCGACCAGGCGACTGGTTCTGCCCGATGGAGCCAGGCGCACGGTGGGATTTCGAGTTCCCGTGGGTGGCGTCCTGGGTGGCGAAGTTATGACGCTTCACCCCCCCCTGGAACCCCTTGCCCTTGCTCACGCCGCGCACGTCCACATGCTGGCCGGCCTCGAACAGGTCCACCTTGATTTCGCCACCCACCTCGAATGCCGGCTCCTCGCCGTCGCCGAGGCGGAATTCCCACAGGCCGCGTCCGGCGTCGACGCCGGCCTTGGCGAAGTGCCCCGCTTCCGGCTTGGTCACCCGGTTCGGGCGGCGCGTGCCAGTAGTCACCTGCACGGCAGAGTAACCGTCCACGTCCTGAGTCTTCAGTTGCGTGACACGGTTCGGCGTCGCCTCGATCACGGTGACCGGCACTGCTGCCCCGGATTCCGTGAAAATGCGCGTCATGCCGCGTTTACGACCGACGATTCCGATAGCCATCGTTACCTCTTCCAGAGACAAAGAGCCCTCACCATGCCGATGGGCACGGCCGGGCCCTGCTTAGCGTAACGCTTCAGTACAGCTTGATCTGGACATCCACCCCGGCGGCCAGGTCGAGCTTCATCAGCGCGTCGACCGTCTTGTCCGTGGGGTCAATGATGTCCATCAGCCGCTTGTGCGTCCGGATCTCGTACTGATCCCGCGCGTCCTTGTTGACGTGCGGGGAGATCAGCAGCGTGTAGCGTTCCTTCTTCGTCGGCAGCGGAATCGGCCCACGCACCTGCGCGCCGGTCCGCTTGGCGGTTTCCACGATCTCGCCGGCGGAAACGTCGATGAGTCGGTGGTCGAACGCCTTGAGACGAATACGGATTTTCTGATTCGTAGCCATAATCGGTTCAGTCCAGGATCTTGGAGACGACGCCGGCACCCACGGTGCGGCCGCCTTCACGGATGGCAAAACGCAGACCGTCTTCCATCGCAATCGGCGCAATCAGCGACACCGTCATCTGCACGTTGTCACCCGGCATCACCATCTCCGTGCCAGACGGCAGCTCGCAGGAGCCGGTGACGTCCGTGGTGCGGAAGTAGAACTGCGGGCGATAGCCATTGAAAAACGGCGTGTGACGTCCACCCTCGTCCTTCGACAGAATGTACACCTCGCACTCGAACTTCGTGTGCGGCGTGATCGAGCCCGGCTTGCACAGCACCTGACCGCGCTCGACATCATCACGCTTGGTACCACGCAGCAGCGCACCGATGTTGTCGCCCGCCTCGCCCTGGTCCAGCAGCTTGCGGAACATCTCCACACCCGTGACCGTCGTCTTCTGCGTATCACGCAGACCGACGATCTCCACCGAGTCGCCCGTGTTCACCACACCACGCTCAACACGACCCGTGACCACCGTGCCGCGACCCGAAATCGAGAACACGTCCTCAATCGGCATCAGGAACGGCTGGTCCACCGGACGCTCCGGCGTCGGGATGAAATCGTCCATCGCCTCGACCAGCTTCACGATCGACGGCGTCCCAATATCCGACTCGTCGCCTTCCAGCGCCTTCAGTGCCGAACCCGTGATGATCGGCGTGTCGTCGCCCGGGAAGTCGTACTGGCTCAGCAGATCACGCACCTCCATCTCCACGAGCTCCAGCAGCTCCGCATCATCCACCATGTCCGCCTTGTTCAGGTACACCACAATGTGCGGCACACCCACCTGGCGGCTGAGCAGAATGTGCTCCCGCGTCTGCGGCATGGGACCATCAGCTGCAGAGACCACCAGAATGGCACCGTCCATCTGCGCCGCACCCGTGATCATGTTCTTCACATAGTCCGCGTGACCCGGGCAGTCAACGTGCGCATAGTGGCGCTGCGTGGACTCGTACTCCACGTGCGCCGTGGCAATCGTGATCCCGCGCGCCTTCTCTTCCGGCGCATTGTCAATCTGATCAAACGCGCGCACGTCACCGCCCCACTGCTCGCCCATCACCTTCGTCATGGCTGCAGTCAGCGTCGTCTTACCATGGTCAACGTGACCAATCGTACCCACGTTGCAGTGCGGCTTCTTACGCTCAAACTTGCTCTTGGACACGACTCATCCCCTTGTACTGTTCCGCCGGGCGCCTGTGCGCCGGCATCCTACTGTTGAACTGGCTGGCCGCATCGCAGCGGCCCGAGGCACCCGGTTCAGGACGCCTTCTGAACCTCTGCTGCAACGCTCGCGGGCGCTTCCGCATAATGATCAAAGGACATGACGTAGCTGGCACGTCCCTGGGTCGCGGAGCGCAGATCCGTGGAATACCCGAACATTTCCTTCAGCGGCACGTCGGCACGGATGTTCCGCCCCATGGGGGACTCTTCCATGCCCTTGATGGTGCCGCGCCGGCGGTTGAGGTCGCCGACCACGTCACCCATGTAGTCTTCCGGAGTGACTACTTCCACCGCCATCATGGGCTCGAGAAGCACCGGGTCGGCCTTGGCCACGGCTTCCTTGAACGCCATGGAGCCCGCAATCTTAAACGCCATTTCCGAAGAGTCAACATCGTGATAGGAGCCATCGAACAGGGTGACCTTGAAATCGACCACCGGATAACCGGCGATGACCCCGTTTTCGGCCTGCTCACGGATGCCCTTGTCCACGGACGGGATGTATTCCTTGGGAATCACGCCGCCGACGATCTTGTTCTCGAATTCGTAGCCACCGCTGCGCTCCAGGGGCGCCATGCGGATCCACACGTGACCGTACTGACCGCGGCCGCCGGACTGGCGCACGAACTTGCCTTCCTGCTCCACTTCCTTGCGGATGGATTCGCGGTACGCCACCTGCGGGTTACCCACGTTGGCTTCGACCTTGAACTCCCGCTTGAGCCGGTCAACGATGATCTCCAGATGCAGCTCGCCCATGCCCGAAATGATGGTCTGGCCGGACTCCTCGTCGGTGCGCACCTGGAAGGACGGGTCTTCCTGGGCCAGCTTGCCCAGGGCCATACCCATCTTCTCCTGGTCGGCCTTGGACTTGGGTTCCACGGCCACCGAGATCACGGGCTCCGGGAATTCCATGCGCTCCAGGGTGATGTGCTTGTCCGCCGCGCACAGCGTATCGCCGGTGGTCACATCCTTCAGACCGACCGCCGCGGCGATATCGCCCGCGCGCACTTCCTTGATCTCCTGGCGATCGTTGGAGTGCATCTGCACCAGGCGCCCGACCCGTTCCTTCTTGCCCTTGACCGGGTTGTAGATCTGGTCGCCGGAGTTGATCACACCGGAATACACACGGAAGAAGGTGAGCGTACCCACATAAGGATCCGTGGCAATCTTGAAAGCCAGCGCCGCGAACGGTTCTTCGTCATCCGGGTGACGTTCGGCAATGGTGCCGTCGTCCAGCTCACCCTCGATGGCGGGCACGTCCCACGGGTTCGGCATGAACTCGATGACGGCATCCAGCAACGCCTGCACGCCCTTGTTCTTGAACGCGCTACCGCAGGTCACCACGACAATCTCGTTGGCAATGGTGCGCTTGCGCAGCCCCGCCCGGATGTCGTCATTGGTGAGCTCGCCGTCGAGGTACTTGTTCATGAGCTCTTCATCGGCCTCGGCAGCCGCCTCGACCATCTGCTCACGATAGGACTCGGCCGACTCCTTCAGGTCGTCGGGAATCTCCTTCGACTCATAGGTAGTGCCGGCGTCATCCATGTTCCAGTAAATGGCGCGCATGCCGATGAGGTCCACCACCCCGGCGAACTGATCCTCGGCACCGATGGGCAGCTGGATCGGCACGGCATGCGTTGCCAGGCGCGAACCCAGCATTTCCACGCAGCGGTAGTAGTCGGCGCCCATCTTGTCCATCTTGTTGACGAACACCATGCGCGGGACTTCGTACTTGTTGGCCTGCCGCCACACGGTCTCGGTCTGCGGCTCAACCCCGGCGTTGGCGTCCAGCACGCATACCGCGCCGTCGAGCACCCGCAGGGAGCGCTCCACCTCGATGGTGAAATCCACGTGACCCGGGGTGTCGATGATGTTGATGCGCGTCTCTGGGTACTGCTGATCCATCCCCCGCCAGAAGGTCGTCGTAGCGGCAGAGGTGATCGTGATGCCACGCTCCTGCTCCTGGCTCATCCAGTCCATCACGGCAGCACCATCGTGCACCTCGCCCATCTTGTGGGAGATGCCCGTATAGAACAGGATGCGCTCTGTGACGGTGGTCTTGCCGGCATCAATGTGCGCCATGATGCCGATGTTGCGATAGCGCTCGATTGGAGTCTTGCGTGGCACGATCAAATACCCTTGCTGTTACCAGCGATAATGAGAAAACGCCTTGTTGGCCTCGGCCATGCGGTGCGTGTCTTCCCGCTTCTTCACGGCGGTGCCGCGGCTTTCCGCCGCCTCGCGGACCTCGCCGGCGAGCCGCTGCGCCATGGTCTTTTCGCTGCGCTTGCGCGAAGCGTCAATGAGCCAGCGCATGGCCAGCGTGTTGCGCCGCTCGGGCCGCACTTCCACCGGCACCTGGTAGGTGGCACCCCCCACGCGGCGGGACTTGACCTCCACCGCCGGACGGATGTTCTCCAGCGCCTGCTCCATGACACCCACTGGCTCGTCATTGCCCTTGGCCTGGATCTGGTCCAGGGCGTCGTAGACGATCCGCTCGGCAACGGACTTCTTGCCGTCACGCATGAGCATGTTCACGAACTTGGCCAGCAGATCACTGCCGAATTTGGGATCCGGCAAAACCTTGCGTTTCGGGACTTCTCTTCTTCTCGGCATGTCTGTATCCGAAGCCTGTCAGAGTGCTGAAACGGAACCCGCTAGCCCTTGGGGCGCTTGGTACCGTACTTGGAACGGCCCTGGCGACGCTTGTCGACACCGGCGGTGTCCAGCGCGCCGCGAACCGTGTGATAGCGCACACCCGGAAGGTCCTTGACACGACCACCGCGGATGAGCACCACCGAGTGCTCCTGGAGGTTATGACCCTCACCACCGATGTAGGAGGCCACTTCATAACCATTGGTCAGCCGCACGCGTGCGACCTTGCGCAGAGCCGAGTTCGGCTTCTTGGGCGTGGTCGTATACACGCGGGTGCACACGCCCCGCTTCTGGGGCGATGCCTCCAGTGCCGGCACGCTGCTTTTTTCCGGTTTGCTACGGCGTCCTTTGCGGACGAGCTGATTCACAGTAGCCATGAACTCGCTTACTCCAAGCTAGAAACAAACGACAGGCCGAACGGGCCGGCCTGTCGAAGGTGCGCAATTGTAGGCAGACGGCCCTGGCATGTCAACCAAGGCCTTGTCTGACGGGACTTTCGGCGAACGTTACTCGTCCGGCGAGGTATCCGGCGCCTGCGGCTCCCCGCCCCCGACGTCGCTCTCGGCGAGTTCGGACGCAAGTTCCGCCTCGGCGTCGGCCACCGAGGTGGGCATGCCCACCTGCCGCTGGCGGCGGCGTTCCTCGTGATAGGCGTACCCCGTGCCGGCCGGGATCAGGCGGCCGACGATCACGTTCTCCTTGAGACCGCGGAGGTCGTCCCTGCCACCGCGGACGGAGGCTTCGGTGAGCACCCGGGTGGTCTCCTGGAACGATGCCGCGGAGATAAAGGATTCCGTGGACAGCGACGCCTTGGTGATCCCCAGCAGCAGCGGCTGGTAATACACCGGTTGCTTGTCGCCGATCCGCAGTTCGTCGTTGATCTCCTCGATGGTAGCGCGATCCACCTGTTCGCCGCGGAGCAAGGTGCTGTCGCCCGGATCGGTGACCTCGGCCTTGCGCAGCATCTGGCGGATGATCACCTCGATGTGCTTGTCGTTGATCTTCACGCCCTGGAGACGATAGACGTCCTGGATTTCCTTGACCACGTAGGCGGCCAGCGCAGGCACGCCCAGCAGCCGCAGGATGTCATGGGGGCTCGGCTCGCCGTCAGCGACCACTTCGCCCTTCTCCACATGCTCACCCTCGAAGACGTTGATGTTGCGCCACTTGGGAATGAGCTCCTCGTGGTTGTCGCCTTCCTGGGGCGTGATGATCAGGCGCTGCTTGCCCTTGGTTTCCTTGCCGAAGGACACGGTGCCGGAGATCTCCGCCAGGATCGCCGGCTCCTTGGGCTTGCGAGCCTCGAACAGGTCGGCAACCCGGGGCAGACCGCCGGTGATGTCGCGGGTCTTGGACGACTCCTGGGGAATGCGGGCAAGCACGTCACCCACGTCCACCTCGGCGTTGTCCTCGACACTGATGATGGCGCCGGCGGGCAGGTAGTACTGCGCCGGAATATCCGTGCCGGGGATCATGATGTCCTTGCCGTTGTCATCCACCAGCTTGATCATCGGCCGCATGTCCTTGGCGGCAATGCGCTCACCCTCCTTGGCCCCCGGCAGCTGACTGGCGTACTCCTGATTGCCGCGGGTCTTGGGGTCGGTGATCTCCAGGCTGGACAGACCGGTGATCTCGTCCACCTGCCGGTTCACCGTCACGCCCTCGATGAAGTCGAAGAAGCGCAGGTGACCGCGCACCTCGGTGACGATGGGGTGGGTATGCGGATCCCAGGAGGCGACCACCTGGTTGGCCTCCACCGGATCGCCCTCGTTGACCATCACGGTGGCACCGTAGGGCACCTTGTACCGCTCACGCTCGCGACCCTGCTCGTCCATGACCGTGATCTCGCCGGAACGGGAGGTCACAACCAGGTTGCCGGAGTGGTGATCGATGGTGTTGAGGCGGTGGAAGCGCACCCGCCCGGCAGACTTGACCTCCACGTCGCTGATGGCCGCGGCCCGCGAGGCCGCACCGCCGATGTGGAAGGTGCGCATGGTTAGCTGGGTGCCCGGCTCGCCGATGGACTGGGCGCCGATGACCCCCACGGACTCGCCCACGTTCACCTGATGGCCGCGCGCCAGGTCACGCCCGTAGCACAGGGAGCACACGCCATGACGGGTGTCGCAGGTGATCGGCGAGCGCACCTTGATCTCGTCCACACCCAGCTGCTCCAGCTTCTCCACAAGGGCCTCGTCCAGCATGGTGCCGGATGCGATGGCAACTTCCTGGGTCTCACTGTCCAGCACGTCGTGGCAGAGCACGCGACCGAGCACCCGCTCGCTGAGCGCCTCCACCACGTCGCCGCCCTCGATGATCGGGGCCATGTAGACGCCGTTCTCGGTGCCGCAGTCCTGTTCGGTGACCACCAGGTCCTGGGCAACATCCACCAGACGCCGGGTGAGATAGCCGGAGTTGGCCGTCTTCAGCGCCGTGTCCGCCAGACCCTTCCGGGCCCCGTGGGTGGAGATAAAGTACTGCAGCACGTTCAGCCCCTCACGGAAGTTGGCCGTGATGGGGGTTTCGATGATGGAGCCGTCCGGCTTGGCCATCAGACCACGCATGCCGGAGAGCTGCCGGATCTGGGCTGCGGAACCACGGGCACCGGAGTCGGCCATCATGAAGATGGAGTTGAACGAGGTCTGGCGGACCTCGTTCCCCTCGGCATCCACCACGGCCTCGCTGCCGAGCTTTTCCATCATGGCGCCGGCGACGGCGTCATTGGTCCGGGACCAGATATCCACCACCTTGTTGTAGCGCTCGCCGTTGGTTACCAGACCCGAGGCGTACTGCTCCTCGATGTCTTTCACTTCCTCCTCGGCACGACCGAGGATCTCCCCCTTCTCTTCCGGGATGACCATGTCGTTGACGCCGATGGACACCGCCGCGCGGGTGGAGAAGTGGAAGCCCATGTACATGAGCTGGTCGGCGAAGATCACCGACTCCTTCAGTCCCACGTCACGGTAGCAGGCGTTCATGGTCGCGGAGATGGCCTTCTTGTTCATCTCCCGATTGACCAGTTCAAAGGGCAGGCCGTCCGGCATGATGCGGTAGATCAGCGCTCGGCCCACGGTGGTGTCGTAACGGGTGATCACCGTTTCCTTGCTGCCGTCCTCGGCCACCCGCACCTCGGGGATGCGCACGCGGACCTTGGCTTGCAGGTCCACGGTGCCACTGTCGTAGGCGCGGTGCACCTCGTTGAGATCGGTGAACGCCATGCCCTCGCCGCGGGCATTCACCCGCTCGCGGGACATGTAGTAGAGGCCCAGCACCACGTCCTGGGACGGCACGATGATGGGGTCACCGCTGGCCGGGGAGAGGACGTTGTTGGTGGACATCATCAGTGCCCGGGATTCCAGCTGCGCCTCCAGGGACAGGGGCACGTGCACGGCCATCTGGTCGCCGTCGAAGTCGGCGTTATAGGCGGTGCACACCAGCGGATGCAGCTGGATGGCCTTGCCCTCGATGAGCACCGGCTCGAACGCCTGGATGCCCAGACGGTGCAGCGTGGGGGCGCGGTTGAGCAGCACCGGGTGTTCGCGGATCACCTCTTCGAGGATATCCCAGACCTCCGGCACCTCGCGCTCCACCATCTTCTTGGCCGCCTTGATGGTGGTGGCCAGACCGAGACGCTGCAGCTTGGAGAAGATGAACGGCTTGAACAGCTCCAGGGCCATGCGCTTGGGCAGGCCGCACTGGTGCAGGCGCAGGGTCGGGCCCACCACGATCACGGAACGGCCGGAGTAGTCCACGCGCTTGCCCAGCAGGTTCTGCCGGAAACGGCCCTGCTTGCCCTTGATCATGTCCGCCAGGGATTTCAGCGGCCGCTTGTTGGTGCCGGTGATCGCCCGGCCGCGGCGGCCGTTGTCCAGCAGTGCGTCCACGGACTCCTGCAGCATGCGCTTCTCGTTGCGCACGATGATGTCCGGAGCATTGAGTTCCAGCAGACGCTTGAGCCGGTTGTTGCGGTTGATCACCCGCCGGTAGAGATCGTTCAGATCACTGGTGGCGAAGCGGCCACCGTCCAGGGGCACCAGCGGACGCAAATCCGGCGGCAGCACCGGCAGCACGTCCAGCACCATCCACTCGGGCTTGTTGCCGGAGTCGATAAACGCTTCGACAATCTTCAGCCGCTTGGACAGACGCTTGATCTTGGTGTCGGAGTTGGTGGCGTTGAGCTCCTCGCGCAGCTTCTGCTGCTCCTCCTGCAGCTCGACGCTGCGGAGCAGTTCTTTCACCGCTTCGGCACCCATGCGGGCGTCGAACTCGTCGCCGTACTGCTCGACGGCGTCCAGGTAGCCCTCGTCGGTGAGCAGCTGGCCCCGCTCCAGCGGCGTCATGCCCGGATCGATGACGATGAACGCCTCGAAGTACAGGACCCGCTCGATGTCGCGCAGGGTCATGTCCAGCAGCAGGCCGATGCGACTGGGCAGCGACTTCAGGTACCAGATGTGCGCCACCGGGCTGGCCAGGTCGATGTGGGCCATGCGCTCGCGGCGCACCTTGGCCAGCGTGACTTCCACGCCGCACTTCTCGCAGACCACGCCGCGGTGCTTGAGGCGCTTGTACTTGCCGCACAGGCACTCGTAGTCCTTCACCGGGCCGAAGATCTTGGCGCAGAACAGGCCATCGCGCTCCGGCTTGAAGGTACGGTAGTTGATGGTCTCCGGTTTTTTCACTTCACCGAAGGACCAGGACCGGATCATCTCCGGCGAGGCCAGCCGGATCCGGAGGGCATCGAAATCGTCCGGCTGTCCGCCGGTCTGCTTGAACAGATTGAGAAGGTCTTTCATAGCTGTTCGTCCGCCAACCTTGTTGGTGAATGCTGACGCGGCCGCCGGCGACGCCAGCGGCCATAGTCTCCGGTGATCAGTCCTGTTCCAGCTCGATGTTGATACCGAGGGAGCGGATTTCCTTGATCAGCACGTTGAAGGACTCGGGCATGCCCGCCTTCATCTCGTGCTCGCCGTCCACGATGTTCTTGTACATCTGTGTGCGGCCGTTCACGTCGTCCGATTTCACCGTCAGCATCTCCTGCAGCGTGTACGCCGCGCCATAGGCCTCCAGCGCCCAGACTTCCATCTCGCCGAAGCGCTGGCCGCCGAACTGCGCCTTGCCGCCCAGCGGTTGCTGGGTGACCAGGGAGTACGGCCCCGTGGAGCGGGCATGCACCTTGTCGTCGATGAGGTGGTTGAGCTTGAGCATGTACATGTAGCCCACGGTCACCGGACGATCGAAGGCATCACCGGTGCGCCCGTCGTAGAGCGTGGTCTGTCCGGATTCCGGCAGGCCAGCCTGGCGCAGCATGTACTTGATCTCTTCCTCGCGGGCGCCATCGAACACCGGCGTGGCCATGGGCACCCCGCCCCGGAGGTTGCTGCAGAGGCGCACCACCTCCTCGTCGGAGAGATCCGCCAGGTCCACGGTCTGGCCGCTGTGGTTGTAGATGGCGTCCAG
Organism: Aquisalimonas sp. 2447; assembly: GCF_012044895.1. Classification (NCBI taxonomy): domain Bacteria; kingdom Pseudomonadati; phylum Pseudomonadota; class Gammaproteobacteria; order Chromatiales; family Ectothiorhodospiraceae; genus Aquisalimonas; species Aquisalimonas sp. 2447. The sequence goes on from NZ_CP050695.1 coordinate 3,210,437, forward strand.
CTCCTGGCGCAGTTCATCCGCCTTGGCCTTGGCATCGAGCATGTTGGCGAGTTTTCGCCCCAGCTCCTTGGCCGCCCAGCCCAGGTGGACCTCCAGCACCTGCCCCACGTTCATGCGCGAGGGCACGCCCAACGGTGACAGCACCACATCAACGGGGCGGCCGTCGGAGTCGAAGGGCATGTCCTCCTGGGGCACGATCATGGAGATCACGCCCTTGTTGCCGTGGCGACCGGCCATCTTGTCACCGGCCTGGAAGCGGCGCTTCACTGCAAGGTAGACCTTGACCATCTTGAGCACGCCGGGCGCGAGGTCATCGCCCTGGGTGATCTTGGCCTTCTTCTCCTCGAAGTGCTGCTCGAAGGCCTCCTGCTGGGATTTGAGCTGCTGCTGCACGCGCTCCAGGAGCTCGTTGGCAGACTCGTCCTTCAGCCGGATCTCGAACCACTTCTCGCGATCCAGGGTCTCCAGGTACTTTTCGGTGACCTTGGTGCCGGCCTTCAAGCCGTTGGGCCCGCCCTCGGCCTCCAGACCGACAATGGTGGCCTGGATGCGCTGGAAGGCGTCGTCCTCGAAGATGCGGTACTGGTCATCCAGATCCTTGCGGATCTTGGCCATGGCCTCGCGTTCGATGGACAGCGCACGGGAGTCCTTCTCCACGCCGTCCCGGGTGAACACCTGCACGTCGATGACCGTGCCGTCCATGCCGGAAGAGACCCGTGACGAGGTGTCCTTCACGTCCGAGGCCTTCTCGCCGAAGATGGCGCGCAGGAGCTTTTCCTCCGGCGTGAGCTGGCTCTCGCCCTTGGGCGTGACCTTGCCCACCAGGATGTCCCCGGCCTTGACCTCGGCGCCGATGTACACCACCCCGGCCTCGTCCAGCTTGGACAGGGCCGACTCGCCCACATTGGGGATGTCGGCGGTAATCTCTTCGGGGCCCAGCTTGGTGTCCCGGGCGACGCAGGTCAGCTCCTCGATGTGGATGGTGGTGTACCGATCTTCCTGGACCACCCGCTCGGAGATGAGGATGGAGTCCTCGAAGTTGTAGCCGTTCCACGGCATGAAGGCGACCAGCATGTTCTGGCCCAGCGCCAGCTCGCCCATGTCCGTGCTCGGGCCGTCGGCAAGGACGTCGCCGGTGGCCACCACATCACCCACGTTCACCAGCGATTTCTGGTTCACGCAGGTGTTCTGGTTGGAGCGCGTGTACTTGGTGAGGTTGTAGATATCCACACCCGGCTCGCCCGGGGCCGTCTCGTCGTCGTTGACGCGGATGACGGCCCGCGCGGCGTCCACGGATTCCACTACGCCACCACGCCGCGCCACCACGGTGACGCCGGAGTCGGTGGCCACGGCACGCTCCATGCCCGTACCCACCAGCGGCTTCTCACCGCGCAGGGTCGGCACCGCCTGACGCTGCATGTTGGCGCCCATCAGCGCGCGGTTGGCGTCGTCGTGCTCCAGGAACGGCACCAGCGCCGCCGCCACGGACACGGTCTGCTTGGGCGAGACGTCCATGTACTGGATCTTGTCCGGCGTGGACATGCCGAACTCGTTCTGGTGCCGGATGGAAATCAGGTCATCCGCCAGGCGGCCTTCCTCGTCCAGGCGCGCATTGGCCTGGGCGATGATGTAGCGGGACTCCTCGATGGCCGAGAGGTAGTCCACCTGCGCCGTGACCTTGCCATCCACCACGCGCCGATACGGCGTCTCCAGGAAACCGTAGCGGTTGGTCCGCGCGTAGCAGGCCAGCGAATTGATCAGGCCGATGTTCGGCCCTTCCGGCGTTTCGATGGGGCAGACGCGGCCGTAGTGGGTCGGGTGCACGTCCCGCACCTCGAAGCCGGCCCGCTCGCGGGTCAGACCACCGGGCCCAAGGGCGGATACGCGCCGCTTGTGAGTGACCTCGGACAGCGGGTTGTTCTGGTCCATGAACTGGGACAGCTGGGAGGAGCCGAAGAACTCCTTCACCGCCGCCGCCACGGGCTTGGCGTTGATCAGCTCCTGCGGCATCAGGCCTTCACTCTCGGCGAGGCTCAGGCGCTCGCGCACGGCACGTTCCACACGCACCAGGCCGACGCGGAAGACGTTCTCCGCCATCTCGCCCACGGAGCGGATACGGCGGTTGCCCAGATGGTCGATGTCGTCAACGGTATCCTTGCCGTTGCGAATGTCGATCATCGCCTTGAGCACGTCGAAAATGTCGTCGTTGGTCAGCGTGCCGGAGCCGGTGACCTCGTCACGGCCCACGCGCAGGTTGAACTTCATGCGACCCACTGCCGACAGGTCGTAGCGGTCCTCGGAGAAGAACAGGTTCTGGAACAGGTTCTCCGCAGCGTCCTTGGTGGGCGGCTCGCCGGGACGCATCATGCGATAGATCTCCACCAGCGCCTCGAGCTGCGTGCGGGTGGTGTCGATGCGCAGGGTGTTGGAGATGTACGGGCCCTGATCCAGATCGTTGACGAACAGGGTATCGATCTTCTTGATACCCGCGTCGCGGATGGCCTGAATCACGTCCGGGGTCAGCTCGGCGTTGGTCTCGGCGATGATCTCGCCGGTGGAGCTGTCCACCACGTCATGGGCCAGGATGCGGCCTTCCAGGTACTCCTCCGGCACCGTGAGCTGTTTGAGCTCCGCCTTTTCCATCTGCCGGATATGACGCGCGGTAATCCGCCGCCCCTGTTCTACCAGAGCCTCGCCGTTGACCTCGATGGGGAACTGGGCCGTCTCGCCACGCAGGCGCTCCGGCACCAGGTCCATGACCACGCCCTTCTTCTGCAGATGAAAGGTGTTCTTCTCGAAGAACAGGTCAAGAATCTCTTCCGGCCCGTAGCCGAGCGCGCGCAGCAGGATGGTCGCCGGCAGCTTCCGGCGCCGGTCAATGCGCACGAAGATGTTGTCCTTGGGGTCGAACTCGAAATCCAGCCAGGAGCCCCGGTAGGGGATCACCCGCGCCGTAAACAGCAGTTTGCCCGAGGAGTGGGTCTTGCCCTTGTCGTGGTCGAAGAACACGCCGGGGGAGCGGTGAAGCTGGTTCACGATCACCCGCTCGGTGCCGTTGACGACGAAGGTCCCGTTCTCGGTCATGAGCGGCAGTTCGCCCATGTAGACTTCCTGCTCCTTGACGTCCTTCACCGTCTTGGCGTCCTTGTCATAAATGACCAGACGCACCAGCGCGCGCAGCGGCGCGGCATAGGTCATGCCGCGCAACTGACACTCCTTGACGTCGAACACCGGCGTGCCGATACGATAGTTCACGTATTCCAGCGCCGCCGTTCCGGAGTAGCTGGTGATCGGGAACACGGAACGGAAGGCGGCATGCAGGCCGGCCTCGTCACGGTCATCCGGGCCCTGGTGGGGCTGCAGGAAATGCTCGTAGGAGTCCAGCTGCGTCGCTAGCAGATAGGGGACCTCCAGAATGTTGGGGATCTTGCCGAAATCCTTGCGGATACGCTTCTTTTCGGTGAAAGAATAGGCCATCGAGGTTCCTCACCCATGTTCGTCCGGGGAACGAGACAGTTGTTCAAACTTCCGTACTCAGGGCGGCGCCGGAGCACGTAACTTTGAACCCGCCTCCGTTTCCGGTCAGTCCGGAAACGGGAAAAGGCCGGCGGCCCCAGGGCCACCAGCCGGTTCCCGATACAGCAGCTTGCAGACGTCCGCCGTCAAGTCTTACTTGATCTCGACGGAGGCGCCGGCCTCTTCCAGCTTGCTCTTCATGTCGTCGGCTTCGTCCTTCGACACACCCTCCTTCAGCGGCGACGGCGCACCTTCCACCACTTCCTTCGCCTCCTTCAGGCCCAGGCCAGTGATGCCGCGCACGGCCTTGATGACGCCCACCTTGTTGTCACCAAAGCTGCTCAGGATGACGTCGAACTCGGTCTGCTCTTCGGCAGCCTCGGCCTCGCCACCACCGGCGGCAGCCGGGGCGGCCGCCACGGCGGCAGCGGCGGTGACGCCGAACTTCTCTTCCATCGCCTCGATGAGATCCACGATCTCGAGGACGCTCATGTTACCGATTGTCTCGAGGATGTCCTCTTTGGAAACGGCCATTGCTCTAACTCCTGCGTTGAACTGTCAGATCAGCCCTGTGGGGCGTCTGCTGCGTTAATGAAACAATCCAGGCAATACCCGAAAGTCGTTCAGCCCGCCTGCTTGGCGTCGCGAACGGCGGCCAGGGTCCGCACCAGCTTGCCGGGCACCTCGTTAAGCGTGGTGGCCAGCTTCTGGGTCGGCGCCTTCATGGTCGCCATCAGCTTGCTCAGGGCTTCGTCGCGGGTGGGCAGGCTTGCCAGGCGCTCCAGTTCGGAGGCCTCGTAAACCGCACCGCTGATCGCAACGAACTTCGGCACCAGCTTGGCGTTCTCCTTGGAATAGGATTTCACCAGCCGGGCCGCTGCACCCGGGTCCTCCTGGGAGAACGCGAGCATCAGCGGACCTTCGAAGCGCTCGGTCATGCATTCGAAGTCCGTGCCCTCGACCGCCCGACGCGCAATGGAGTTCTTGACTACCCGCAGGTAGACCCGCTCCTTGCGTGCCTGGGCGCGCAGGCTGTCCATCTGGGTCGCCTTGATACCGCGATATTCCGCGGCGACGGCCGAATGGGCCGACTGGGCGACCGCGTTGACTTCCGCGGTCATCGCCTTTTTCTGTTCCAGACTCATTGGCATTGGTAATGTCCTCCTGGAACTGGCCATGACCCCCGACAACCAGTGTTGCCGGGGCGCGTTCGAGCCGGACCGGAGTCCGGCTCTCCCCTTGCGGGGTCAAACGGTCGCCTTCCGCAGCATGATTCTGCCCGGGGCTGCACCGTCTGCGCCGGCTGACCATGCACATGGTCAATTAAGTGGCCTGGGCCACGCCGTGCGGTCTCTGACGGCTGCCGCTGTCCGACAGCCTCAAGACACCGCGCGGACACCGGCAAAGCGCCGGTGTCCGATGCGGATTCTTCAGTACTTCATCGACGCCAGGTCCACGTTCACGCCGGGCCCCATGGTCGACGATACCGTGACCTTCTTGAAATAGATCCCCTTGGCCGCCGCCGGCTTGGCCTTCCACAGGTCGGCCACCAGCGCCTCCAGGTTCTCCCGAAGCTGATCCGGGGTGAAATCCACCTTGCCGATACCGGCATGGATCACGCCCTTCTTGTCCGTGCGATACCGCACCTGGCCGGCCTTGGCGTTCTTCACCGCCGTGGCCACGTCCTGCGTCACCGTGCCGACCTTCGGATTCGGCATGAGACCACGGGGACCGAGAATCGTTCCCAGCTTGCCCACTGTGCCCATGGTATCAGGGCTGGCAATGACCACGTTGAAGGCCAGGTCGCCGCCCTTGATCTGCTCGGCGAGGTCGTCCATGCCGACCACATCGGCGCCGGCCTCCTTCGCGGCCTCGGCCTTGTCGCCCTGGGCGAACACGGCCACGCGCACGCTCTTGCCGGTGCCATTGGGCAGCACGGTGGAGCCGCGCACCATCTGGTCGGACTTGCGCGGATCCACGCCCAGATTCACCGCCACTTCAACGGTTTCCTTGAACTTGGGCGCCGGCAGGGACTGCAGCAGGCTGAAGGCCTCTTCCACCGGATAGAACTTGTTGCGCTCCACCTTCTCGGCGAACACCTTCTGGCGTTTGGTGAGCTTTGCCATGATCACACCCCCTCCACGTCGAGACCCATACTCCTGGCGCTGCCGGCGATGGTCCGCACGGCGGCGTCCATGTCGGCAGCCGAGAGATCCGGCTCCTTGGTCCGGGCAATCTCTTCCAGCTGCTCGCGGGTCACCTTGCCAACCTTGTTGACGTGGGGCTGACCGGAGCCACTCTTGATACCCGCTGCCTTCTTCAGCAGGATCGCCGCCGGCGGGGTCTTGGTGATGAAGGTGAAGCTGCGATCGGAGTAGACCGTGATCACCACCGGAATGGGCAGGCCCGGCTCCATCTCCTGGGTCTGGGCGTTGAACGCCTTACAGAATTCCATGATGTTCACGCCGTGCTGACCCAGCGCCGGGCCCACGGGCGGCGAGGGGTTGGCCTGACCGGCCTTCACCTGCAGTTTGATGTACGCTGCGACTTTCTTGGCCATGACAGCCTCCTTCAGTGGGTACGAACGCCTTTCGGCTCCCCGTTACGACCGGGCGCCGGCACAACGGGCAACCCCGCTTCGCCGGCGCCATCGAATTCAGCGATCAGGTCTTCTCCACCTGATCGAAGCCCAGTTCCACGGGCGTCGACCGGCCGAAGATCAGCACGGCCACCCGCAGACGGCTCTTTTCGTAGTTGACCTCTTCCACCGCGCCATTGAAATCGGTGAAGGGCCCGTCGATGACGCGCACTACCTCACCCACCTCGAACAGGACCTTCGGCCGCGGCTTCTCAACGCCCTCCTGGACGCGATTGAGAATCTGCTCGGCCTCGCGGTCCGAAATCGGCGCCGGGCGATCGCTGCGCCCGCCGATGAAGCCCATCACCCGCGGCACCTCTTTCACCAGGTGCCAGGTGTCATCGTCCATCTCCATACGCACGAGCACATAGCCGGGGAAGAACTTGCGCTCGCTGCGCCGCTTCTGGCCACCACGGATCTCGACCACCTCTTCGGTGGGCACGAGAATCTCGCCGAATTTCTCTTCCATCCCGGCGCGCCGGATGCGCTCTTCCAGGGACTGCTTGACCTTGTTCTCGAAACCCGAGTAGGCGTGAACCACGTACCAACGCATCGTCATGCCGTCAGCCTCCCGGAAGGACGATCTGCTGGAAGCCCCAGGACAGGAGCATGTCCAGCAACCAGAGGAAGATTGCCACCAGGATGACCACGATCAGAACGATAATGGTGGTCTGCACGGTCTCCTGGCGCGTAGGCCAGACGACCTTGCGCACCTCCGTGCGGGAATCCTGCATGAAATGCCACAGCCTGAGGCCCGGGTTCGTCGACACGGCGATACCGACGGCGACTGCACCCACGGCCAGGATGCCGAGCACGCGGTAGAGCTGCGGCTGGTCTTCGTAGACGTAAAAGCCGAAGATGCCGGCGCCCAGTATCACAAGCGCGGACACCAGCTTGATGGTATCAACTGGTGAGCTTTCGGTATTCTGCCTGGACTTCATCGGTTCCGCAGGACTCCGAACGGGATGGGCCGCCTGAGGCGGCAGACCCTGCCATCAAGTTGAGTGGCAGGCCAGGAGGGACTCGAACCCCCAACCTGCGGTTTTGGAGACCGCTGCTCTGCCAATTGAGCTACTGGCCTGTTGCTTGTCGCGCCGCGGAACCGGAGCGGCGAAGACGCGGAACGGGGTCCAGCCCGCACCGCGCCTTTCAGTGTACCGCATTGTTCCCCGTCGCGCAGACCCTGACTTCAGTCCAGGATCTTGGAGACGACGCCGGCACCCACGGTGCGGCCGCCTTCACGGATGGCAAAACGCAGACCGTCTTCCATCGCAATCGGCGCAATCAGCGACACCGTCATCTGCACGTTGTCGCCAGGCATCACCATCTCCGTGCCAGACGGCAGCTCGCAGGAGCCGGTGACGTCCGTGGTGCGGAAGTAGAACTGCGGGCGATAGCCATTGAAGAACGGCGTGTGACGTCCACCCTCGTCCTTCGACAGAATGTACACCTCGCACTCGAACTTCGTGTGCGGCGTGATCGAGCCCGGCTTGCACAGCACCTGACCGCGCTCGACATCATCACGCTTGGTACCACGCAGCAGCGCACCGATGTTGTCGCCCGCCTCGCCCTGGTCCAGCAGCTTGCGGAACATCTCCACACCCGTGACCGTCGTCTTCTGCGTATCACGCAGACCCACGATCTCCACCGAGTCGCCCGTGTTCACCACACCACGCTCAACACGACCCGTGACCACAGTGCCACGACCCGAAATCGAGAACACGTCCTCGATCGGCATCAGGAACGGCTGGTCCACCGGACGCTCCGGCGTCGGGATGAAATCGTCCATCGCCTCGACCAGCTTCACGATCGACGGCGTCCCAATATCCGACTCGTCGCCTTCCAGCGCCTTCAGCGCCGAACCCGTGATGATCGGCGTGTCGTCGCCCGGGAAGTCGTACTGGCTCAGCAGATCACGCACCTCCATCTCCACGAGCTCCAGCAGCTCCGCATCATCCACCATGTCCGCCTTGTTCAGGTACACCACAATGTGCGGCACACCCACCTGACGGCTGAGCAGAATGTGCTCACGCGTCTGCGGCATGGGACCATCAGCTGCAGAGACCACCAGAATGGCACCGTCCATCTGCGCCGCACCCGTGATCATGTTCTTCACATAGTCCGCGTGACCCGGGCAGTCAACGTGCGCATAGTGGCGCTGCGTGGACTCGTACTCCACGTGCGCCGTGGCAATCGTGATCCCGCGCGCCTTCTCTTCCGGCGCATTGTCAATCTGATCAAACGCGCGCACGTCACCGCCCCACTGCTCGCCCATCACCTTCGTCATGGCTGCAGTCAGCGTCGTCTTACCATGGTCAACGTGACCAATCGTACCCACGTTGCAGTGCGGCTTCTTACGCTCAAACTTGCTCTTGGACATGAAATTCTCCCGGCCTTTCCCTTATTTCACGCTCGGAACCGCAGCCACGGTTCGACCTTTCTCGTGCAACACTGAACTATGGAGCCCATAGGCGGATTTGAACCGCCGACCTCTCCCTTACCAAGGGAGTGCTCTACCTCTGAGCTATATGGGCCCTGAAAACCCTTTCATCCGGCCAACCCCGGCCTTCAGTCTGGAGCGGGTGATGGGAATCGAACCCACATCATCAGCTTGGAAGGCTGAGGTTCTACCGTTGAACTACACCCGCGGAATCCCCGGGCGGGCGCGTGTCGCTGCCTCGGCCCCATAATCCCGGTACTACGAGCAATAGGCGCCAGCCGAAGGCGGGCGCCCCGTTTGCCACCCGCGGGTGGCAAGCTTGCTCTGCCGACGCCAAAACGCCGGTTCATTGTCTCGAACCTCTGTTCGGTTCGAACCTCCCCCTGGGAGGCTTCGCTTCCTGCCGTGCCGGCGCCCGGCGCCCTGCACTCGCATTATTCGGTGGAGGGGGGAGGATTCGAACCTCCGAAGGCTGTGCCAGCAGATTTACAGTCTGCCCCCTTTGGCCGCTCGGGAACCCCTCCGTTTTGGAGCGCGATACTTTGCGCCAGCCGGCGCTCTCCTGTCAACCGCCTTGGGGAAATTGCCGCGGTGTGCATCCGGGGATGCAATGGAGCCCGGCTATTCGGTGGCCCGGCGAAGGGCGTCCAGGAGATCCTCGCGGGCAATCACGCCCACCAGGGAGCCGTTGTCGGTCACGGGCATGCTCTTGACCCCCATCTCCACCAGTCGCTGCAGCACGCGGGTCAGGGGGTAGTCCGGGGGCACGCACACCGGCTCCCGGGTCATGACCCGCTCCACCGGATCACGCATGATCTCGCTGTACGGGGGAACCATGTACTCCGGACGCAGGGTGAACGCCCGCAGGACATCCATCTTGGTCACAAAACCCACCAGAGCGCCCTGCTCATTCACCACCGGCATGCCATTGAAACCGCGCTTCTCGAACAACGCCTGGGCGTCTGCCAGGGGGGTCTCCGGGGTTACGGTCACCGGCTGCCGGGTCATGACGTCTGCGCTGGTGTACTGGACGAATTCGTACATGGGCCCCTCCTGGAGTCGTCATCGCTTGTCGACGCGCATTGTAGCGAATGCGCGTCGACTCTGCGTGGCCACCATGCGGAGGGCGGGCGCCAGCACCGGGCGCCGGACTACGAGCGCAGACGATTGACGGCCTCCTGCAGCCGCTCGGCCATGGCACCGAGATCGTCTGCGCCGCCGCGAGCCCGATCCATTGCCTCGCCGCTGCGTACCGCCGCATCGCGGATGCCACTGACGCGCCGGTTGATCTCGTCCGCGGTCGCCGACTGCTCCTCGGCGGCGCTTGCGATCTGGGTGTTCATCCCACTGATGCCGTCAACGGCCTCGGCGATGGTGCCCAGCGCCGTCTCCGTGTCGTTGGATCGCTCCACCGTCTGCCGCGCGCTCTCGGTGCGCGCCTCGATGGATTCCGCGGCCTGCCGCGAGCCGCGCTGGAGGCGCTCCAGGATTTCCCGGATCTCCTGGGTGGACTGCTGCGTGCGCTGCGCCAGCGTGCGCACCTCGTCGGCCACCACGGAGAACCCGCGCCCGTGCTCTCCGGCTCGAGCCGCCTCGATGGCGGCATTCAGTGCCAGCAGATTGGTCTGCTCGGCGACCCCGTTGATAACCTCCAGCACGGTTTCAACGTTGTTGGACTCACTGGCCAGCTGGTTCACCGCTTCCCGCGTTTCCTCCAACTCCGAAGCGAGTCTGTTGATGGCGTCGCGGGTCTGGGTCACCGCCTCGGCACCGGACTGGGTTTCGGCCTGGGCCTGCCCCGCGGCGTCGGCGGCGGAGCTGGCGTTGCGGGCCACCTCCTGGACCGTGGCCGCCATTTCATTCATGGAGCTGGCCAGTTCGTCAATGTCTTCCCGCTGCTGACGGGAATCCTTGTCCGCACTGCCGGTCAACTCGCGTAACTGCGCCGCCGAGCTCACAAGGGTGTCACTGCTGTCACGCACGTTCTGCACCACCCCCTGGAGAATCTCGAAGAGACCATTGAAAGAGCGGGATAGATCGGCGAGCTCATCGCGGCCGGATTCATCCAGCCGGGCCGACAGGTTCACGGGCTCCTGGGCCGCCTCGCGAATACCGCCGATGGTGCGGTTCAGAGGTGAGACAATGCTGGCGATGACCGCCCAGCCCACGCCGAGCATCAACAGGAGCCCCAGGGTATTGGTGACCACCGCTCCCATGAGCTCGCGATTGACGGCGGCGTTGACGTCGGCCATGTAGACGCCGCTGGCAATCACATACCCCCAGGGCTCGAACACCTGCGCCTCGGAGACCTTCTCGATGGCCTCTTCTTCGCCGGGACGCGGCCACAGGTAGTCGACCCGATAACGCCCGTCGTCGGCTGCCATGACACCACGGGTCATGTCCGCCACAAAGTAGTTGCCCGTACCATCGTCCAGTTCGGTGAGATCGTCGCCCTCAAGCCCGGGGCTGATGGGGTGCATAAGCATGGTGTTGTCCGCATCGTGCACCCAGAGATATTCCTCACCCAGATAACGGACACCACGCAGTGTCTCCAGGGCCTGCTCCCGGGCGGTGTCCTCGTCGATGGCGCCCTGCTCGGCAAGCTCGTGGAAGTGCGCCATCACGGTCATGGCACTGTCCAGGACCGCCGACGCCTGGGCAAGCCGCTCCTCCTGCAGCGAGGCTCGGGTCGACCCCAGGGTCCACAGGGCATTGGCGGCGAACACCAGGGCGGCGAGGGCGAGAATCAGCCAGATGCGGTGACTGACGCGCATGCGACGGAAGAACGTGGTCATGACTGTCCCCAGATGGATACGTGAAATACGAACGCGCGGAGTATGGACGTCATCGGCGCCGCTGTGCCGGACTTGAGTCACGGATCGGAGGGTGCGACGGGGAGTCGGAGACAGAAACGAAATAATGGTGGCTACGGGTGGATTTGAACCACCGACCCTCGCATTATGAGTGCGATGCTCTGACCAACTGAGCTACGTAGCCACGGACTCTTGCGGGAAGCGGGATTGTCCAACCGGAGGCCCGGCCTGTCAAGCGGGCCTGGCGTCGCCGCCGTCAGACATTGAAGCGGTAGTGGACCACGTCACCCTCCTGGACCACGTACTCCTTGCCTTCCAGGCGCATGCGCCCGGCGTTCTTGGCACCGGCCTCGCCCGCGCAGGCGATGTAGTCGTCGAAGCCGATCACCTCGGCGCGGATAAAGCCACGCTCGAAATCCGTGTGAATGCGACCCGCAGCCTGGGGGGCGGTATCCCCCTTGCGGATGGTCCAGGCACGCACCTCCTTGGGACCGGCGGTAAAGTAGGTGCGCAGGCCCAGCAGGTCGTAGCCGGCGCGGATCAGCACATGCAGGCCCGGTTCTTCCAGCCCGTACTCGCCGAGGAAGGCGTCCCGCTCGTCTTCTTCCAGCAGGGACAGCTCCGCCTCGATGGCGGCGCACAGCACCACGACACCGGCACCTTCGGATTCGGCATGGGCACGCAGCTGCTCCAGGTAGGGATTGGCCTCGAAACCACCCTCGTCGACGTTGGCCACGTAGAGCACCGGCTTGGCCGTGAGCAGGTGGAATTCCCGCAGTGTGGTCTGCTCGTCATCGCTCAGCGCCAGCGTCCGCGCCGGCAGCCCCTCGCCCAGATGATCGCGCAGCCGCCGCAGCACGTCACGGCGACGGATGGCTTCCTTGTCGTTGGACTTGGCCTGGCGCTCCGTTTTCTGTAACGCCTTCTCGGCACTGTCCAGGTCCGCCAGCACCAGCTCGGTGTTGATGGTCTCCACGTCATCCACCGGGTCCACCCGGCCGGCGACGTGGTGGACATCATCGTCCTCGAAGCAACGAACGACGTGGGCAATGGCGTCCGTCTCGCGGATGTTGGCCAGGAACTGGTTGCCCAATCCCTCGCCTTTGGACGCCCCGGCCACGAGGCCCGCGATATCCACGAACTCCATGGTGGTGGGGATCACCTTCTCGGGCTTGACGATGGCGGCAAGCTGATCGAGCCGGGGGTCCGGCACCGGCACGATCCCGACGTTGGGATCAATGGTGCAGAACGGGTAGTTCTCCGCGGGGATCTCGTTGCGGGTCAGGGCGTTGAACAAGGTGGACTTGCCCACGTTGGGCAACCCGACAATACCGCATTTGAAACCCATGATGCCTCGCTGCGCTGGTTGGTGATGCGAATGTCAGCGGGTGTGCAGCCGCTGCATGGCCTTGTCCATCTCGCCGGCAAGAATCAGGTCCATGGCGGCCACCGATTCGTCCACGGCACCGTCGATGGCGCGGCGATCCTCCGGCGAGGGCTTGCTGAGGACGTAGGAAACCACGTCATCGGCGTGCCCGGGATGCCCGATCCCCAGGCGCAGACGATAGAACTCCCGGGAACCCAGGGCGCGGATGGTGTCCCGCAGACCATTATGGCCGCCGTGGCCACCGCCACGCTTGACCTTCACTGCACCCGGCGGCAGGTCCAGCTCATCGTGGGCGACCAGCACGCTCTCGGGGGGAATCTTGTAGAAGGCGGCCACGGCGCCGATGGCCTGGCCACTGCGGTTCATGAACGTCAGCGGCTTGAGCACGTACACGGCTTCCCCCGCGACTTCCAGGCGGGCGGCTTCACTGCGGATCCGCGTCTCCGGGCGCAGCGACCCGCCGTGCCGGCGCACCAGTTCGTCCACGAACCAGAAGCCGGCATTGTGGCGGGTGCCCGTGTACTTGTCCCCGGGATTGCCAAGGCCGACGATCAGCCGGATCGGCGCATGATCACCGGCCATGGCACTCCCCCGAGCTGCCGAGGACGATCATTCCTTGCCTTCGTCGCCCTCGTCACCGGCATCGGACTCGTCGCCGGAAGCGCTGTCGTCGCCGGCAGCCTCTTCACCGGCCTCGCCCTCGTCTTCCTCGTCGGCGTCATCCGCCTTGGCAGCACGGGGCTGGACAATGCTGACCACCGCCTGGTCGTGGTCGTGCTCGTCGCCGCCGTGGGCAAAGGCCTCGAGCTCTACGCCCTTGGGAATGTCCAGCTGGGTCAAGTGCACGGAGTCGCCGACATCCAGGTTTTCCAGATCCACCTCGAGGTACTCGGGGATATCCCTGGGCAGGCAGTTGATGGCGATCTCGATGAGGTCCTTATGGATCACGCCACCGGCCTTGACGCCCTTGCAGGTTTCCTCGTTGAGGAAGTGCACCGGCACGCTGGTGGTGAGCTTCTCGTTGGCCCGGATGCGCATGAAGTCCATGTGCATGACCATGTCCTTGAAGGGATGGCGCTGCATATCCTTCAGCACGGTCTGCTCGTTCTTGCCCTCGACGTCGACATTGACGATCTGGGAGAAGAAGGCTTCCCGTTCCATGAGCTTGCTCAGCTCGAACACGCTGACCTGCACCATGGTCGGCTCCTTGCCGGTGCCGTAGATGATGGCCGGGACCTTCTTTTGCTTACGCAGGCGGCGGCTCGCACCTTTCCCCGCGTCAGTGCGCTTCTCGGCACTCAGTTTCAGTTCAACAGACATGGTTTCGTCTCCATAACGAATGAAACCCGAACCTCCCCGCGACCAGGGAGTGATCGGGTGTAACAGAAGCTGCTTTTCCGTGGGAGCGGCTTCAGCCGCCACAACCCCGCTCGCTGAATCGCGGCTAAAGCCGCTCCCACAGTGCTTGACTCACTCCACGAACAGTTCGCTCACCGACTCGTCGTTGCTGATGCGCCGGATACTCTCCGCCAGCAACTCGGCGATGCTCACCTGCCGGATCTGCGGGCACGCCGCGGCATCCTCACCCAGCGGGATGGAGTCGGTCACCACCAGTTCATCCAGGGCCGAGGCGCTGATCTTGTCGATGGCCTTGCCGGAGAGCACCGGATGCGTGATGTACGCCAGCACCCGTTCGGCACCGTGCTCCTTCAGCGCGCCGGCAGCCTGGCAGAGTGTGCCGGCGGTGTCGACGATGTCGTCTACGATGATCGCGGTCTTGCCGCGAACGTCGCCGATAATGTGCATCACCTGGGACTCGTTGGCCTTGGGCCGACGCTTGTCGATGATGGCCAGATCCGCATCCCCGAGCCGCTTGGCCAGGGCGCGGGCGCGCACCACGCCGCCCACGTCCGGGCTGACCACCACCTTGTTCGGGTACACCTGGCGCCAGATGTCGCCCAGCAGGATCGGCGAGGCGTAGATGTTGTCCACCGGGATATTGAAGAACCCCTGGATCTGATCCGCGTGCAGATCCACCGTCAGCACCCGGTTGATGCCGGCGGTCTGGATCATGTCCGCCACCAGCTTGGCCGAGATGGGCACCCGCTGCGAGCGCGGCCGGCGGTCCTGGCGCGCGTACCCGTAGTACGGGATCACCGCGGTGATGCGCGAGGCCGATGACCGGCGCAACGCATCGGCAATGATCAGCAGCTCCATCAGATTGTCGTTGGTGGGCTGGCAGGTGGGCTGGCAGATGAAAACATCCTTGCCGCGCACGTGCTCGTCGATCTCGACGTTCACTTCACCATCGCTGAACTGGCTGACCACGGCGTAGCCGGGGCGAATCTTCAGGTGTTCGTTGATCGCAGCGGCGAGTTGCGGGTTGGCATTCCCCGCAAACACCATCATGTGTCCGTTTTCAGTCACGCTGAAACCCGTTCGTGGCCACTACAGGAGAAATGGCTGGGGTGCCAGGATTCGAACCTGGGAATGCTGGGATCAAAACCCAGTGCCTTACCGCTTGGCGACACCCCAGTGGTCGTGGAAACCCTTTCGCTTAGCCGTCCGCCTCTGCCATCCGTTGATGCAGCGGCGACCGGTTGACGCCGCGAGCGACAAACCCCTGCCAGCCTTCCGCCTGACAACGGTGCAACGTCTGCTCGGCCTCATTCCGGCCGGCACGCGGCAGAAACACGCAGCCGCCGGAACCGCTCATGCGCGGCTTTCCATCCGCGGTCAAGGCACGCAGCGCCCGGTCCACGGCTGAATACCGCGCCCGCGCCACGGGTTCGAATGCATTCACTCCGCCCCCGGCGCAGAAGTCGCGTATTGTGATGGGGGGCGAATTCCTTGTCAATTCGGGTGCCTGAAACAGTTCCGCGGTGCTCACGGTGCACTCCGGCGCCAGCACCACGTACCAGGGGCAATCCAGCTCCAACGGCTGCAACCGCTCCCCCACCCCCTCCGCCCAGGCACTGCGGCCGCGCACGAACACGGGGACGTCGGCGCCCAGTGCCAGGCCCAGTTCCGCCAGGGCATCCTCTCCAAGCCCGCAGCCCCAGAGGTGGTTCAGCGCCACCAGCACGGTGGCTGCATCGGAGCTACCCCCACCCAGACCGCCACCGGCCGGCAGGCGCTTGGTAACCCGCAGTACGGCACCCAGCGACGTGCCGCTGGCCCGTTGCAGGGCGTGCGCCGCCCGCAGGGTCAGGTCGGCCTCAGCCGCCACGCCCACGGGGTCCGCCGCCCGGCGAATGTCACCATCGCCGGTGACCCGCAGATGAACAGTGTCACCGTAGTCCAGGAACTGGAACACCGTCTGCAGCAGGTGGTAGCCGTCATCCCGCCGGCCGACGATGTGCAGGAACCGGTTGATCTTGGCCGGCGCCGGCCACGCCGTCTCGCCCTCAGATTTCCGGGCCATCGGTGTCCCAGGAGCGGATGTGTGCCCGCAGCGAGATCCCCGGCCCCTGCAGGTCCAGGCGCACGGGCAGATCCACCGAACCACCGCGGGCATCATAGCCGTCGTAGGTCACGTCCCAGCCCGCCTGCTCCAGGCGCTGCACGCGGCCCTGTTCGTCCAGTTCCATGGCAGCCACCTCCGGGCCGGGAGCGGGCAGCCCCCGGAGCCACCAGGGCAGCACCTCCACCGGCAGATCCAGGCCGGTGAAGCGCCGCAGCAGCTCGCCGGCATCGGCAGCGGTCTCGGTGCCGCCATCCGAGGTCCGCAGGATCACCCCCTGGTCGTCACCCTGCAGGCGAAAACTGCCGGCACCCATGGGGCCCCGCATGTCCAGGCGGTAGGCATCGTCCACCTGACTCCACTCCATGCTCAGAGCAACGCTCTCGTCAGGGGTGGTAATTCCCGCCCGCCCCGAAGCGCGCCAGGTGGTCATGGCCTCAAGCGCGGCACGACGCTCCTCGAACGCCTCCTCGCGCCGGTCGGTCTCGGGCTCGGGTACGGCAGCGCACCCCGCAAGCCCGAGCGCCAGGCAGATGGTCACTACACGCAGGAAAGTCATTGGTCCAGTACCTCCGGGGC
This sequence comes from Aquisalimonas sp. 2447, assembly GCF_012044895.1. Classification (NCBI taxonomy): domain Bacteria; kingdom Pseudomonadati; phylum Pseudomonadota; class Gammaproteobacteria; order Chromatiales; family Ectothiorhodospiraceae; genus Aquisalimonas; species Aquisalimonas sp. 2447. The sequence continues at coordinate 3,227,273 of NZ_CP050695.1, forward strand.
GAGGCGACGGATGGTTTCCAGCAGCACGTCGTGGTCGGGTTCCCGCTCCAGGGCGTCCCGCCAGACCTCCCGCGCCTGCTCCCGCTCGTCCTGCACCCAGAGCACTTCGCCGAGGTGCGCGGAAATCTCGCCATCGGGCTGCTTGTCGTGGGCGCGCTGCAGGTACTCCAGTGCCCGCTGGTGGTCGCCCAGGCGGTAGTAGCCCCAGCCCATGCTGTCGAGGATCGCCGGGTCGTCCGGTTCCTGCTCGTAGGCCCGCCGGATCAGCTCCATGCCTTCCTCGTGGCGGTCGGTGCCATCGACCAGGGTGTAACCCAGCGCGTTGAGGGCGTGTGTATGGTCCGGATTCTGTTCGAGAATCCGGCGAAGATCCCGCTCGGCACGGTCCACGTCACCCGCCCCGGCATACAGCAGGGCCCGGCTGTAGAGAAGGTCCGCCTGCTCCGGGTGCTCCTCCAGTGCCTCGTCGTAAACCTCCAGCGCCGCATCCGGCCGATCGGTGCGCCGGAGCATGTCCCCTTCCACCATATAGGCGCGGATGGCGTGTTCGGGAAACCGTGCGCGGTAATCGTCAAAGGCTTCCCGGGCGCGGGCCAGCCGGCCCTGCTCACCGAGGATCACTGCACGCCGCAGCGCGCCCTGCACCCGATACTCGCCGTCGACCATGCCGTACCAGTGCAACGCTTCGGTCATGTCGCCGCCGTCCTCGGCAATACGCCCGAGGAAGTAATGGGCGGCGCCCAGCCGTTCGCCCAGATCCACCAGCGAGAGGAAATACGTGCGCGCCTCCTGGTCATAACCCGCTTCCAGTGTCAGCAGGGCCATGGCGTAGAGGGCATCGGCATTGTCCGGCCGTTCATTGTGCACCCGCTCGAACTGCGCCAGGGCTTCGGTCTCGGCGCCGGCATCCAGCAGGCGGCGGGCATAGTCCAGGCGCAGGCGCCAGTCGTCAGGGTGGCGTTCGACGAGTTCGTCCAGCCCCTCCAGGGCCGCCTCCCGCTCCCCCATGGCGAGCAGGGCCTCGGCGCGGTACAGGGTCAGGTCGCGATCACCCGGCTCCAGGGCCAGACCGTCCTCGGCGGCATCCCGCGCCAGGGACGGCTCGCCCGCCTCCAGAGCCAGGCGCGCCAGCAGCCGGTAGCCGCCCGGCTGCTGCGGATGCTCCGCCACCAGATCCCGCACTACCTCCAGTGCGGCCTGCCGGTCACGCGCCGTGCCGAGTGCCGACTCCAGCCGGTCGAAAAGATCGTCCGCGGGCTGAACATCCCCGGTGAGCACCCGGGTCAGATGGTAGCGGGCAGGCTCCGTTTGACCATCCCGGAGATAGAGAAAGCCCAGAATCTGGTGCATCTGCTGGCCCGGGCTGTCCACCAGCGATTCCCAGCGCTGCGCGGCCTCCAGGGCCACGTCCTCGCGCTCGGCGTAGAGCGCCAGGCGGGTGGCACGCTCCGCCATTCGCGGATCATTGGTCAGCCCCATGGCGCGCCGCCAGGCCGCCAGCGACTGCTCCACGTCACCTCCGGTGCCCGCTAGCTCGGCCACCATGACCTGGTAGATCAGGTCCTCGTCCGCCGGCGGCGGCTCCTCGGGCTCGGCGATGCGGGTGTCGTTCTCCCGGGGCGGCTCCTCGCTGGGCGCCGTCGCGCATGCACCCAGCAACAGCGCCAGGAGCGGCAGTATCATCCGCCATGCCTGGCGACCCGGTTTCGTCTCTACGGACGCCATTGGCACCCATCCGTTGCAGAAAGACCGTGAAAACCGGCACGCCCAGAGCGTACCGAGCCAGGCCACCACTATACCCGCGGGACAGGGACGGAGACAGCCGACCCGGCCCCGCGGGCGCTGCGACCCACCGCTCAGAAAGTGCATCCTGGCGGATGTGACTTGTTTTCCACCGGTCGATTCCCGACAATCGGCCGCCTGGCGTCGGGTGCCGCGCTTAGCGTCTGCGGCATGCCCCCGGCGACGGGACCGGTTGGCGCATCCGGCAGGGAAACACACCGGAACTTGAGATGCGTCATGCGCTGAGCCGTCGTGACTGCGGTATCATGACGCCATCAGCTCGAGAGGAGCCGCCGCCGTCCATGCACGCGCACATGTCCGGACCATCCATGCCACTGTTCACCCTTGGCCTCAACCACAAGAGCGCACCGCTGACGGTGCGCGAGCGCGTGGTGTTCGACGCCCAGCGCGTGGTTCCGGCGCTGGAACAGCTCAAGGAGCGCGACGGGGTCCGGGAGGCGGCACTGATTTCCACCTGCAACCGCACCGAGGTGTACACCGTCCTCGAGGACTCGGTGGCGGCGAACTCCGTCCTGCACTGGCTGGCGGAGTCCCACCAGGTGGATCCGGGCTGGCTGCGCCCCTACATGTACATCCACCAGGACGCGGACATGGTGCGCCACCTGCTCCGCGTCACCCCCGGGCTGGATTCCCTGGTCCTGGGCGAGCCGCAGATCGGCGGTCAGGCGAAGACCGCCTACCAGGAGGCCCTGAATGCCGGCACCCTGGGACGCGTCCTGGATCGCCTGTTCCAGTACGCCTTCTCGGTATCGAAACAGATCCGCACCGAGACCGGCATCGGCTCCAACCCGGTCTCGGTGGCCTTTGCCGCCGTCACCCTTGCCCGGCAGATCTTCGGCAATCTGGACGGCTACACCGGCCTGCTGATCGGCGCCGGGGAAACCATCGAGCTCACCGCCCGTCACCTGCACGAGCAGGGCATGCGCCGGTTCATCGTCGCCAACCGCAGCCGCGAGCGGGCCCGGGAGCTGGCCGAGCAGTATGGCGGTCAAGCCATTGATCTGGGTGCCCTGCCCGACCATGTGGCCGAGGCGGACGTGATCATCTCGTCCACCGGCAGCCAGCTTCCGCTGCTGGGCAAGGGCAGCGTCGAGCGCGCCGTGCGCCGGCGCAAGCACAAGCCGATATTCATGGTGGATATCGCCGTGCCACGGGATATCGAACCGGAAGTGGGCCAGCTTGACGACGTATACCTCTACACGGTGGACGACCTGCAAGAGGTCATCGCCGACAATATGCGGTCCCGCCAGGAGGCCGCGCGGCAGGCCGAGGAGATCATCGACCTGCAGGTGGAGCGTTTCCAGCAATGGCTGCGCAGCCTGGATTCCGTGCCGGCGATCCGGCGCTACCGCGAACAGGGCGAAGCCCACCGCGACGAGATCCTCGCCCGGGCGCAGCGCCGGCTGAACCGGGGCGACGACCCCGCCGAGGTCATGGAGTACCTGGCCCATACCCTGGCCAACCGCCTCATGCACCAGCCAACGGCACGGCTGCGGGAGGCCAGTGAAAACGGCCGTGCTGACCTGCTGGAATCGGGCCGCTTCCTTCTCGGCATCGACGATCAGCAATAGGGAGCGCGGCTAGTGTCCTGTCCCCGAAGTGCGAGGACAGGCAAAATACAACGTACTTCGGGGACACGGGGACAGGACACTAGCGGTGAAGGCATCCATCCACGACCGGCTGGAGCAGTTGCAGGAGCGTTTCGAGGAAATCTCGGGGCTCATGGCGCAGCCGGAGGTCATCCAAGACCAGCGACAGTTCCGGGAACTGTCCCGGGAATACGCGCGCCTGGAAACGCTGGTGGAGACGTTCCGCCGCTACCACCAGACGGAGGAGCAACTGGCCGCGGCCCGCGCCATGCAGGATGACGGCGATGCGGAGGTCCGCGCCATGGCCGAAGAGGAAACCGCGGACGCCGAACAGCGCCTGCAGGCACTGGAGCGGCAACTGGAAGTCCTGCTGCTGCCCACCGACCCCAATGACGAGGCCAACACCTACTTGGAGATCCGTGCGGGCACCGGCGGCGACGAGGCTGCCCTGTTCGCCGGCGATCTTTACCGCATGTACGCCCGCTACGCCGAGGCCCGGAGCTGGCGGCTGGAGGTCATCAGCGAGAGCCACGGCGAGCAGGGGGGTTACAAGGAGATTATCGTCAAGCTGGTGGGCGACGCCGTGTACTCCCGGCTCAAGTTCGAGTCCGGCGCCCACCGGGTTCAGCGGGTGCCGCAAACCGAGTCCCAGGGACGCATCCACACCTCTGCGTGCACCGTGGCGGTCATGCCCGAAGCGGACCAGCTGGAAGAGATCGAGATCAATGCCAACGATCTCAAGGTGGACACGTTCCGCGCCTCCGGTGCCGGTGGCCAGCACGTCAACAAGACGGACTCCGCCATCCGCATGACGCATCTGCCCACGGGCATCGTGGTGGAGTGCCAGGAAGAGCGATCGCAGCACAAGAACCGCGCCAAGGCGCTGGCCTTCCTTCAGGCACGGCTCATGAACGACCAGCGCGCCCGGCAGGCGGCCGAGCAGAGCGAGCAGAGACGCTCCCTGGTGGGCAGCGGTGACCGCTCGGAACGCATCCGCACCTACAACTTCCCCCAGGGGCGGGTGACGGACCACCGCATCAATCTCACGTTGTACAAGCTGGAAGACGTCATGGAGGGTGACCTGGACCCGGTGATCGGCCCGCTGATCCAGGAGCACCAGGCGAATCAGCTCGCGGCCATTGCCGGCGGCGAACAACCGCAGTGAGAATACTCCAGGCGACAGCGGCCCCGGGAAAGGGCGCCCCCTACTCCTGGTGACCCGCGGTCTGTCCGCGGCCTCCACCGGTGGCTTCCCACGTCATCCGGCGCAGCCACAACCGCTCACGCAGCCAGACCGCACCGCGCACCAGCACCACCAGCGCAATGCCGAACAACACGATGGCCGGCCCGGAGGGCATATCCAGCCAGTACGACCCCAGCAGCCCGCCAGTGGACGTCACCAGCCCGGCACCCACGGCGACCAGCAGCACGGCAAGGAAACGGTTCGCGAGCATCAGGGCGATCAGGGGCGGGATGGTGAACAGCGCAATCAGCAGAATGATGCCAACCACCTGGATCAGCATGATCACGGACAGCGCCATGAGCACCAGCAGCAGCGTGGTCATGCGCCGCACCGGCACCCCCTGTACGGCGGCAAAGGTTTCGTCGAAAGCGACCGCCACCAGCGAGCGATAGAACAACGCCAGCACACTCACCACCGCGATGGTCAGCGCCGCCAGCAGCTGCACGTCTCCGCGGCTGACAGTCAGAATGTCACCGAACAGGTAGGTCATGAGACTGGGGGCGTAGCCCGGCGTCATGTGGATGAACACGATTCCGGTGGCCATGCCGCCAGCCCAAAGCAACCCGATCATGGCGTCCTGTGAGCGTGCCCGGCTCTCGCCCAGCCAGCCCAGCAGCAGGGCGGCCAGCACCGCCACAACCACGGCGCCGATGAGCGGATTCGCGCCCAGCCAGTAGCAGAAACCAAGACCGGCAAAGGCTGCATGACTGACCCCGCCGGCAATGAACACCAGGCGCTTGACCACCACGAAGGTGCCCACGGTGCCCGCCAGGATGCTGGCGAATACCGCCGCCAGCATTGCATTGCGCGCGAACTCGTAGCTGAACAGGCCGATCAGGTCACTCATGAACGTGGGCGTGCTGGTAGTCATGGTCGTGGAGGATACGGTGGGGGACGCCGTGGGCGATGAGCTCCACGGGGCAGCCATAGGCCTCGGCCAGATCGGCGTGACTGAGCTTCCCCGAACCGTGATAGAAGAGCTGGCGATTGACGCAGGCGATCTGCTTGACCTGGGAGGCAAAACCGGTGATGTCGTGGGTAATCACCACCACTGGAATCCGCCGGTTGAGCTCTGCCAGCACGCCTTCCAGCACCTGGCGCGTTTCCGCATCCACCGAGGCGGTGGGTTCATCCAGGAACAGGATCGCCGGATCACCCACCAGCGCCCGGGCGATCAACGCCCGCTGCAGCTGGCCACCGGAGAGTTCAGCGATGGGCATGGCGGCGATCCGGTCCAGCTGCAGTCGCTCCAGCACCTGGTCCACGGCCCGGTAATCGGCATGGCGGTAGCGGCCCAGCAACCCGCCCCGACCCAGCCTCCCCATGAGGACGGCATCGCGCACTTGCACCGGGAAATTCTTGTCGAACGTGGAAAACTGCGGCACATAGCCGACGGCACCCGGCACCAACGTCCGCGACCAGCGCACTGAACCCCGCCAGGGTGTCTCGAGCCCCAGGATCAGGCGCAGGAGTGTCGTCTTGCCGCCGCCGTTGGGGCCGATGACGGCCAGGAAGTCATCTCCGCCGACGCGCAGATTCACATCGCGCAGGATCGGCTCACGCTCATAGCCGAAACTCAGGTCGCGGACCTCCAGGACGGTATTCGCGTCCATCGCCTCGCTCACGGGGCCAGCGCCTCGTGAATCGCCGCGGCCACCTCGTCCAGATTCTGGATCCAGTCCCGGGCCAGCGGATCGGCGGTGCGCACCACGGCGTCGATCTCCCCGGCGATGACGCGCGCACTGCGCTCGGAAAATCCCTGCTGCACGAACACCACGCGCACGCCCTCGTCCTTCGCCTGCTCGATGAAGCGGGCCAGCTGCGCCGGCGACGGATCCCGCCCACCCGACTCGATGGCCACCTGTTCCAGATCGTACTCCCGGGCGAAGTATCCCCACGCCGGGTGATTGACCACGAAGCGCCGCTGCTCCAGCCCCTGGAAACGATCTCGGATAGAGGCGTCCAGCGCGTCCAGATCGTCCAGAAAGGCCTCCAGGCGCTGCCGGTACTCCTCTTCGCCCTCCGGGTCCACGGCGACCAGGGCCTCCGTCAGGGGCTCGGCTGCCCGGCGCATGATGGCTGGTGACACCCACAGGTGTGGATCGGTCTCGCCATGATCGTGGGCGTCGCCATCACCATGATGGTCGTGATCGTGGTCATGGTCCTCCATGGCCATCAACTCGACACCGGAAGAGAGATCCACGATTTCCACCGACCGATCCTGCTCTTCGACATGCCGCAGGAAGCGATGCTCGAAGGCCAGATCCGGATGCCCCACCTTGAAATAGATACGGCCGTCATCCAGTGCCATGAGCTGCCGTGGAGACAGCGAAAAGGTGTGCGGCGACTGCCCTGGCTGGATCATCACCGAGACATCCACCCGGTCACCACCGATGGCCTCGACCAGCTGCGCCTGAGGCGGCACGCTGACCGTGACCGGCACTTTCGCCACCGCTACGGCGGGGAACAGAAAAAGTACAGCGAGCCAGAAGCCTTGCAGATTGGGGAGAGCGTTGCGCATGGGCGATCAGCCGACATCATAGCAATGGATGATGTGCAACATGATAACATTTTGGGTTGTCGCTGACACGCCCCCGCCCAACGCAAGAGCGGGCTGGCGCGCACGCGCCAACCCGCTCTTGTAGTCCGCGTGACCCAGCTGTGGCGTCAGGCCACCCGCTGCTTCTCGCGGTGCTCTTCCAGCGTCTTGCAGTCGATGCACAGGGTGGCGGTCGGCCGCGCTTCCAGGCGCCGCAGGCCGATCTCGACCCCGCACTGCTCGCAGTAGCCGTAGTCCTCCTTGCGGATGGCCTCCAGTGTCTGGTCGATCTTGCGAATCAGCTTGCGCTCACGGTCCCGGGTACGCAGCTCCAGGGCGAATTCTTCTTCCTGGGTGGCGCGATCCGCAGGATCCGCGTAGTTGGTGGCATCATCGCGCATGTGATGCACCGTGCGTTCCACCTCTTCCTGGAGCTGACGCTTCCAGGCGAGCAGCAGTTGCCGGAAGTGCTCCAGCTGCTCGGCGCTCATGTATTCCTCGCCCTCCGCCTGCTGGTAGGGGGCAATATCTTCAACCGGCATTCTGTTCTTCTGGTTCATGACCTTGGTCCTCCGTTGTTCGGTCCCGCCGGGACCACCCTGGCTGGCTGTCCCTGCCCCGTCACCCAGGGGTCCGGGTCGTGCAGAGTGACCGCCCTGCGGACGGCTCCTTTATATCAGTGCCGCACGGGCAGCGCAAAGGCCGCTCAGCACTCCATGCGGCGACTCAGCACGGGCTGCAGGCGTTCCGCCATGTCGCGCACGGCCTGCTCGGTGGTCTCCCAGTCGATGCACGGATCAGTGACGGAAACGCCGTACTCCAGCGTCGAGACATCGTCGCCGAGCTTCTGGTTCCCCCAGCCGATATTGCTCTCCACCATCATGCCCACGAGGGAGCGGTTGCCTTCCGTGATCTGGTTCACGAGATTGTCCAGCACCAGCGGCTGCAGGGCGGGGTCCTTGTTGCAGTTGGCATGACTGCAGTCCACTGCAATGTTCGCCGGCAGACCGGCCTCGGCCAGCTCCTTTTCGCACACGGAGACGCTGACAGAGTCGTAGTTGGGCTTGCCGCCGCCCCCTCGCAGGACCAGGTGACCGTAAGCGTTGCCCCGGGTACGGATGATGGAGCACTGTCCCTGGTAGTTAATGCCCAGGAAGCTATGCGGATTGGCCACCGAATGCAGGGCGTTGATGGCGGTGGTCAGGTTGCCGTCGGTGCCGTTCTTGAAGCCCACCGGCGTCGACAGCCCGCTGGCCATCTCGCGATGCGTCTGGGATTCGGTGGTGCGTGCACCGATGGCCGTCCACGTAATCAGGTCCGAGATGTACTGCGGCGTGATCGGGTCCAGCGCCTCGGTGGCGGTGGGCAGCCCCATTTCGGCGAACTCCAGCAGCAGCTGTCGGGCGTTGTAGAGGCCCTCATCGATACGAAAGGAGTCGTCCATGTGCGGGTCGTTGATGAAGCCCTTCCAGCCCACCGTGGTCCGCGGCTTCTCGAAGTACACCCGCATGATCACGAACACCGAGTCGCTGACCTCGTCGGCCAGGCGCTTGAGACGACGCGCATAGTCACGCGCCGCCGCGGTGTCGTGAATGGAGCAGGGCCCCACCACCAGGAACACGCGGGGATCACGGCGATCGAGAATCTGCTCTACCTGCCGGCGCCCGGCCAGCACGGTCTCCCGCGCCTGGTCGGTCAGGGGCAACCTGGCATGGATTTCCTCGGGGGTGGGCAGCAGTTCCTGCGCCAGGACGTTGACGTTGTCAATCGAGCCGTTGACGGCAGCTGGATCAACCATAGGGGATTCACCTGGTTCCGATTGAGAACCGCTCATGGTAGCGACACGAAGTCCGCTTGGCTATGCCGCGGAGGCGTCGACGAAACGGCCGTCACCCGCTGCCTGCAATGAAACGCGGACACCACCACCGTCAGCATCCACCAGCACCCGCCCCACCTCGGGCCGCGCCGGCACCTGGAACAGGGCATCCAGCAGCAGCCACTCCACTTCGGCCCGCAGGCCGCGGGCGCCACAGCCCCGCCGTGCGGCGGCGGCTGCAATGGTCTCCAGGGCCGCCGGCGTTACCTGCAAGTCACAGTCATCCATGGCCAGCAGTGCCTGCATCTGCCGCAACGGCGCATCCGGCGGCTCGCTGAGCAGGCGGCAAAGCTCTGTCCGGTCCAGCGCACGCAGTGGCACATGCACCGGAAAACGCCCGATGAACTCCGGAATCAGCCCCTGCTCCAGCAACCAGTCCTCCACCGACTGTGGGTCGGCGACGTCTCTCCCGGACAACGGTGACGCCCCGCGGAACGCCCCGCCGGCGACAAACAGCAACTCGCTGGTGTCCACCACCAGCGTGCGACCTCCCGGTGCGGCGACGCTGACGCGACGCCCCTCGAGCACCTGCAGCAGGGCCTGCTGGACCGCCCGCCCCCGGCCGTCGGCGTCATCGCCGCCGAGCTTGTCCACCTCGTCAATGTAAACAATGCCCCGCGCGGCGCAGGCGGGATCCCAGTCGCAATCACGCAGCACGGACTGGAGAACACTCTCCGTCCCTGCGCCCTGGAACCCGTTGGGTGTCAGCACGGTGGCGTCCACGACCCCGAAAGGCACATCCAGACAGCGTGCCAGGGTCTCCAGAAGGTGGGTCTTGCCGCTCCCCGGGGGGCCGCTCAGCAGCAGATTGGTCTTGCCCGGCGCCTCATCCAGGCCGTGCATGCTACGCCAGGCCAGACGCTTGTAGTGGTTGTGGACCTGTACCGCCAGCACCCGCTTGGCATGATCCTGCCCCAGAACCCGCTGATCCAGCCAGGCGCGAATGCACGCCGGTGACGGCAACTCGCGCACCCGGTCACGCAACCACTGGCTGCGATGGAGCTCCAGCTCGTCGCGGAGTACGGCAGCGCAATCATTGCACATGGCCGCCTCATGGCCGGCCACGAAACCATCCACGGTTTCTGCATCCCGGCGGCAGAACGCGCAGATCTCCAGACGCGACAGGAAGTCATGTGCGCGCAGCGCAGACAGATCCATGGGTATCCTCCCGGCTCACCAACGACCAAGCCCCGCCCCGGGACCGACGTCTCTGGCTGAGTTGAACGGCAGCTGCGCGGGTTTCTTTAATTCGCCGGCAGTGACATACCGGCGACAGCCGGCGGCGGCGCGCGGTATCATGGCGGCCTGCCCACAACGCAACGAGAGCCCCATGTCCATCGATCGCAAGCTACTGGAGATTCTCTGCTGTCCGGTGACCAAGATCCCGGTGGAGCCCCTGCCACGGGAGCGGCTCGAGGCGCTCAATGCCCTCATCAAGGAGGGCCAGGCGCACTACCAGGACGGCACCCAGGTCACCGGTGCGGTCCGCGAAGCGCTGATCACCGAGAACGGCGAACGCATCTACCTGGTGGATGACGGCATCCCGGTCATGCTGGAGGAGCGTGCCCTGACCGCCCGCGGTCTCGGCTGGATCTGATGACCTTCGGGGAACTGCTGCAGGAAGGTCGGGCGCAACTGCCCCACCGCGAGGCCCACTGGCTTCTGGAGCATGCTGCAGGCCTTTCGGCGGCGGCCCTGCGCGCCCGCACGGATCAATCGGTGGATGACACCGTCACCACCGGCTTCCGGGACTTGATACGGCGTCGCGCATCGGGCGTTCCCCTGGCCCACCTGGTCGGCACACAGCCTTTCCGTCACCTGGAACTGATTGTGGATGCCAGCGTGCTCATCCCGCGCGCCGAGACCGAAGAACTCGTGACCCACGCGCTCGAGCTCATGCCCGCCGACACGCGCTGCTCCGCCCTGGACCTCGGCACCGGCAGCGGCGCCATCGCGCTGGCGCTGGCAGCGGATCGGCCGCACTGGTCCATCACGGCGGTGGAACGCAGCACGCCGGCGCTGACGGTGGCCCGCGCCAACGGCGAGCGCCTCGGGCTCCAGGTGGAGTGGCTGACAGGTGACTGGTTCCAGCCCGTGGATGGTCGCCGCTTTGACCTCATCGTCAGCAACCCGCCGTACGTCAACAATGACGACCCGGAACTGGCCCCGGAAGTGGCCGCCCACGAACCGGCGGAGGCCCTGCTTGCCGGGCCGGACGGGCTGGACGCGATCCGTACCGTCACCGCTGAGGCGCCGGGTTACCTTATTGACGGCGGCTGGTTGATCGTCGAGCACGGCTACCGTCAGGCCGAGGCGGTGCGCGGACTCATGAGCAGCGCCGGCCTGGCGCGGATCACGAGCTTCCGCGACCACGCCGGGCGCGACCGTTTCACCGCGGCACGACGGTAGTATCCTCGAACCCGAGTTCGTCGCATTTTGAGCGCCTGTACGGCGCCAGGAGATTCCCAGTGGATGATGCCGGATTGCTACGCTACAGCCGCCAGATCATGCTGCCGGAAGTGGACATGGCGGGGCAGGAGGCCATCGCCGGAGCGCGTGTGCTCATCGTCGGCATGGGCGGGCTGGGCTCACCGGCGGCCCTCTACCTGGCGGCGGCCGGGGTCGGCCAGCTGACCCTGGCCGATCATGACCATGTCGACCTCACCAACCTGCAGCGCCAGATCCTGCACGGCACGGCAGACCTGGACCGCCCGAAGACCGAATCAGCCCAGGACCGGCTGCGGGCGCTGAATCCGGAACCACGCCTGTATACCATCAGCGAACGGCTGGAGGGTGAGCGCCTGGAGCGTGCCGTGGCGGACGCCGACCTGGTGCTGGACGGCACCGACAACTTCGCCACCCGCTTCGCTGTCAATGCCGCCTGCGTGGCGCAACGCAAGCCGCTGGTCTCCGGCGCCGCCATTCGCCTGGAGGGCCAGCTCGGCATCTTCCGGCCGGACCTGGAGTACGGCCCCTGCTACGGCTGCCTGTTCCCTCCGGACGCCGCAGAGGCCCCCCGGGAGACCTGCAGCGAGACGGGGGTTCTGGGGCCGGTGGTGGGGGTCATTGGCAGCATGATGGCGCTGGAGGCGCTGCGCATTATTGCCGGTTTCGGCGAGCCGGCGACCGGGCGCTTCAGCGCCTGGGATGCCCGCAGCGGCGAGTGGCAGGGATTCCGGGTGGCGCGGGACCCGGATTGCCGGGTGTGCGGGGGTCGATCAAACGCCTGACCGGTTGCGGCTCCCGCCGCCCCGGCGGCAGTTCGCCGCGGCGTAGCCGCGTAGGGCGGACCTTCAGGTCCGCCGTCCAAGCCCTACGACCCAAGGCGGCTTATCGAGGCCCGTCCGGCGGACGTAAACGTCCGCACTACAGGTCTGCACAGGCCCACACGGATGCTGCAAACGGATCGCCCGCGTCAATGCTGCGTCGGCCGCGGCGGCTCGATGCCGCCCTCGCTGAAGAGCTGTTCCACGTCCACCGGGTCGAAGCGGTAGGTGGTGCCGCAGAACTCGCAGGTGGCCTCGATCTGACCCTGCTCGTCCAGCACATCCTTTGCTTCCGCGTAGCCCAGCCCCTGCAGCACGCCGGCCAGGCGCTCGCGGGAGCAGTGACAATGGAAACGCACCCCGGACGGCTCGAACAGGCGGATATCCTCCTCGTGGAACAGCCGGCCGATGATCTCCCGGGCACCGAGCCGCAGGAGTTCATCCTCAGTGATGGTGCTGGCCAGGTGCTCGGCCCTGTTCCAGGCATCGGCATCCTCGCCGGCATCACCGGGCAGGCGCTGCATCAGCAGCCCCGCGGCCCGTTCACCGTCACAGGCCAGCCACACCCGGGTGGGAAGCTGCTCGGACTGATCGAAGTAGGCCTCCACTGCGGCGTTCAGCCGCTCCGCCTCCAGGGGCACGATGCCCTGGTAGCGGTCGTCACTATCCTCCGGGTCGATGGTGATGGCCAGGTAGCCGTTGTCGCAGAGTTCCCGTAGCGGCGCATCGGTGATCTCCTCCTCCCCAAGCCGGGCCACGGCACGCACGTCCTGCTCGTGGCTGGCGCTGGCCACCAGCATGCGCAGCGCGCCCTGCCCCTGGATCTGCAGGATCAGGGAGCCCTTGAACTTGAGGATGGACGACAGCAGCCCCGCCGCCGCCAGGGCCTCACCGACCAGGCGCGCGACGGGATCCGGGTAGGTACGCCGGCCCAGGACTTCCGACAGGGTACTGTCCAGCTGGATCAGCTCCCCGCGGACATTGGCGTGCTCGAAGACGAAGCGGTGAAGAGAGTCAGATTCTGGCTGCATGAATATCGATCCGTTTCCTGATGTGGGGCCCCGGCGCACAGCCTACCGCGACAGGGCGATGACAACATCGTAATCGTAGAAGGGGCTTCAGCCTGGACGCGTCCGGCAGGTACCGCAGACTGACGAGAGCGTGATCCTGCGTTACGGTCTGGCCTCGATTACAACAGCGGGCGTGCCGGTAGCTTTGATCGTGGAGCACCGATCGGGTACTCCGGTCACGACACGTTGTGACTTCAGGGTAACCAGGGATTGAGGCCGTTGCCTTACGGCCGGGGCTGCTGCGTGGAGCCGGGCCCCGGTGAGCGCTCCGGCGCTCCGCCTAACTTTCCTTCTAGCGAAGGAAAGTTTCCTCCACTCCGGCCTGGCCGGCTTACAGCGCATCCCTGCGCTGGGCGCCGGTGGCCGCATCCATGCGGCCACCCCTTCGGGGCCGGGCGGCCTGCGTTCCGGAGCTTCGCGAGTCGCTTTCACCGGGGCCCGGCTCCACGCAGCACCGAGGCTGAATTAACCGTTGCGACTTCCGGTTGCCTCGACCTGTGGCTTTCGGCAACCGCGTTCCAGAGCGGTTGGGCGAGGAGGTTACTCCCCCAGTGCTCTACCAGATGCCGCAGGCGCTGGTCGGGTGCTCCGGTCCCGGACCGTCACTGGCCATGGATGGCCAGTGCCGAGCGTACACGGACGTATTCACAGCGTGTCCGGGACCGGAGTACCCGATCGGCGCCCCACGATCGAAGCCAACGGCAGAGGCATGCTCAAAGGCGTGCGGTGCATCAAGATGCACCCTACGCGGCCACGCGTCGTCGCGACTGACGTCGCTCCCACAGGGGGTGGTGCGTCAGCCGAGCTTCTGCTTGAGCAGTTCGTTGACCTGTTCCGGGTTGGCCTTGCCTTTGGAGGCCTTCATGACCTGGCCGACGAAAAAGCCCAGCAGCTTGTCCTTGCCGCCCTGGTACTGTTCCACCTGCTGCGGATTGGCGGCGATCACCTCGTCGATCATGGCCTCGATGGCGCCGGTGTCGGTGACCTGCTTGAGCCCGTGCTTCTCGATCACCGTGTCGGCATCGCCCTCGCCGTTCCACATGGCCTCGAAGACCTGCTTGGCGATCTTGCCGGAGATGGTCTGATCGCTGATGCGCTGGAGCATGCCACCGAGCTGCGCCGGTGAGACCGGGCTCTCGGTGATGTCCAGGCCGGCCTTGTTCAGCGCACCGGAAAGCTCGCCCATCACCCAGTTGGCGGCCAGTTTGCCCTCGCCGCCGGCGGCCTCGGCCACCGCCTCGAAGTAGTCGGCCAGCTCGCGACTGCCGGTAAGCATCGAGGCGTCATGGGCAGTCAGGGCATACTCGTCCATGAACCGCTGCTTCTTGGCATCCGGGAGTTCCGGCAGCTCACCAAGGGCCTCCTCCACCAGCGCGGCGTCGACCTCCAGCGGCAGCAGGTCCGGATCCGGGAAATAGCGGTAGTCGTTGGCCTCCTCCTTAGTGCGCATGGAGCGGGTCTCGCCCTTGGCCGCATCGAACAGGCGCGTCTCCTGGACCACCGTGCCGCCGGACTCGATCACGTCGATCTGGCGTTCCACCTCGTAATCGATGGCCTGCTGCACGAAGCGGAAGGAGTTGACGTTCTTGATCTCGGCACGGGTGCCGAAGTCGCTGCTGCCCTTCGGCCGCACCGAGACGTTGGCATCACAGCGGAACGAGCCCTCCTGCATGTTGCCGTCGCAGATGCCGAGATAGCGCACCAGCGAGTGCAGCTTCTTCATGTAGGCCACGGCCTCCTCCGAGGAGCGGATGTCCGGCTCGGAGACGATCTCCAGCAGCGGCGTACCGGCGCGGTTGAGATCAATGCCGGTGACACCCTCGAAGCCCTCGTGCAGGGACTTGCCGGCGTCCTCCTCCAGATGCGCCCGGGTGACACCAATGCGTTTGGTGGAGCCGTCTTCCAGTTCGATCAGCAACTCGCCATCGTGCACCACCGGCAGTTCGTACTGGCTGATCTGGTAGCCCTTGGGCAGATCCGGGTAGAAGTAGTTCTTGCGTGCGAACACCGAGCGCGGCGCGATGGTGCAACCCGTGGCCAGCCCCAGCTTCACCGCCATTTTCACCGCGCCCTTGTTCAGCACCGGCAGCACCCCGGGCAGGCCCAGGTCCACGGCGCAGGCCTGAGTGTTGGGATCGGCACCGTAGGCAGTGGAAGCGCCGGAAAAGATCTTGCTGCGGGTGGCGAGCTGGGCGTGGATCTCCAGCCCGATGACCGTTTCCCATTCCATCGTTGTCATACCCTCTTACGCGAACGCCGCCGGCGCGCGGGTGTGCCAGTCCGTCACCTGCTGGTAACGGTGGGCGGCATTGAGCAGCAGGCCCTCGTCGAAATAGTTGCCGATCAACTGCAGCCCCACCGGGCGGCCGTTGCTGAACCCGGCGGGCAGGGACATCCCGGGCAGCCCGGCCAGGTTCACGGCAATGGTGTAGAGATCCGACAGGTACATCTTCACCGGATCATCCGTGCGCTCACCGATGTTGAACGCGGCCGTGGGCGAGGTGGGACCCAGGATCAGATCCACGTCCTCGAAGGCGGCCATGAAGTCGTTCTTGATCAACCGCCGCATCTGCTGCGCCTTGAGGTAATAGGCGTCGAAATAGCCGGCGGACAGGGCGTAGGTGCCCACCATGACGCGGCGCTTCACCTCGGCGCCGAAGCCTTCGCCGCGGGAGCGCTTGTACAGGTCCTCCAGATCCCGCGGGTTCTCGCAGCGGTAGCCGAAGCGCACGCCGTCGAAACGGGAGAGGTTGGAGGAGCACTCCGCCGGGGCGATCACGTAGTAGGCCGGCACCGCCAGTTCCGTATTGGCCAGGCTGATCTCGCGGAACTTCACCCCGAGCCTGCGGTACTCGTCGATGGCCGCGTCGACGACCCGGGCCACATCCGGGTCCAGGCCATCACCGAAGTACTCTTTCGGCAGCCCAACCCGCACGCCCTCCAGGCTGCCGGTGAGCTCCTGGCTGTAGCGGGGCACGGCGCGATCCACGCTGGTGGAGTCCCGCTCGTCAAAGCCGGCCATGGCCTCCAGCAGCAGGGCGCAGTCCTCGGCGCTGGTGGTCATGGGACCGGCCTGGTCCAGGCTGGACGCGAAGGCGATCATGCCGTAGCGCGACACCCGGCCGTAGGTGGGCTTCAGGCCGGTGATGCCGCAAAGCGCCGCCGGCTGACGGATGGAACCGCCGGTGTCGGTGCCGGTGGCCGCCGGGGTCAGTCGGGCCGCCACGGCAGCCGCCGATCCCCCGGACGAGCCGCCCGGCACGGCGGCGGTATCCCAGGGATTCTTAACCGGCCCGTAGTAGCTGGTCTCGTTGGACGACCCCATGGCGAACTCGTCCATGTTGGTCTTGCCCAGGCAGACCATGCCGGCGGCACCCATCCGTTCCACCACGTGGGCACTGTAGGGAGCGACGAAGTTGTCCAGCATCCGCGAGCCGCAGCTGGTGCGCACGTCCCGGGTGCAGAAGATATCCTTGTGTGCCAGGGGCACACCGGTGAGCGGGCCGGCTTCACCCTTGCTGCGCTGCTGGTCGGCGACGCGCGCGGCGGCCAGGGCCTGCTCCTCGGTGACGGTAATGAACGCGTTGAGCTCGGCCCCGGCGCCGCGGATGCGCTGCAGGTAGGCGCGCGTGAGCTCCTCGCTGGAATAGCTCCCCGCCTCCAGGCCGGCTGCCAGTTCGGCAACGGTCTTGCTGGTGTCAGACACGATGGCTTACCCGTTTTCTCAGGAAGTCGCTGAAAGGATTGCGGACGGCGCGGACGCCAGGACTCATTCGATGACCCGCGGTACCAGATAGAGCCCGGCTTCCACCTGGGGCGCAATGGCCTGGAAACGCTCGCGCTGGTTCTCCTCGGTGACCGCATCCTCGCGCAGGCGCTGGGGCATCTCCAATGGATGCGCCAGCGGTTCCACCCCGCTGGTGTCCACCGCACTCATGGTCTCCACGAAGGAGAGGATATCGGAGAGGTTCCGCGCGTAGTCGGGCACCGCGTCGCCATCCACCTGCAGCCGCGCCAGATGGGCAATTTCATTGACCTGCTCGTCACTGAGTGACATGGCGTCCTCGAACAGCTTGCGGGAAAACCGGAATTGTCGGCCAATCAACGTTGCAGCGCAAACGTGACCGCATCCACAAAAGCGTGCAAACGGCACCGCACGTCGCTTGCCGCGATGCAGGTGCACTGATAGATTAGCGAGCTTCTTGCGGAGCAAGCACCCGTCGTCTGTCGGCCGTTGCTTCCTCTAATTCTTGTACGCCGGCAACAACAATCATCGTCACGGCCTATCCGGGCGTGAGCGGGCGTCTCATCGGGACAGGATACCGGACCCAGCCATGTTCAAGGGCATTCGCGGACTCTTCTCCAATGATCTTTCCATCGACCTCGGCACTGCTAACACTCTGATCTACCTCCGTGGCCAGGGCATCGTCCTGAATGAACCCTCTGTGGTAGCCATCCGGCAGGATCGCGACGGCGGTCCGAAGAGCATCGCCGCGGTAGGCGCCGAGGCCAAGAGCATGCTCGGGCGCACGCCGGGGAATATCCGTGCCATCCGGCCGCTCAAGGACGGGGTGATCGCGGACTTCACCGTCACCGAAAAAATGCTTCAGCACTTCATCAAGAAGGTGCACGAGGCGCGTTTCTTCAAGCCCAGCCCCCGGGTGCTGGTGTGCGTGCCCTGCGGCTCCACACAGGTCGAGCGTCGCGCCATCAAGGAATCCGCGGTCGGTGCCGGTGCCCGTGAGACCTATCTGATCGAGGAACCCCGGGCGGCGGCCATTGGCGCCAACATGCCCGTGGACGAGGCCCGCGGTTCCATGGTGCTGGACATCGGCGGCGGCACCTCGGAAGTGGCCGTGCTGTCCCTGAACGGCATCGTCTATTCGGCATCGGTACGTATCGGCGGCGACCGCTTTGACGAGGCCATCATCAACTACGTCCGCCGGAACTACGGCATCCTCATCGGCGAATCCACCGCCGAACGGATCAAGCACGAGATCGGTACCGCCTTCCCGGGCACCGAGGTGCGGGAGCTGGACGTCAAGGGGCGCAACCTGGCCCAGGGCGTGCCGCGCAGTTTTACCCTGAACAGCAACGAAATCCTGGAAGCGCTGCAGGAGCCGCTCTCCGGGATTGTCGGCGCGGTGAAAACGGCACTGGAGCAGACACCGCCGGAGTTGGGTGCCGACGTGGCCGACCGCGGCATTGTCATCACCGGCGGCGGCGCATTGCTGCGCAATGTCGACCGCCTGCTCATGGAGGAGACCGGCCTGCCGGTGGTGGTGGCCGACGACCCCCTGACCTGTGTGGCCCGGGGCGGCGGTCGCGCACTGGAACTGATGGACGAGCAGGGGCTGGACCTGTTCACCGTGGAGTGATCCCGACCGGCCCGGCGGCGTCGCCCCGGGCCGTGTCCGGTCCAGGCCTTCATATCCGGCCCCCACTTTTCCCGGTAGTGACCTGATTCACGGACGATTCTCCGTTACAGTAGGACACTGGCAACGGCGCCCCTGCTGTGGGGCCAGCACCGCCGCCTGCTGCGGCAACGCTGAAGCATGATCATGATGGACGGGGAACACCATTAAACCACTATTCGCCCAGGGGCCATCGGCAACCACCCGCCTCATCCTGCTGGTGCTCGTATCGGCAGGACTCATGACGCTCGACCAACGGGAGCATCTTGGTGAACCGGTGCGCACTGCAGTGCAGACCGCGATCCATCCGGTTCACTATGCGGTGAACCTGCCCTTCGATCTGGCCGGCTATGCCTCGGAGCGTCTGGCCAGCCGCTCCGCGCTGATCGAGGAAAACGCCCGGTTGCGCGACCAGCATCTGCTCTACGAGGCGCGCCTGCAGCGCCTGGACCAGCTGGAACGGGAGAACATTCGCCTTCAGGGGTTGCTGGGCTCCGCCTACGAAGTGGAGGAATCGGTCCTCATCGCCGAACTGATGCGGGTGGACCTTGATCCGTATCGCCACATCATCCGCGTGGACAAGGGCTCGCGCCACGGGGTCTTTGCCGGACAACCGGTAATCGACGCCGACGGCGTCATGGGGCAGGTCGACAGCGTCAGCCGCTCCAGCGCCGTGGTCCGCCTGATCACCGACCCGAGTCACGCCGTGCCGGTGCAGGTCAATCGCAACGGCCTGCGCGCCATTGCCTTCGGCGGCGGCAACCTGCGGGAACTGGACATCCCGCACCTGCCGAACAATGCCGACATCGAAGAGGGTGACCTGCTGGTGACCTCCGGGCTTGGCGGTCGCTTCCCCCGCGGCTATCCGGTGGCCGAAGTGACAAGTGTCGAACGCCAGCCGGGTGAGTCCTTTGCCCGCATCACCGCAAGCCCGCTGGCACAACTGGACCGCAGCCGGGAAATGCTGCTGGTCCGCGCGCGCGAGCAGCGCGACGAGGACGAACTCGACGACGACACCATGGACCAACTCCAGAGCGTCGAAGATCTCGCGCGGGAGGACGACCAGCGATGACTCTGGCGCTGCAGCGCGGCGGCTGGATCATCTTCGTGAGCATCCTGGTCGCCTACATGCTGACCGTGATGCCGCTGCCGGAATGGGCGCGTCTGGCACGGCCGGAATGGGCGGCACTGGTGCTGATCTACTGGTGCATGGCGGTTCCCCACCGGGTCGGCGTGGTGATCGCCTGGCTGGTTGGGCTGGGACAGGACGCGGTGCAGTCGACCCTGCTGGGGCAGCACGCCCTGGCCTACGCGCTGGTGGCCTACCTGGTGCTGCGCCTGCATCAGCGCATCCGGGTCTATCCGTTGCCACAGCAGGCCCTCATCGTCCTGCTGCTGCTACTCCTGATCAACCTGATCCAGGCCTGGATCAGCGGTCTTGCCAATCAACCGGTGCCGGGTGTGGCTTACTGGCTGCCGCCCCTGGTGGGCACGCTGCTGTGGCCCTGGATATTCGTCATCATGCGCGGCGTACGCCGCCGCTTCAGTGTGCAGTAATCATGGCCGGCGACCACCACAACCAGCTTCACGACAGAACCCAGGAGAAGCGCCAGTTCACCCGGCGCACGTTCCTCGCCGGGGCGGGCGTGCTGGTCATCATGGGACTGCTGGGTGGACGTATGGGCCAGCTCCAGGTTGCCGGCCATCAACGCTACGCGACCCTGTCGCAGGCCAACCGCGTGAAACTGGTACCGATCCCGCCGAACCGCGGTCTCATCCATGACCGCAACGGTATGGTCCTGGCCGAGAACCGACCCAACTTCCAGCTGCTGCTGACGCCGGAACAGGTGCCGGACATGGACACCACCCTGGCGGGGCTCGGCGAGATCCTCGATATCGGCGACGCCGAGATGGACCGTTTCCAGGGGCTGCGCGCGCGCTCCCGGCACTTCGAGGCGCTGCCGCTCAAGGTACGCCTCACGGACCGCGAAGTCGCGGCCTTCGCCGCCAACCGGCATCGCTTCCCCGGCGTCGAGGTGGAAGCACGACTGAGTCGCCACTACCCCCATGGCCCCCACGCCGCCCACGCCATCGGTTACGTGGGCCGTATCAACGAACGCGAGCTCCGGCGGGTGGACCGGCGCCGCTATGGCGGCAGCAGCCACATTGGCAAGACCGGTACCGAGTTGCAGTTCGAGGAACGTCTGCACGGCCACGCCGGCCTGGAGCAGGTGGAGACCAACGCCCTGGGCCGGGTCATCCAGCCCCTGGGACGGCGTGCGCCGGAACCCGGCGACGACATGGTACTCACCCTGGACAGCCGCCTGCAGCGCGTGGCCGAGGTGGCCATGGGGGACGAATCCGGGTCCATCGTCGCCATGGACGTGCGCACCGGCGACATCCTGGCCCTGGCCAGCATGCCCTCCTTCGATCCGAACATCTTCGTCAACGGCGTCGACCGCGCCACCTACGCCGCCCTGCAGGAGGACCCGGAACGGCCGCTGTTCAATCGCGCCGTGCGTGGGCAATATCCGCCGGGCTCCACCATCAAGCCGTTCATCGGCCTTGCCGGGCTCGAGCACGGCATCTTCGATCCGGACGACACGGTGTTCTGTCCGGGTCACTTCAGCATCGACAATGTCGACCACCGCTGGCGCTGCTGGCGCCGTCGTGGTCATGGCGACATGGACTTCCTGGACGCCATGATCCAGTCCTGCGACGTCTACTACTACAAGCTGGGCTATGAGCTTGGCATCGACCGCATGGCGGCATTCCTGGAGCGCTTCGGCTTCGGTCGTGCCCCCGGCGTCGGCATTCCGGGCGAGCGCGGCGGCATCCTGCCGTCGCGGGACTGGAAGCGCCAGGCCCGCGGCGAGGGCTGGTTCCATGGCGAGACCATCATCACCTCCATCGGTCAGGGGTATTTCCTCAGCACGCCGCTGCAACTGGCCCACGCCACCGCCATCATCGCCAACCGGGGTGTCTCCGTCGGCCCGCGCATCCTCCGCGCGGTCCACGACGCCACCAACGGCGAAACCCTCGCCACCGAAGACGCCCAGCGCAAACGGGTGGTGGAACTGGACGACGAGTCCCTCTGGGACGTGGTATTCAAGTCCATGGAAGAGTCGGTTCACGGGAGCCGGGGCACTGCTCGCAGCATCAGCTCGGACCTGAACTATCGCATTGCCGGCAAGACCGGCACCTCCCAGGTATTCAGCCTGGGACAGGACGAAGAGTACGACGAAGAGGAACTGGAGCGCCGCTTCCGCGACCATGCCCTGTTCACCGCATTTGCACCCGCGGACAATCCGCGGATCGCCGTGGCGGCGCTGGTGGAGCATGGCGGCAGCGGCGGTGGCGTGGCCGCACCCAAGGTCCGTCAGGTGCTGGATGCCTTCATGCAGGGCATCGATGGAGAGGTGGACCATGGCTGAACTCTCCGATCGCGTCACCTCGCCGCGCCACATCTCGGTGCTGCAGCGGGTGCTGCATCTGGACGTGCAGCTGGTCACCGCATTACTGCTGCTCTCCTGCGCCGGCATTGCAGTCCTCTACAGCGCCACCAATCAATCCATGGACGCGGTGCAGAACCAGGTCATCCGTCTGTCGGCGGCCTTCACCGGCATGGTGGTGATGGCGCAGATCCCGCCGGACACCCTGCGTCGCTGGACACCCTGGGTGTTCCTGGGAGGTCTGGTCATGCTGGTCCTGGTGCTGCTGGTAGGCACCGTGGGCCAGGGGGCACAGCGCTGGCTCGACCTGGGGCTGTTCCGGTTCCAGCCCGCGGAGCTGATGAAACTCGCCATCCCCATGGCTGTGGCGTGGTACCTGAGCATGCGGCCGCTGCCACCCAGTCTGCCCAGCGTCCTGCTGGCCACCGTAGCCATCGCGGTACCCACCGGGCTCATCATCCTGCAGCCCGACCTCGGCACCGCATTGCTGGTGAGCGCATCGGGCTTTTTCGCACTGTTCCTGGCGGGCTTGCGATGGCGTGTCATGGTCACGGTACTGATGGCGATTCTGGCCATGATCCCCGTGTTCTGGCTGTTCCTGATGCGGGAGTACCAGAAGCAGCGGGTGCTGACGCTGTTCGATCCGGAGCGCGACCCGCTGGGCGCGGGGTATCACATCATCCAGTCCACCATTGCCATCGGCTCCGGCGGCGTGTTCGGCAAAGGGTGGCTGAACGGCACCCAGTCACAACTGGATTTCCTGCCCGAGCGCCACACCGACTTTATCTTCGCCGTGTTCGCCGAGGAGTTCGGTCTCATCGGCGTGTTGCAATTGCTGGCGCTGTACCTGTTCATCATCGGCCGCGGACTGTACATCGCCGTGAACGCCCAGGACACGTATGGGCGGTTGCTCGCCGGCAGCCTGACCCTGACCTTTTTCGTCTACGTGTTCGTCAACATCGGCATGGTCTCCGGCCTGATGCCCGTGGTGGGGCTGCCACTGCCGCTGGTGTCCTATGGCGGCACGTCCATGGTGACGCTGATGGCGGCGTTCGGTATTCTCATGTCAATCCGCACCCACCGGAAACTCTGGGCGTCCTGACGAATCAAACGGAGCTGTGGCGCGGGACCCGCGCTGCAGGTGGACGTTGTACCAACACTGCGAGAAGAGCCTGCTCATGCCCATTCGATGGTCCCGCTGCCTGCCACTGGCCCTGGCTTTCGGCCTCGCTGCTCAACCGGTCGCTGCCAACCCTCTGGAGGAACAACAGGAGGCGCTGTCGGCCTTCTCCACCCACATGGCCGAAGAGCACGGCCTGGACCGGGATCAGGTGAACACGCTGCTGGCCGACGCCCGCCACCAGCAGGACATCATCGACGCCATCACCTCGCCGGCGGAGGCCCTGCCCTGGCATCGCTATCGGCGCATCTTCCTCCAAGACGATCGCATTGCCGAGGGCGCGGCCTTCATGGACGAGCACCGGGAGCTGCTGGACGATATCGCTGACGACTACGGCGTCGACCCGGCCGTTCTGGTGGCCATCGTCGGTGTGGAGACTCGCTACGGACAGCATCCCGGCCAGCACCGGGTACTGGACGCCCTGGTGACCCTGGCGTTCGACTATCCGCCCCGGGCCGACTTCTTCCGCAGCGAACTGGAGCACTTCCTGCTGCTGGTGGACGAAGAGGACCTGGACGTCAGCGGTATCCGGGGCTCCTACGCCGGGGCCATGGGGATTCCGCAGTTCATCTCCAGCAGTTACCGCCACTACGCCGTGGACGGCTCCGGAGACGGCCGCCGGGATCTCATGAACAGCGTCCCGGACGCCCTGGCCAGCGTGGCCAACTACTTTACCGAGCATCGCTGGCGGGAAGGTGAGCCCGTGGTCGCACCGGCACGGGTGGACAACACCGACCGGGTGGACGAGTTCCTGGACGACGGCATGCGCCTCAACACCACTGTGGGAGAGCTGCGCGCCGCCGGCATCGAGCCCGAGGGGGACTTCGACGACGATGCCGCCGCGCTGCTACTGGCGCTGGACAGCGACAATGAGACGGAATACTGGGTCGGCCTGCATAATTTCCGCGTCATCACTCGTTACAACCACAGCCCACTGTACGCACTGGCCGCCTATCAGCTGGCCGGCGCCATCCGGAACCAGGACGAGCACAACCAATGAACCGACTGCTCCTGCTGCTGTGCCTGACACTGCTGCTCACCGCCTGTGCCACTGCACCGCGCGAGGAACCTGACACGCCGGGCCAGCTGGATGAAGAGCAGGACCGCGGCCCCGACGTCGCGCCGGACCTCAGCGACCTGGAGGAGCCGGAACCCAGGGACGAGCCTCTGAGCCGTTACGGCAACCCGGCCACCTACGAGGTGTTCGGCCAGCAGTACCAGGTCATGGACCTGGAGGACGCCCGGGACTTCTCCGAGGAAGGCGTTGCCTCCTGGTACGGCAAGAAGTTCCACGGCCGCCGCACGTCCAGCGGCGAGCCCTACGACATGTACACCCTGACCGCGGCCCACACCAGTCTGCCGCTGCCCACGTACGTGCAGGTCACCAACCTCGACAACGGCAAGTCCGTCGTCGTCCGGGTCAACGACCGCGGGCCCTTCGCCGACAACCGCGTCATCGATCTCTCCTACGCGGCCGCCCAGCGCATCGACATGCTGGACGCAGGCACGGCGCCCGTGCGCATCGAGGCCCTGAGCCTGGCCTACGACCCGGAGACGGGTCCGCAACCCAGCGGCGGCGACGCAGCGGACTCGGCCCCGACCGAGTCCGACAACGCGGAGGCCACCTCCGGCCAGCAGGTCACCGCCAATGCGAGGCGGGTGGCGGAGCGCATTGAAGACCAGGGCGACCCGGATGCACCCGTGCAGAGCAGCGCCAACGGTGGTGGGCTGCAACTCCAGGTCGGCGCCTTCTCCGGCGCGGACAATGCCCAGCGCCTGCGCCAGCGCCTGGAAGACGAAGGCCTCGGGCCAGTGGAGGTGACCGAACAGGACGGCATCCATCGCGTGC
This sequence comes from Aquisalimonas sp. 2447, assembly GCF_012044895.1. NCBI lineage: Bacteria > Pseudomonadati > Pseudomonadota > Gammaproteobacteria > Chromatiales > Ectothiorhodospiraceae > Aquisalimonas > Aquisalimonas sp. 2447. The sequence continues at coordinate 3,252,554 of NZ_CP050695.1, forward strand.
GCGTCGGCCCCGTGGCGGACCGCGACGAACTGGACAGCCTTTCGGCACGGCTCAACGAGAACGGCTTCGGCGACGATCACGTCGTCGTCGGCAACTGACGGCGCTGCCGCCGCGAAACCCTGATTGCGCAACCCGCGTGCTATGCTCGCGCGCCGGGTCTTGCCTGAGACTGCGAACCAGACCTATTGACGAGAGACACGATGCGCCGATTCCTTCCCCTGCTGTTACTGCTCACCCTGACCCTGACGGGCGGTCAGGCCCTTGCCGAACGCCCCTCGGTGCCCACGCCGGCACCGCCGTCCATCAATGCCCCCAGCTACATCCTTGTCGACTACCACAGCGGCCATGTGCTCTCGGACCGGGAACCGGACATGCAACGGGAGCCGGCCAGCCTGGTGAAGCTGATGACCGCGTATGTGGTCTTCAATGAGCTGCGCGACGGCCATCTGGACCTGGACGAGGAGGTCACCATCAGCGAGCGCGCCTGGCGCATGGGCGGCTCGCGCATGTTCGTTGAAGTGGGCAAGCAGGTCGAGGTGGAAGATCTCCTCCGGGGCATGATCATCCAGTCCGGTAACGATGCCAGCGTCGCGCTGGCCGAGCACATCGCGGGCAACGAGGAGACCTTCGCCCAGTTGATGAACCAGGAAGCGGAACGCCTGGGCATGACCGATACCAACTTTGTCAACGCCACTGGCTGGCCGGACCCGGAACAGCAAACCAGCGCGCGGGATATCGCCACCCTGGCCAAGGCCATGATCCGGGACTTTCCCGAGTTCTACCAGTACTACTCCCAGCGCGAGTTCAGCTACGCCGGCATTACCCAGCGCAACCGCAACCGCCTGCTGTGGCGCGACGACAGTGTTGACGGCCTGAAGACGGGGCACACCTCCGGGGCGGGCTACAACCTGGTGAGTTCCGCCCAGCGTGACGACATGCGCCTGATCTCCGTGGTCATGGGCACCGACAGCGCCAATGCCCGCATGGAACAGAGTCAGGCCCTGTTCGGCTACGGTTTCCGCTTCTTCGGCACCTACCAGCTCTACGGCGAGAACGAGGCGCTGGCAGAACCGAAGTTGTGGAAAGGTGCATCGGACACCCTGCGGGTGGGCCTGCAGGAACCGCTGTACGTGACGGTGCCGCGACGGGAATACGACAACCTTGAAGCAACGATGAATCTGCGCTCCACCATCGTCGCCCCCATCGGCGCCGGCGAGGAGCTGGGCAGTGTGGAGGTGCGCATCGGTGACGCCGTGGTGGCCGAAGTGCCCCTGGTGGCGCTGGAAGACGGCGAGGAGGCGGGCTTCTTTGGCGGCCTCGTGGACAGCATCATGCTGCGCTTCCAGTAGCCCTGCCGTGCACCCGGCAATGCGGGCGCGTAAACTGGGGCCGTCAGCGCCAGTGAACGCGCCCACTGTCCTGCGGAGACACCACATGGGTACACCGGACGACGAAACACTGCTGGAATTCCCCTGCGAGTTCCCCATCAAGGCCATGGGACCGGCGGAGCCGGATTTCGTGCTGCATGTACTGGCCCTGGTCCGGGAACACGCCCCGGAGGTCGGCGATGACAGTGTTGCCACCAGCGCCAGCCGCCGCGGTACCTATGTCTCGGTCACCGTCAACGTGACCGCGTCCAGCAAGGCCCAGCTGGACGCCATCTACCGCAGTCTCAACGCCGACCGGCGGGTGGTCATGACCCTGTGACCGACCCGACGGCGATCATCCGGCACGAACTCGGCCGCGTTCCCTACGAGCCGACCTGGCGTGCCATGCAGGCCTTCACCGACACCCGTGACGCCGCCACACCCGACGAACTCTGGGCCCTGGAGCACCCGCCGGTGTTCACCCAGGGCATGAACGGGCGCCCGGAGCATTTGCTGGCGCCGGGGGACATCCCCGTGGTGCCCGTGGACCGGGGCGGCCAGGTCACCTACCACGGCCCCGGCCAGGCGGTGGTCTACGTTCTGGTGGATGTGCGCCGGCGGAAGCTCGGCATCCGCACGTTGATTACCCTGCTGGAGACCGTCACCATCGATCTTCTGGCGGAGCACGGCGTCACCGCCGCAGCGCAGCCCGACGCCCCCGGCGTCTACGTGGACGACGCCAAGATCGCTTCGGTGGGTCTGCGTGTGCGACGCGGCGCGAGCTATCACGGCGTTGCCCTGAACGTGGACATGGACCTGACACCGTTCCAGCGCATCAACCCCTGCGGCTACCAGGGGCTGCAGGTGACCCAGATGCGCGACCTGGGCATCAGCGCAGCCCCCGCGGACGTGGGCCGGGCAGTGATGCAGCGTCTCCATGATGAACTGCTACCGTCTGACCCGCAGAGCGTCCCGCGGACCTCAGACCCTGTGGGGCGCTGAGTCGAATCGCTGGCGGGCATGGCAAAAATAGCACTGTTATCGTTAGACTCCGGGAAAACAACGACAACAGGGATAAAGCATGGCAAAACTGGACCCAGCGGAACTGCAGGCGCTGCTCGCGGAGGCGTTCCCGGACATGCGCGAGGACACCTGGCGCGTGGAGGCCTCCGAGCATCGTTTCGTGCGCGTGCGCATGCCCTTCCACCGATCCAACCTGCGCCCCGGCAACACCATCTCCGGGCCATCACTGATGACCCTGGCGGACACGGCCATGTACTGCGCCGTGCTGGCCTCCATCGGCCCGGTGATGATGGCGGTGACCACCACCCTGAACATCAACTTCATGCGCAAGCCCGCCGCCGGCGACATCATCGCCGAGTGCCGGCTGCTCAAGTTGGGCAATCGCCTGGCCGTCGGCGAAGTGGAGATGGTTGCCGACGGCGAAGAGGAGATGTGCGCCCACGCCACCTGCACCTACTCCATCCCGCCCCACGACCAGCGGCCGAACTAGGCGGGGAAGGTGGACCTGAAGGTCCACCCTACGAGATCCGCCCTACGCGTTTACGGCGCAGCCCGCCCCTTGCGGCCATCCACCCGCGTAGGGCGCACCTTCAGGTGCGCCGGATGCGTCCTGCGTCATCGGGACCCTCACGGACATCCACGCAGCTCCACATCCAGCGCCTGCAACCGCTCCGGCGTGCCGACATCACACCAGCGTCCCCGGTGGCACTCTCCTGTGACCTGGCCGGCGGCAATGGCCCGGCGCAGCAGGGGTGCAAGGCGAAACGCCCCGCCCGGATGACCGGCGAACAGATCCGGATGGAATACGCCGATGCCGCTGTAGGTCAACGGCTCGCCGCCCTCCGGCACCACGGCGTCACCCAGCAGGCCGAAGTCACCGTCCCGGTTGTGCTCCGGGTTCGGCACCAGCACCAGGTGCGCAAGACCGGCCGGCGGGCGGAGCAGCGGCGCTGGGTCGAGGTTGCACCAGACATCACCGTTCATCACCACAAAGGGCCCGTCGCCGAGCAGCGGCAAGGCGCGAGCGATACCGCCCCCGGTTTCCAGTCCGCGCTCACCCTCCCGGGAGTAGCTCACCTCCAGGCCCCAGCGCGAGCCGTCGCCGACATGCTCTGCAATCTGCTCGCCCAGCCACGCCAGGTTAATCACCACTCGACTGCAGCCGGCCCCGGCCAGCCGAAGCAGGTGCCAGTCGATCAGCGGCCGCCCGCCGGCGGCCAGCAGCGGCTTCGGTGTGTGATCCGTGAGCGGGCGCATGCGTTCACCACGCCCGGCTGCCAGGATCATGGCGGGGATCCCGTGCATGGCCGTCATCCTCCCCGTGCCCGGGCGTGCCAGGTATCCATCAGCGCCAGCAGCTCGCCAAGCTCCGGCTCGTCCTCGGCGGCCCGGCGCAGATACTCCAGGAAGCGCGGCGCGTCTTCCAGGTAGCGCGGCTTGCCGTCGCGATAGCGGATGCGGGCAAAGATGCCCAGCACCTTGAGATGGCGCTGCACACCCATCCAGGTGCAATCGGACCAGAACGCCTTCAGGCGCTCCGGCACCGGTACCCCGGCAGCCCGCGCCGCCTGGTGGTAGTAGCAGAACCAGCGCCACTCGGTACTGCGGGGCCAGCTGATGAAGGCATCCCGCAGCAGGCAGATCAGGTCGTAGCTCACCGGGCCTTCAACGGCATCCTGGAAATCCAGAATGCCCGGCTGTGGCTGGCCGGGCATCAGGTTGCGGGGCATGTAATCCCGGTGGACCCAGACGCGGGGCTGTTCCAGGGCGCGATCCACCAGTGCGCGAAACATGCGCTCCAGCGCCGCGCTCTCGCTGGCCGAGGGCTCGACCCCCAGGTGGTGCGCCAGATACCAGTCCGGGAACAGCTGCAGCTCCCGGTGCAGAAGAGCGGCATCATAGGACGGCAGCACCCCTGGCCGGGATGCCGCCTGCCAACGCACCAGCGCATCCAGCGCCGGCTCCATCAGGGCATCGGCGTTGTCCTCGTCCAGCACCTCCAGGTAAGTGCGCTCACCGAGATCGGACAGCAACAGGAAGCCGCGGTCCAGATCCCGCGCCACGATCTCCGGCACATTGAGACCGGCACCAACCATGAGCTCCGCCACCTGGACGAACGGACCGCAATCCTCGTGTTCCGGCGGCGCATCCATGGCCACCAGGGAGCGCCCCGCCGCCTCCAGGCGGAAGTAGCGCCGGAAGCTGGCGTCCGACGACGCCGGAGTCATCGGCCCATGATGCACACCCTGGTCCCGCAACCACGCCTTCAGCTCCTGCAGCCGAAGGTCATCCGCAACGCTTTCTGCCATCCGGGACTCCTGCTCCGTCCTGACTCGAGTTCGTTGGATTGTGCCGCAGTGCCGCCGCGGTGTCTCGGGAACTGCCGAAGTCAGTCCCGGGGTCACGATGCTGCCTAGGCGGTGCCATTGCCCATCGGGGTTTGCCGCAATCACCCGAGTGTGCCAATTTACCCACCTTCCCGACCCGCGCTGCCGCCGGACGGTGTGCCGCCGGCATCCCGGGATGGACTCGCCGCCGCCAGGAAGCCACCAGCGTGCCGATGCGCCCGACCATCAGCGACAGCAGAATCGCCGCAGCCGCACTCGCCGCGACGGTGGCCCTGCCATGGAGCGCGGCAGCTGACGACGGCCAGCGCTGGCCGCTGCTCAGTGGCGACAATGGACGCTGGGCAGGCTGCATTGCACCGGTGGAAGGCGCCCAGGTCCAGCCCACGCGCACCCCGCCTCCACGGGAAGGGGCCGAGGTGGCCATCGATGCGGACACCATGCATTCCGACACCGCCAGCGGCGTCCACAGCCTGCGCGGCGATGTGCGCCTGCAACGGGCCGACCAGCAGCTGGATGCCGACGAACTGCGCTACGAGCAGCGTGAAAGCCGCGTCGACGCCCGGGGGAATCTGCGGTACCAGGAAACCGGGCTGCTGCTGGGCGCCGACCAGGGGTATCTGCGTCTGGACCGCGACCAGGGGGAAGTGGACGGTGCCCGCTACCTGATCCCGGAGACGCTGACCCAGGGCGAGGCGCGACGCATGGAGCTGGAAAACGCCAGCGTCACCGTCGGCCACGGCACCACCTACTCCACCTGCGAGCCCGGCAACGAGGCGTGGATGCTGCGCGCCGACCGGGTCCGCCTGGACCGCGACACCGGCACCGGCGAAGCCTGGCACGCCCGGCTCATGGTGCGGGACATGCCCGTGGCCTATGCGCCGTATGTCAACTTCCCCATCGACGACCGCCGCAAGAGCGGTCTGCTGCCGCCCACCCTGCGCCAGTCCGACCGCAGCGGCACCGACCTGACGGTGCCCTATTACTGGAACATCGCCCCCAACTACGACGCCACCATCGCGCCGCGCTACCTGAGCCGCCGAGGCGCCATGCTGGGCGGTGAGTTCCGCTACCTGCAGCGCTCCTTCCAGGGTGAGATGGACGGGGGCTACCTGCCGGATGACGACCGCTTCGGTGACGACCGCTGGCAGGCAAGCCTTGACCATCGCCACCGCTTCACCAGCAACCTCCGTGGCGATCTCGACCTCGCCCGGGTCAGCGACGACCAGTATTTCCGCGACTTCGGCGACAGTCTGCGCACGTCCAGCACCCGCCACCTCCGCTCCCGGGGGCGCCTGCGTTACAACACCCGCGCCGTCTCCAGCGAGCTCTCCGGCGAGGTCTACCAGACCGTGGACCCGGACATCGCCAGTGGCCGTGAGCCCTACCGCCGCCTGCCGCGGCTGACCCTGGAGCACCACCCGGAGGACGGCCCCCTGGGCCTGCGCTGGGACATGCACAGCGAGTTGGTGCGCTTCGACCACCCGGAGGCCAACCAACGCATCACCGGCGCCCGCGCCGATGTCTCGCCGCGCCTGTCCCGGCCCACAGTGGGGTTGGGCGGTTTCTTCACACCGGCGGTGACCCTACGCCACACCCAGTACGATCTGGACAGCGCCACCGATCCGTTCAACGCCCAGCTCGACACCACCGAGGACGAAAATCCGAGCCGCACCGTGCCGGTGGCCAGCCTGGACACCGGGCTGTTCTTCGAGCGCCACTTCGAGGCCTTCGGCCGGCCCTTGCGGCAAACCCTGGAACCCCGGCTGTTCTACCTCTACGTGCCGGAGCGGGACCAGTCCGACCTACCCCTGTTCGATACCGACGAGTCCATTCCGGGGCTGTTCCAGTTCTTCTCCGAGAACCGCTTCAGCGGCCCAGACCGCATCGGCGACGCCAATCAGGTCACTGTCGGCCTCACCAGCCGCTTCCTCAGCCGCGAGACCGGCGCCGAATTCTTCCGTCTGGCGGCGGGGCAGATTCAGTATTTCGATGATCGCACGGTGGTTCTCGACCCGGACGACCCTCCTCCGGGCCTGGAACGTAATCGCTCGGACGTCATCGGCGAGGCACGCCTGACCCTCCCCGCCGGCCTGCAGGCCAGCACCGAGGTCCAGTACAATCCGGACACTGATCGCACCACTCTCGGCGATGCGCGGCTGAACTACCGGCCGCGACCGGATGCGGTGTTCTCCGCCGGTTACCGGGCACGACGGGACATGGCCGGCGACCTGGAGCTGGAGCAGCGTGATTTCAGCCTGGCCTGGCCGGTGCACCCGCGCTGGCATGTCCTGGGCGGCTGGAGCTATTCCATGCTGGAGGATCGAACACTGGAGAGCTTTGGCGGTCTACAATATCGCGACTGTTGCTGGAGCGTGCGGCTGCTCGGGCGCTACTACCGCGAGGAGCAGGACATCGAACCGGAGCGCTCGGTGATGCTGCAGTTCGAGCTGCGCGGCCTGGGCTCCATCGGCGACGACGTCCAGGATTTCCTGGAAGACACCATCTACGGATACGGCAGGCGGAGGTAACCGCATTGATCGGCACGCAGCACCAACTTTCCCGACTGGGAGGCCAGATCGCAGCGACAGCCATGGCGCTCGCTCTGGCCGTGTTCGCCACAACCGCGACGGCGGGTCAGACACTGGAGCGCATCGTGGCGCTGGTGGATGACAACGTCATCCTGCAGTCCGAACTGGAAGCCGAACTCGACGAGGTGGAGCAGCGTATGCGCGCCCAGGGTCAACGGCCGCCGGCGCGGGATGACCTGGTGGACCAGGTCATGGAGCAGCTCATCATGGAGCGGCTGCAGCTGGCACGGGCAGACCGCATGGGCATCAGCGTCGATGACAACACTCTCAACGCCGCGCTGCAGCGCATCGCCCAGCAGAACAACATGAATCTGCAGCAGTTCCGGCAGGCGGTGAGCCGGGAAGGCATCGACTTCGGCCGCTTCCGCGAGGATATCCGGACCGACATCAAGCTGCAGCGGCTGCACCAGCAGCAGGTGCAGCGGCGCATCGAGGTGACTTCACGGGACATCGAGGAATTCCTGGAGAGCCGCGCCGGGCGGGAGGACGATACCGAGTTCCAGGTATCGCATATCCTGATCGGCGTGCCCGAGGCCGCCGACCCGGAGGAGGCGGAGGAAGCCGAGCAGCGCGCCCGCGAGGTGTTGCAGCGCCTGCGGGATGGCGACGAGGATTTCGCCACGGTGGCCGCCGAAGTCTCCGACGCTCAGGATGCCCTGGAAGGCGGCGATCTCGGGTGGCGCCGCCCCGGCGAACTGCCCTCGATGTTCCAGGACGAGGTCATGGGCATGAGCGTCGGCGATCTGGCGGGGCCGATGCGCAGTCCCAGTGGCTTCCACATCGTCCAGCTGCGGGACACGCGCGCCACTGACCAGGAGTTGGTGCAGCAGACCCGTGCCCGCCACATCCTCATCCAGCCCAGCGAGGTGGTCACGCCGGAGGATGCGCGCACCCGGCTGGAGAACCTCCACGCCCGCATCGACGACGGCGAATCCTTTGAGGAGCTGGCCCGCGCCCACTCCGACGACGGCGGCAGTGCCTCCGAGGGCGGCGATCTCGGTTGGATCAGTCCGGGGCAGCTGGTGCCCGATTTCGAGGAAGTCATGGACGGCCTGGAGCCCGGCGAAGTCAGCCGCCCGTTCGAGACCCAGTTCGGCTGGCACATCGTCGAGGTTCTGGATCGCCGCGAACATGACAGCACGGATGAACGGCGCCGTGCCCAGGCGGTCCAGCAGATCCGCGAGCGCAAGAGCGAGGAGACGCTGGAGAACTGGCTGCGGGAACTCCGCGACGACGCGTACGTGGAACTACGGCTGGACCGGTGATGGCGGAGCACCGCCCGCCGCTGCTGGCACTCACCGTCGGCGAGCCGGCCGGAATCGGCCCGGATCTGGCGGTGACGCTGGCGGCACGGGGGGCACTGGCAGACACGGTGCTTATCGGGGATCCCGATGTCCTCGCGGCCCGGGCCCGTCAGCTGGGCCTGTCCCTGCCCGCCATCCGCGAGTGTGCGCGGCATGAAGCAATGCCCGGGACGGAGCACCTGCAGGTGCTGCCCGCGCCCACCGCGCAGCCAGTGATCCCCGGCACCCTGGATCCGGCCAACGCCTCCGCAGTGATGGACATGCTGCGCCTGGCCGGACAGGGGGCACAGTCCGGCGTCTTCGATGCCATCGTCACCGCGCCGGTACACAAAGGCGTCATCAACGACGCCGGCATCCCCTTTTCCGGCCACACCGAGTACTTCGCGGAACTGACCGGCACCGCCCTGCCGGTGATGATGCTGGTCGCCGACGCACTCCGGGTCGCCCTGGTCACCACCCACCTGCCCCTGCGGCAGGTCGCGGACGCCATCACGGCGGAACGGCTGGAGCAGGTCATCCGTATCCTGGTCCGCGACCTTCAGGTCAAGTTCGGCCTACCCCGGCCGCGGGTGCTGGTGAGCGGCCTCAACCCCCACGCCGGCGAGGGCGGTCACCTGGGACGCGAGGAACTGGAGATCATCCAACCGGTACTGGAGCGCCTTCGGCGTGAGGGGGTCTGCCTGGACGGTCCGCTGCCGGCGGACACCCTGTTCACGCCGGACAACCTCACCCAGGGTGACGCCGTCCTGGCCATGTACCACGACCAGGGCCTGCCGGTGCTCAAGCACGCCGGCTTCGGTCAGGCGGTCAACGTCACTCTGGGCCTGCCCATCATCCGTACCTCCGTGGACCACGGCACGGCCCTGGACCTGGCCGGTGGCGGCCATGCCCGCAGCGGCAGTCTGGAGGCGGCACTGGAGCTGGCACGGCAGCTGGTTCACCGCTCGCGCCAGGCCGGTGGTGCACCGCAGGCACGGGCATGACCAGCGGTCACCGCCCGCGCCGGCGCTTCGGTCAGAATTTCCTCCACGACCGCCACGTCATCGGGCGCATCCTGCGCGCGGTTGCCCCCCGGCCCGGCGAGGCGCTGGTGGAGATCGGCCCCGGCGAGGGCGCGCTCACCGGGGACCTGCTTCAGGCCGCCGGCCGGCTCGAGGCAGTGGAAATGGACCGTGACCTGGTGCCGCCGCTGATGGAGAAGCTCGGCAACCTGGGGGAGCTGACCGTGCACCGGGCAGACGCGCTGAACTTCGATTTCCGCACCTGCCACGACGGCACCGACCTGCGCCTGGTGGGCAACCTGCCCTACAACATCTCCACGCCGTTGCTGTTCCATCTGCTGGGCCAGGCCGGCTGCATCCGGGACATGCATTTCATGCTGCAGCGGGAGGTGGTGGACCGCATGGTGGCGGGACCGGGAAGCCGTACCTACGGCCGGCTGTCGGTGATGGTGCAGTACCAGTGCGAAGTACAGCGCCTGTTCACGGTGCCGCCGGGAGCGTTTCGACCGGCACCGGCGGTGGATTCGGCGGTGGTGCGGCTGCTGCCCCGGGACGGCATGGCGGCGCGCCACGACGAGGCGGACCGCCTCGGCCAGGTGGTCACCGCAGCCTTCGCCCAGCGTCGCAAGACCCTGCGGAACACTCTGCGCGGCCTGCTCGGCGAGGAGGATCTCCGCGCCTGCGATGTGGACCCGGGTAGCCGCGCCGAACAACTGGACCTGCCGGCGTTCCTGCGACTTGCCGGGCGTGTCACCAATCCGCGAGACTGAGGCACCAACACTTCGCACACCGGCAGGAGCGCCCGTGACGCCTTACAACACCATTCTTCTGGCCGTGGATTTCACTCCGGACGCCAGCCGCATCGCCGCCCGCGCCCGCCAGCTCGCCCACGCCAGTGAAGCATGCCTGCACCTGGTGCACGTGGTGGAACACATCCCCATCGACGCCGCCGGCGAGTTCCCCGCTCCACCGCAGGCGGACCTGCACGCGGAAATGGTCACCACCGCGCGGGAACGACTCCGGGAATACGCCCACGCGGAAGGGCTCGACGACGCCGAGCAACACGTGACGTCGGGTTACACCAAACAGGAGATACTGGACCATGCGGACGCCATCGGTGCCGACCTGATCGTGGTCGGCAGCCACGGCCGGCATGGCCTGGCCCTGCTGCTGGGCTCCACCGCCAACGCGGTGCTCCACGGCGCCCCGTGCGACGTACTGGCAGTGCGGTTGTAGCGGCCCTTTCTGGGAACTGGCTGAGCCGTTACACTGTCGCATTCGGGCAGGCATGGCCACCTGTCGTGGCCCCATGCCGGCTCCTGCGAACGAATCGAGGCGAGAGCGTCCCCATGAGCACGAATCCCCTGAAGGCCCTGGGCCAACTCGGCCAGAGCGTCTGGTATGACAACATCCATCGGGACATGCTGGACGGCGGCGAGCTGGCGCGGCTGGTCACCGACGACGACCTGCGTGGCGTCACCTCGAACCCGACCATCTTCGACAAGGCCATCTCCGGCGGCGACACCTACGACAATGCCATCGCCGCGGCCCTGCGGGAGAACGCCGAGCTGAGCTCCGCGGAACTGTTCAACCACCTGGCGGTGGCGGACATCCGCGACGCCGCCGATGTGCTTGACCCGGTGTACCAGCGCACCGGCGGTGAGGACGGCATGGTCAGCATGGAGGTCTCCCCCGCCCTGGCCCACGACACCGACGGCACCATCGCCGAAGCACGGCGTCTGTGGGCGTGGATGGACCGGCCCAACGTCATGGTCAAGGTGCCCGCCACCGCCGAGGGGGTGCCGGCCATCGAAACGCTGATCGCCGACGGCATCAACGTCAACGTGACACTGCTGTTCTCCCTGCGGCGCTACGCCGAAGTGGTGGACGCTTACCTGGCCGGGCTGCAGCAGCGCGCCCGCCGCGGCGAAGCGGTGGACCACGTACGCTCGGTGGCCAGCTTCTTCGTCAGCCGCGTGGACAGCGCCATCGATCCGCGCCTGGACGGTGAACTGGCCACGCTGCGCGGCACCGCCGCCATTGCCAACGCCCAGTGTGCCTATCGCCACTTCGAGGAGGTCTTCGACGGCGGCCGCTTCGACGACCTGCGCGCACTCGGGGCCCGGGAACAGCGGCTGCTGTGGGCCAGCACCGGCACCAAGAACCCGGATTACAGCGATGTCATGTACGTCGAGGCGTTGATCGGCGACCGCACGGTGAACACCCTGCCGCCGGCCACCTATGACGCCTACAGGGATCACGGTGATCCCAAGCCGCGCATCCACGATGGCATGGACACCGCGGCCGCGACCCTGAGCCGGCTGGAGCAGGCCGGTATCGATCTCGCCGAGGTCACCGCGACCCTGGAGCGGGATGGTGTACAGGCGTTCCTAGATTCCTACAACAACCTGCTGCGCAGCCTGGATGACAAGGCGAGCGCCCTCGCGGCCTGAACCACATGCCAATGACAGAGAACGAGCGCTACAACATCGAAGTGGACGTGGAACCCGCGTACCTGGACGACGAATCGGAGCCGGAGCAGGATCGATTCGTGTTCAGTTACACGGTCACCATCCGCAACACCGGCGATGTGCCCGCGCGGGTCATCAGCCGCCACTGGATCATCACCGATGCCAACGGCGACGAGCGCGAGGTACGCGGTGAAGGCGTGGTCGGCGAACAGCCCCACCTGGAACCCGGCAAGGGCTTCCGCTACACCAGCGGCGCCATGCTGGAGACGCCGGTGGGCAGCATGCACGGCACCTACGAGCTTCTGGCCGATGACGGGGTCACCTTTACCGCCGAGATCCCGCCGTTCACCCTGGCCGGCCCGCGCACCCTTCACTGAACCGGATCGATTCCAGCAGTGGCCATCTACTGTATCGGCGACATCCAGGGCTGCAACAGCGAGCTTCAGCGGCTGCTGGAGCAGCTGCGGTTCGATCCGGCGCTGGACCGCATATGGTTCGTGGGCGATATCGTCAACCGCGGCCCGGAATCCCTGGATGCCCTGCGTTTCGTCCACGCCCTGGGCGACAGCGCCATCACCATCCTGGGCAACCACGACATCCATCTGCTGGCCTGCTGGCGCGGCTACGCTTCCCCGAAGCCGGCGGACACCATCCAGGAGATCCTGGATGCCCCCGATTGCGACGAACTGCTCCACTGGCTGCGCCACCAGCCGCTGATGCACGAGGACGCGGCGCTGGGCTACGCCATGCTCCATGCGGGCCTTTACCCGGGCTGGACGCTGGCTGACGCCCGCCGTCTGGCGCCGGAAGGAGAGGCCGCCCTGCGGGCGCCGGAGGACGACTTCGACGCCTTCATGGCCAATCTCTATGGCGACCGGCCCGACCGCTGGTCACCGCAACTGGAAGGCTGGGACCGGTTGCGGTTCATCATCAACGCCTTTACCCGCATGCGCTACTGCGACGCCGAAAAGCGCATGCTCATGGACTACAAGGGCGCGCCGGAGACCCGGCCAGAGGGCCATTACCCCTGGTTCGAAACCCCCGGGCGCAAGCCCGTGGACGAACCGCTGAAAGTGGTCAGCGGGCACTGGTCCACCCTTGGGTTCGAGGAGGGCGAGGACTTCGTCACCATCGACACCGGGTGTCTCTGGGGCGGCACCCTCACCGCCATCCGCCTTGACGGCGTGCGCGAGCGGGTTGCCTGCAGGTGCAAGGGCGCCCGCAAGCCGGGGCAATGATCCGGGCGATCCACCGGAACCCGGGATGGTGGACCTGAAGGTCCACCCTACCAACTTGTCCAATGCCGCAGGCGGCGGTCGGGTGCTCCGGTCCCGGACCGTCACTGGCCATGGATGGCCCGTGTCGAGCGTACAGGGACGTATTCACAGCGTGTCCGGGACCGGAGTACCCGATCGGCGCCCCCGATCGAAGCCACCGGCAGAGCCACGGCGCCATCAGCTGATCCACCCGGCCAGGGTCAATACCGCCACAACCACCAGCCACACCACTAGGGTGCGGAACAGCAGCTGCCGCGCCTCCTGTACCCAGGTTTCCAGGTCCGGGCCGAGGTCGGCGTCGTCTGCCGGCATTCGCAGGGCACCCAGGCCAGCCCCCTGGAGCACCGCCCTGTGATGGTCGGCCTCCTTCGTGCGCAGTTGCTGCCAGCCCCGCCAGGCATCGCCCAGGCTCCCGGCGACGCCGAAGGCCAGCGCAGTGAGCCGCGCCGGTATCCAGGCCAGCACCAGAAACAGCAACTGCGCATGACGGCGGAACCCGGCCCCGGGCGCCGCCGCCCGGGCGCTGAAACGCCAGAGCAGATAACTCACCCGGTAGAGCACAATGCCCACGGGCCCCAGCAGCAGAAACCAGAAGATCGCCGCAAACACCGTATCACCGCCGCGCTGGAATGCCCCGCCGAGGGTGACCCGCACCTGTGCCCGGAGATCCTCCGGCAGCACCACCCCGGGGGCCAGACGCCGCGCCTGCTCCGTGGCTGCGGCCACGTCCCCGACGGCGATGGCCCGATCCAGACGGTCCAGCGTGCGGTCGATGCGACCCTCGCCCAGCGCCCAGACCAGCAGCACCAGCCCCAGACCGAGCTCGATGATTCCCAGCATCCAGCCGCCCAGCAACCACTGCACCAGCCCCACCAGCAACAGCGGCGGCAACAGCACCACCAGTACGCCCAGGGGACCGCTCCACAGGCCCGATCCAGCCACGGCCCGCTGGACGCGTTCCAGGGCGCGGAGCTGCCGCTGCTCGTCACGCCAGGGCAGATACCCGTCCAGGCGGCCGTGCAGCCACAGGGCGACAATGATGGCGATCAGATGCATGCGTTACTCCTCGCTGGCCAGCCGCTGGCGCAACAGTGACCAGTCGAATGCCGGCCCGGGGTCGGTCTTGCGCCCGGGTGCGATGTCACTGTGCCCGACGATCCGCTCCGGACCAATGGCAGGATAGGCGCGCATGATCGCCAGGCACAACGGCGCCAGCACCGCGTACTGGGCAGCCGTGTACGGTGTGGTGTCGGTGCCCTCGAGCTCGATGCCGATGGCGAAATCGTTGCAGGCTTCACGTCCGCCCCAACTGGAACGTCCGGCGTGCCAGGCGCGGCGATGCAGCGGCACATACTGGATCAGTTCACCGCCCCGGCGCAGCAACAGATGTGCACTCACCCGCAGCTCAGCGAGGCCGGCATAGTAGGGGTGCGCGTTCGGGTCCAGGGTATTGGTGAACAGGGCATGAACGCCGTCCCCGCCAAACTCGCCCGGGGGCAGACTGATGCCGTGGAGCACCAGCAGTTCCGGCTGCATGCCCGGCGGTCGCGCATCCTGATTGGGGGAATGTGCCTGCCGTGCAGGCACCACCAGGCCGCTCTCGGGCTCGATCCGTGGCTGCGATTCCAATTCCGTCGCTCCTCGGCAGCTGCAGCGGGAATGGTACCATCCACCCAGCGCAGCGAGATCACGCCGGCAACCCGCACGAGAGCACCATGAGCAGCAACCGCCTGGCCGAGGCCACCAGCCCGTACCTGCAACAGCACGCCGCCAACCCCGTGGACTGGCACCCCTGGGGCGAAGAGGCCCTGCAACTGGCGCGGGACAGCGACAGGCCGATCCTGCTGTCCGTCGGCTACGCCGCCTGCCACTGGTGCCACGTCATGGCCCACGAGTCCTTCGAGGACCCGGAGGTGGCGGCGGCGATGAACCGCCTGTTCGTCAACATCAAGGTCGACCGCGAACAACGGCCGGACCTGGACCGTATCTACCAGATCGCCCATCAGCTGCTCACCGGCCGCGGCGGTGGCTGGCCACTGACCGTATTCCTGACCCCGGACGACCGTGTGCCGTTTTTTGCCGGCACCTATTTTCCGCGGCAGGCACGCCACGGCATGCCGGCGTTCCCGGATCTCCTGGAGCGCATCGCGGGACTCTACCGGGAGCGCAGCGAGGACATACGGGCGCAGAACGGCGAGGTGCTGTCGGCGTTCCAGCGGCTCAACGCCGCACCCGGGGACGGCACCGAGGCCATCGACGCCACGCCCCTGAAACAGGCGCGGGAGACCCTTGCGGAGCAGTTCGACAGCCGCCATGGCGGCTTCGGCGGCGCGCCGAAATTCCCGCAGCCAACGCTGATCGAACGGCTGCTGCGGGACTACGCCCACGCCCCCGGTCAGCGGCGCGACTCCCTGCACATGGCCTGTACCACGCTGCGGCGCATGGCGCTGGGCGGTATCAACGACCAGGTCGGCGGCGGCTTCGCCCGCTATTCAGTGGACGAGCACTGGATGATCCCGCACTTCGAGAAGATGCTCAGCGACAACGGCCTGCTGCTTGCGCTCTACACCGACGCCTGGCAGGCCACGGGGGATCACCTGTTCCGGCGCATCGCCCGGGAAACCGCCGAGTGGGCACTCACCGAGATGCGCAGCGCCGAGGGCGGCTTCTACAGCGCCCTGGACGCCGACTCCGAGGGTAGCGAAGGCACCTTTTACCTGTGGACGCCGGAGCAGGCCCGCGCCCTGCTCACGGACAACGAGTACGCCGTGACCGCCGCCCGTTTCGGTCTGGACAACCCCGCCAACTTCGAGGGCCGCTGGCATCTGCACGTCCAGGCCTCCCTGTCGGAGCTGGCCAAGGAGTTGCACGCGCCGGCGGACACCATCGCGGAACGCCTGGAAGACGCCCGGCGCAAACTCTACCAGGCCCGGTGGCAACGCCAGTGGCCGCTCCGCGACGAGAAGATCCTCACCAGCTGGAACGCGCTCATGATCCGCGGCCTGGCCCGTGCCGGCCGCCTGCTCGAGCGTCAGGACTTCGTCCAGGCGGCCCGGGACGCGCTGGCGTTCATCCGCCGGGAGCTGTGGACCGGCCGGCGTCTGCTGGCTTCCTGGCGGGGCGGGAAGGCGGAATTGCCCGCCTACCTTGACGACCACGCGTTCCTCCTGGACGCCTGCCTGGAACTGCTGCAGTGCCGCTGGGACGACGACACGGCGGCGTTCGCCGGCCACCTGGCGGACCGGCTGCTGGATGGCTTCGAGGACCGCAAACACGGCGGCTTCTTCTTCACCGCCAGTGACCACGAGGCCCTGGTGACCCGCAGCCGCCCGCTCACCGACGACGCCCTGCCGGCGGGCAACGGTGTCGCCGCCCGGGCACTGCTGCAGCTCGGACACCTGAAGGGTGAACCGCGCTATCTGCAGAGCGGCGAACGGGCGGTGCGCAGCGCCTGGCCTGCCATGGCCCGCCTGCCCCACGCCCACGCCAGCCTGCTGACGGCGCTGGAGACGGTACTGACGCCGCCGCGACTGGTCACCATCCGCGGCAACCCGGACAGCTCTCATGAATGGCAGCAGGACCTGGAGCGCTACTATGCGCCGGATCGCCTGGTCTTCGTGCGGGACGACGACGCCGGCCCGGACACCGGCGCCCGGGTATGCACGGGCAGCACCTGCCTGGCCCCGGTCACCACCCTGCAGGCGCTGCGCGAGCAACTTCAGCGCGACAATGGCGGCGACTGACGCCTATACTCGGCGAGAGCGCCGCCCCGAAACGAGGAATCCATGACACCCGACGCCCTGGTCAGTCGACTGGACAACCTGATTTCCCTGCCGGATGCGTACTACCGGGTGGAAACCCTGATTGCCGACCCATATGCCACGGTCAACGAAATCAGCGCGGCCCTCGGCGGTGATCCGGCCATGGCCAGTCGCGTCCTCGGGGTGGTCAACAGTGCCTTTTACGGCTTTCCCAGCCGGATCGATTCCATTCCCATGGCAATCACCATTCTGGGCTCCCGCAGCCTCCGGGATCTGATGCTGGGCATGGCGGTCTCCCGCGCTTTCCGGGGCATCAACACCGATTTGGTGGACGTGGAGCGTTTCTGGGAACACTCCATCTACTGCGGCCTCATGGCCCGTGCACTGGGTCGCGAAAGCGGTCGGCGGGAGACGGAGCGACTGTTCCTCGCCGGGCTGTTTCACGATCTGGGCAAGCTGGTGATCTACCAGGTGGCCCCGCGGGAAGCCGAAGCGGTACTTCAGCACTACGGCGCGCAGGACAAGCCGCTACAGGAGGTGGAGCGCCAGCATCTGGGCTGTGATCACGCCCAGGTGGGGCGGGAACTGCTGCAACGATGGAACCTGCCCACACTGCTGCAGGAAGCCGCCGGCTGCCATCATGAACCGGATACGGCAAGGGAATATCCGGAGTCGGTGGCGCTGGTCCACGTCGCCAACGTGCTTGCCGGCCGCGTGGAACCGGGAGAGCGCGTGCACGCCGGGGATCAGCGCGACCAGGCCATCCACCCCGCCACCAGCGACCACATGCCCGCCGATGAGCAGACACTGGAACGCCTGCGGCTCACGGTGGACCTGGAAACGGTGGAGCTCTACGAACTGCTGTTCGCCGAACCCTGACCCAGCAGCACCGACCCGCCGCTGCTGTCAGTCCCTGCCGATGGCGCGGTAACCGATATCCCGGCGGAAGTAGACGTCATCCCAGTGAATGGACTCCGCCAGGGCATAGGCATTGTTCCGGGCCTCGGCCACAGTGTCCCCCAGAGCGCAGGCGCACAGCACCCGGCCGCCACCGGTGACCACGTTGCCCGTCTCGTCCCGGGCAGTGCCGGCGTGGAAGAGCTTGCGATCGGTACCCTCATGCTCCGGCAGCCCGCGGATCACGTCGCCCTTGCGATAACTGCCGGGATAGCCCCCGGCGGCCAGGACCACACCCAGGGCTGCCTGTCCGGTCCATTGGGCGGTGACGGTATCCAGACGGCCGTCAATGGCGGCGTCACAAAGCTCCGTGAGGTCGGACTGCAGTCGCATCAACAGTGGCTGGGCCTCCGGATCGCCCAACCGGCAGTTGAACTCCAGCACCCGGGCGGCACCGTCCGGGGTAATCATCAAACCGGCGTAGAGAAACCCCTGGTAGGGATTCCCGTCGGCGGCCATGCCGCGCACCGTGGGCTCGATGATCTCGCGCATGACCCGGTCATGCACCGCTGCGGTCAGCACCGGCGCCGGCGAGTAGGCACCCATGCCGCCGGTATTGGGGCCGGTGTCGCCCTCGTCCCGGGGTTTGTGATCCTGGGAACTGGCCAGGGGAAGCACGTGCTCGCCGTCCACCATGACGATGAAGCTCGCCTCCTCGCCCTCGAGGAAGTCCTCCACCACCACCCGGGCACCCGCGTCGCCGAAGGCGTTGGCCTCCAGCATGCTGTCCACCGCAGCCAGGGCCTCGTCCACCGTTTGCGCCACAACCACGCCCTTGCCGGCAGCCAGCCCGTCGGCCTTCACCACCAGTGGCGCACCGCGCTCAGTGATGTAGTGATACGCCTCGGTGGTGTCGGTGAAGGTGGCGTACGCGGCGGTGGGAATGCCGTGACGGGCCAGGAAGTCCTTGCTGAACGCCTTGGAGCCCTCCAGCTGCGCCGCCGCCATGGTGGGCCCGAAACAGCGCAGACCGGCGCTGCGGAAGGCATCCACGATGCCCACTACCAGGGGCGCCTCGGGGCCGACGATAGTGAGATCGATGGCGTAGTCCCGCGCCAGGGCCACCAGGGCGGGGACGTCCTCCGCCCCCACCTGGACGTTCATGCAACCGGGCTCGTCCGCCGTCCCGGCGTTGCCCGGGGCGACGTAGACCTTTTCCACCCGGGGCGAGCGCAGCGCCGCCCAGGCCAGGGCATGCTCGCGGCCACCGCCGCCGACGATGAGTACGTTCATTGCTCGTGTCCTCAGTGCCGGAAATGCCGCATGCCGGTGAACACCATCGCCATGCCATGTTCGTCCGCGGCGGCGATCACCTCGTCATCGCGCACCGAACCGCCGGGCTGGATGACTGCCCGGATACCCGCCTCCGCGGCCTGATCGATGCCGTCACGGAACGGGAAGAAGGCGTCGGAGGCCATCACTGCGCCCGCCACCTCGAGCCCCGCATCCAGCGCCTTGTCCCGCGCCAGCCGGGCGCTCCACACCCGTGACATCTGGCCGGCGCCGATACCGATGGTACGGCCATCGCGGCCATAGACAATGGCATTGGACTTGACGAAACGCACCACCTCCCAGACGAAGCGCAGGTCCCGCAGGGTGGCCGCGTCCGGGCTCACCCGGGTCACCACCCGCAGATCGCCGTCGGGGACGCTGGCGATATCACTGTCCTGCACCAGCAGCCCGCCGGCGACGCGCTTGTAATCCTGCTGGGCATGGCGCTGCGCGGACCACTGGCCAGTGACCAGCAGACGCACGTTCTTCCGCGCCGCAACAATCTCCGGCACGCCGTCGGCCACCTCCGGGGCGATGATCACCTCCACGAACTGGCGGTCGACAATGGCACGGGCAGTGCCGGCATCCAGAGTGCGGTTGAAGGCGATGATGCCGCCAAAGGCCGAGGTGGGGTCGCAGGCGAAGGCGTGATCGTAGGCAACCGCAAGATCGTCCGCCTCCGCGACCCCACAGGGGTTGGCGTGCTTGACGATGACGCAGCCGGGGCGCTGCAGGCGCTTGACACACTCCAGCGCGGCGTCGGTATCGGCGACATTGTTGAACGACAGTTCCTTGCCCTGGAGCTGGCGGGCGGTGGCAATACACGGCTCCGCAGGGCTGGCCTCACGGTAGAAGGCGGCACTCTGGTGGGGGTTCTCGCCGTAGCGCATGCCCTGGACCCGGCGGAACTGCAGATTGAGCGTCTCCGGGTAGCCCTCGGGCTGCTGCGACGCGTTCAACCGGCCCAGGTACGATGCAATGGCACCGTCGTAGGCGGCCGTGTGCTCGAAGGCGCGGGTGGCCAGCTCCAGGCGCAGGGGGAAATCCAGACCGTCCTGCTGCTCCAGGCGCTGCAGTACGCGTCCATAGTCCGCCGGATTGGTCACCACGGCCACACCGTCGTGGTTCTTGGCCGCCGCGCGCACCATGGCCGGCCCGCCGATGTCGATATTCTCCACCGCGTCGGCGAAGGTGCAGTCCGGCGTCGCCACGGTCTGCTCGAAGGGGTACAGATTCACCACCAGCAGATCGATGGGCGCAATCCCCTGCTCGGCCATGACGTCGTCATCGGTGCCGCGCCGCCCCAGCAGCCCGCCGTGGACCAACGGGTGCAGTGTCTTTACGCGGCCCGCCATGATCTCGGGAAAGCCGGTGATGTCGGCAACATCCTGCACCGGCAGGCCGGCCTCGCGCAGGGCGCGGGCGGTGCCGCCCGTGGAGATCAGGGCCACGCCACGGTCAGCCAGGGCGCGGGCGAAGTCTTCGATACCGGTCTTGTCGGAGACGCTGATGAGTGCACGACGCACGGGACGCAGGGCTGCGGTAGCAGTCATGACGAACACGATCCTCGGTTGGTTGACGGCGGCGCCGGCCCGCTGGCTGCTGCAGGACGATCAGCTGCGGATGTCGTACTGCAGCAGCTTCTTGCGCAGGGTTCCGCGGTTGAGCCCCAGCAGTCGCGCCGCCCGGGTCTGGTTCCCCTGGCAGTGGTCCAGCACCGAGCGCAGCAGCGGCGGCTCCACCTCTGCCAGCACCAGGGCATGGAGATCCCGGCACTCGTGATCACCCAACTGGTGCAGGTACTGACGCACGGCATCGTCGACACAGGCTCGAATCGGTCCGACCCCGCCATCCTCGTCGTCCTGCGGGGCGGTGTACTGAAGTCGACTGGCCTGCTCGTTCATTCCGTCCATCATCCTGAAACGCGAAGCGAAGCCGGCGGGGCGCGCCGAATGGAAAGGGTCCGCATGATACCCCAAAGCCGGGCCATGAAAAACGCCGCCACGCGCATCGGGAGTGCATCCTGCGTGAACGGTCCGCCCGTTCAGCGAAGATCGAAGATGTACTGCTGCGCGCCGCTGCCCGGATCCTCCAGCACCAGTCGAACGCGAACCCCCAGGCCCGGTGGCATCCCCGCGGCCCATTCCTGCCGTTGCGCCAGGTCGCCGAGATAGTCCTCGGGATGGAACCAGCGCTCCCCCGAAATATTCTGGTTATTATCCAGAAGTGACAACCGAAGCAAAGGGTAAGGTTGCCGGAATTCGGCCTCGTTGACCAGCGACGCGGTGGCCACCAGGGTGTCGTCCAGTTCCGGGTGATCGCTCACCTGCCCCCGCACCAGGCGCACCGACGCCAGATCCCGCTGCAACGGCAGCTCACAGCCCGCCACTGTGCACAGCGTCTCCAGCCAGGGTCGCCAGCGCGGATCCTGCGCCAGATCATCGCGCACGATGTAGGCCGATTGCACCCCCAGGCTCAGCACCATCAACACCACACCGGCAAACCACAGATAGGGCGCCCGGGAGCGCGGTTGCGGCTGCGCGGCGCGCTCGATCTCCAGCCGCGAGAGCTCCTGCCAGTGCTCTTCCAGGTCAACGGCCACCGGAGGCTCATCGGCATGTCCGGGCACGGCGGCGGAATTCGCGGCGTCGGCGACATCGGGCGGTGGATCCGCTTGCGGCGCCGCCGGCTCCGGCGGTTCATCACCGGGGCGGCTCCGGACCGGGGCGGCCTGGCCGGGCCGCGGGGCCGCGGGCGTGTCCTCGGGCGGGGCGAACGCCGTCGCGGGCGCATCCGTGCCGCTGCCGGTGCGGGACCGCGCCTGGCGCCCCGGCACAACAGGCACCGGCCCCGATAGCCAATCGATCTGCCGCCCCCGCTTCGGCGGCTCTGGTTCCGGCTCTGGTTCCGGCTCTGGTTCCGGCTCTGGTTCCGGCTCTGGTTCCGGCTCTGGTTCCGGCTCTGGTTCCGGCTCTGGTTCCGGCTCTGGTTCCGGCTCTGGTTCCGGCTCTGGTTCCGGCTCTGGTTCCGGCTCTGGTTCCGGCTCTGGTTCCGGCTCTGGTTCCGGCTCTGGTTCCGGCTCTGGTTCCGGCTCTGGTTCCGGCTCTGGTTCCGGCTCTGGTTCCGGCTCTGGTTCCGGCTCTGGTTCCGGTTCCGGTTCCGGTTCCGGTTCCGGTTCCGGTTCCGGTTCCGGTTCCGGTTCCGGTTCCGTCAGCCAGGGTGTGAAGGCTTCGGGGAGGTCGTCCACCAGGCGTCGACGCGCGTCGAACACCTGCCTGCAGCAGCCGCACTGGGCCAGACCGCCGGTGCCGGCGAGCTGCTCGCCGGCAATCCGGAACACGGTGGCGCATGTGGGGCACTGGGTGTACATGACGGTGATGGCGGCAGTGGTGGCCGCAACGTTCCCTGGTTTCCTCTCCGGGAGCATTGTCGGGAGCCCCGACCGGGGTGTAAAGGAAACGTCTTCGCTAGTGTCAGCCGGCGGGTTCAGTCACCGCGACGGATACCGGTGAGCAGCGTCCAGCCATCCTGAAACCGCGGCCGGTCGAAGGAGACGTACGCGTCGAAGGCCTCCACAACGGTTCCCGCCTGGTCTTCCATGATCCCGGACAGGGCCACAGGCCCACCGGGGCGGACCAGGCCCATGAGCTGCGGGGCCAGCTCAATGAGGATGCCCGAGAGAATGTTGGCAACCAGCACATCCGCCACCGGCGGGTCCGGCTCCTCGTTGGTGCGCAGGAACAGTCGGTCCTCCACGCCGTTGCGGCGCGCGTTCTCCTCGCTGGCAGTCAGGGCCTGGCGGTCGTTGTCGACCCCGTGGGCCTCATCGCTCCCCAGCAGCAGTGCGGCAATGGCAAGGATGCCCGAGCCGCAGCCGTAGTCCAGCACGCGGGTGCCGGCCAGCTGCTGGCGATCCAGCCACCCCAGACAGAGGGCCGTGGTGGGATGGGTGCCGGTACCGAAGGCCAGGCCGGGATCAAGACTGATGTTGACCCCCCGCGGGTCGGGGGGCTGGTGGGTGCTGGGGCACACCCAGAGCCGCTCGCCGAAGCGCATGGGCTCAAAGGCGTCCATCCAGGCACGCTCCCAGTCCTGGTCCGGGATGGTTTCCTCGTGCCAGGTATCCAGCACATCCGGCCCCAGGGACTGCTCCAGCACGGTGCGAATGCCGGGCACGTCGACGTCGCCGTCAAACAGTGCCACCAGCACCACTTCGGCCCACAGCGGATTGGTGCCCAGATCGGGTTCGAGGATGGGCTCGCCGCCGGGATCCTGCAGGGTCACGGCATAGGCGCCCTGCTCCACCAGCACGGACTCGGCACGCGTGCAGGCACCTGCCGGCAGCGTGCAGCGGATCTGACGATGATGCATGGGGATTCCTATTCGCTGCGGGCGACCACATCCGCAGCCTGAGCGCGGGTGTAGAACTCGCCTTCGAGTTCGAAACCGGCTTCCAGGGTGGACTTGACGCAGGTGACCTGCCCGCTGGCACCACGCTCGGTCACCACTTCCGCGGGGAGACCGTCCAGGCAGTGAAACGGACACGGCGTGCCGCCGGCGTTCAGAGACGGGTACACAGTGCCTGTCTCGGCGTCGCGGAAAGCCGGCCTGAAACCGAAGCACCGGTTGTTCTGGCTGACTCCGCCAGTGGCACCGTACGTCCGGTTCTCGTACTCAAGACGCCGCTTGCCCATGAGCCCTGCCGTCGCCATGAAGCCAACTCCGTCTGCCCGCTGGTCGCATGCGTGAACCGTCTGTCACCGGCGATCACCCGCAAATGGTGCACCGCACAGCTTCCGATTATAGGCCTGTTACAGGCAGTGTCCACCCTTGCAAAACAGCGTTTCGCAGATCGGTCATCAAAGACGCGTTTCCTTGATGGCAACACAGCCTGCAACAGAATGCACGCGGCAATCGCGTCAGCCCTGGCGCTCGTGCCGCGCCACGGCGTCGGTCAACTCCTTGCGGGCAGCCTCGGCGCCTTTCCAGCCCTCGACTTTCACCCACTTGCCCTTCTCCAGATCCTTGTAGTGCTCGAAGAAGTGGCCGATCTGCTCCAGCAGCAGCGGCGGCAGGTCGGATGGCTCGTGGACGTGATCGTAGAGGGGCGTGAGCTTGCTCACCGGCACGGCGACGATCTTGGCGTCCTCGCCGGCCTCGTCGCTCATCTCCAGCACGCCCACCGGCCGGCAGCGCACCACGGAGCCGGGCACCAGGCCGAACGGGGCCACCACCAGCACGTCCGCCGGATCGCCGTCCCCGCACAGGGTGTGGGGCACGAAACCGTAGTTGCAGGGGTAGTGCATGGCCGTGAACATGAACCGGTCCACCAGCAGCGCACCGCTATCCTTGTCCACCTCGTACTTCACGGGATCGGCGTTCTGCGGGATCTCGATGATGACATTGATGTCGTCCGGAACCGACTTGCCAGCCGGGATGTTGTCGACGTTCATGGAAGCTCTCCCTCGTGTTGCCAGTCGCTAGATGGTGGACGCCCGAACTGCGAATGCCGCTGCAAGGCGGCGGCGTCAGACCTGAAACTCCGTCCCCAGCACGCGCGGGACGGAAACATTCTTGAGTGTAATGTAACTGGGCAGCCCGTCACGGTAAGGCGGGTAGTCCTCGCCCTGGATCAACGGCCGCAGGTAGCGCCGGCAATCGTCGGTGATGCCGAAACCGCACTCGGTGATGTACTCCCGGGGCATCTTGCGCTCGATATTGGCCACTTCGCTCAGGGCCACGGAACCGATTTCCCACTGGTACGGCTCATCGGCCTTGCGCACGATGGTGGGCATGATCGCGTTCTCCCCGGCAAGCGCCTTCTCGACGGCGGCGCGGCCGACGGCGTAGGCCTGATCCACATCGGTCTTGGAGGACAGGTGCCGTGCGGCCCGCTGGAGGTAGTCCGCCACCGCACAGTGGTGCTTGAGGCCCAGGTCGGTCTTGCACATCTGCGCGATCACCGGCCCCACGCCGCCGAGCTGGGTATGGCCGAACGCGTCCTTGCTGCCGCCGTCGGAGAGGAAATTGCCGTCATCGTCCCGCAGCCCCTCGGAGACCACCACCACGCAGTAGCCGTGGCGATCCACGCAATCCTGGACCCGCGCGAGAAAGGCCTGGCGATCGAAAGGCACCTCGGGGAACAGGATCACCAGCGGCGGTTCACCCTCATGCTCTTCGCACAGCCCGGCGGCGGCGGCAATCCAGCCGGCATGCCGACCCATGACCTCCAGCACGAAGACCTTGGTGGACGACTCGGCCATGGAACGCACGTCCATGGCCGCCTCGCGGGTGGACACCGCCACGTACTTGGCGGTGGAGCCGAACCCGGGGCAGCAGTCGGTAACCGCCAGGTCGTTGTCCACTGTCTTGGGGATGCCGATGCAGGTGATGGGATAGCCCATGCGCTCGCCGAGTTGGGCGACCTTCATGGCGGTATCCTGGGAATCGCCGCCGCCGTTGTAGAAGAAGTAGCCGATATCGTGGGCGGCGAAGACCTCGATCAGCCGCTGGTACTCGGCCTGGTTCTCTTCCAGCCCCTTGAGCTTGTAGCGGCAGGAGCCGAAGGCGCCGGCGGGCGTGTGACGCAGCGCGGCGATGGCCTCGGCGGACTCCTGCCCGGTATCGATCATGTCCTCGCGCAGCGCGCCGATGATGCCGTTGCGGCCGGCATAGACGTGGCCGATGCGATCACCGTGCTGCCGCGCGGCCTCGATAACACCGCAGGCACTGGCATTAATGACGGAAGTCACGCCACCTGACTGGGCGTAAAAGGCATTCTTCGGGGGCATGGCCATCCTCGCTGGGCTTGGTGCTCGTTCCGGAACGTCATTCCGGCCTGTTCACGGGCGCGCTGGGCACTCTCGAGCGTCCCGGCGCCAAAAAGCGCCGCAAGGATAGCTCAAACCACCCCATCGCTGAAATACCGCCGGGCAAATCAACGGCTTTCCTCGCGCTGCCCCTTCGGCCTGATGTCGCTGCGTCGCGCGTCGCTGGCAGGTAGTATGGCGGCAGATTCGCAACCGGAGTTCCCATGAGCCGCCTGCCCGTCACCCTCGTTCGCATCTGCCTGTTCCAGGACGGCCCGCAGGATATGCCGGCGAACGGCACCGTCCTGGTGGTGCTGGTGGCCATTGGCTGGGCGGCCAGCACCCTGCTGGTGGGCCAGCTCATCGAGGAAGGCTCGGCGGCGCTGGAAGTCAGTCTGGCCACTGCCTTCGGCCTGCTGTTTACCTGGCTCGCGCTGACCATGCGCGGCGGCAGCAACCGCTTCCTGCAGACCGCCAGCGCCCTGTTCGGCACCGACCTGGTGCTGCTGCTGCCGGTCACACCGCTGCTGCTCATGACCCAGAACGGCGACGGCGGCGGTAACCTGCAGTTGCTGTTGCTGCTGCTCTGGATCTGGAGCATCGCCATCAAGGGCCACATTTTCCGCCACGCCCTGGACCTGCCCGTGGCCGGGGGCGTGCTCGTGGCCATCGGCTATACCATACTGTCGCTGTTCATCACCGGCGCCTGAACAGGAGTCATCGCGCCCATGCACGTGCACATCCTCGGCATCTGCGGAACCTTCATGGGCAGCCTGGCGTTGCTCGCCCGGGAAGCCGGCCATGAAGTCACCGGCTCCGACCGCGGCATCTACCCGCCCATGAGCGAGCTGCTCGCCGCCCAGGGCATCGCCGTGGGCGCCGACGACGACCCGGCACAACTGGAGCCGGCGCCGGACTGCGTCATCATCGGCAACGCCCTGTCCCGCGGCCATGCGCTGGTGGAGGCGGTGCTGGACCGGCGCATCCCCTACACCTCCGGCCCGCAGTGGCTGGCGGACAACCTTCTGCGCGACCGCTGGGTACTGGCCGTGAGCGGCACCCACGGCAAGACCACCACCGCCGGCATCCTGGCCTGGCTGCTGGAAGATGCCGGCCTGGCGCCGGGCTTTCTCATCGGCGGCGTACCGGGGAATTTCCCGGTATCGGCCCGGCTGGGTCGTAATCCCTTTTTCGTCATCGAGGCGGACGAGTACGACAGCGCCTTCTTCGACAAGCGCTCCAAGTTCGTGCACTTCCGCCCGGACACGCTGGTGGTGAACAACCTGGAATTCGACCACGCGGACATCTTCCCGGACCTGGCCGCCATTCAGCGGCAGTTCCACCACCTGGTGCGCACCGTGCCGGGCCGCGGGCGGATCATCGCACCGCTGGCCGAGCCGGCGGTGCGCGAGATGCTGGAGATGGGCTGCTGGAGCGAACTGGAGGCCGTGGACGCCCCCTCCGGCTGGCACCTGGAAGCCGGGGCCGGCGGCTTCACGGTTGCCGAAGGCACCACCCGTCACGGCTCCCTGGACTGGCACCTGCACGGCGAACACAACGCCCGCAACGCGCTGGCCGCACTGCTGGCCGCCCGCCACGCCGGCGTGCCGGTCAGCCAGGGCCTGGCGTCCCTGCCCCGGTTCCGCGGCATGCGCCGGCGCCAGGAACTGCGGGGCACCGTCAACGGCATCCGCGTCATCGACGACTTCGCCCACCACCCCACCGCCATCCGCGCCACTCTGGATGCGCTGACCCCCGGCGGGCGCGTGCTGGCGGTGCTGGAGCCACGCTCCAACACCATGCGCCTGGGCACCCAGCGCGCCGCGCTGCCCAACGCCCTGGCGCCGGCGAACCGCAGCTACCTGTACCAGCCTCCCGGGCTGGACTGGTCGGTATCGGAACTCATCCCTGCCGTGGGCGAGTGCGCCGTCTGGGCTGACGACATCGACACCCTGGTGGCACACGTCGCCACGGACGCCCGCGCCGGCGACCAGGTCGTGATCATGAGCAACGGCGGCTTCGACGGCATCCACCAGCGCCTGCTGGACGCCCTGGCGGAACAGCACCAGAGCGTCATCGAGGTCCCGGCATGAATCTGCGCGACGACGGCATCACCCTGGCGCTGACCGGGGCCTCCGGCGCCCAGTACGGCCTGCGCCTGCTGGAGTGCCTGCTGGCCGCCGAACGCCCGGTGCAGATGCTCATCTCCGAGCCCGCCCGCGTGGTCATCGGCATGGAGACCAATGAGCAGCTCCCCGGCCGCAACGGCGACGCCCAGCGCCATCTGGCCACCCGTTACGGTGCCGCCGAGGGCCAGCTCCGCCTGCTGGGCCAGAGCGAGTGGACCGCCGCCTGCGCCTCCGGCTCCGGCGCGCCGCGGAACATGGTCATCTGCCCCTGTACCACCGGCACCCTGGCCGGGCTTGCCGCCGGCACCAGCAACAACCTCATCGAACGGGCCGCCGACGTGGTGATGAAAGAGCGCGGCCAGCTCATTCTCGTGCCCCGGGAGATGCCCTTCTCTACCCTGCACCTGGAAAACATGCTGCGCCTGAGCCGCGCCGGCGCCGTGATCATGCCGCCCAGCCCCGGCTTCTATCACCACCCGCAGCGCATCGAGGACATGGTGGACTTCGTCGTCGCCCGCATCCTCGACCACCTGAGCATCCCCCAGGAGCTCATGCCCCGCTGGGGCCATGAACGGGAGCACAGAACCCCATGAACCTGGCTCCGCAGATCATGGAAGAGATCCCCGTTTTCCCCCTGCGCACCGTGCTCTTCCCCGGCGGCCCCCTGCCGCTGCGCATCTTCGAGACCCGCTACGTGGACATGGTCAGCCGCTGCCTGCGCCGGGACGAACCCTTCGGCGTCTGCCTGATCCGTGAGGGCCGGGAGATCGGCGAAGCCGCCACGCCCCACGCGCTGGGTACCCTGGCGTCCATTATTGACTGGGAGCAGCATCAGGACGGCCTGCTGGGCATCACCGCCATGGGCGGGAGCCGTTTCCGCATCCGCGACAGCTGGCTTGCCCCGGACAGACTCCGCCTGGCCAACGTCGATCTGCTCCCGACTCCGGAACCGGCAACCCTGCCCGACCAGCCCGACGATATCCGCCAGCTCCTGGATCGCATCCTCGGCATGCAGAGCCTGGGCTACCACCACTGCGAACGTCAGGACACCGACGCCGAGTGGCTCAGTGCCCGCCTCGCCGAAGTCCTGCCCCTGAGCCTGGAGCGGAAACAGCAGCTGCTGGCCATGGATGACCCCATGGAGCGCCTGGAATCCCTGCGGGAGATGGTTCCGCAGCTGCGGCTGCGGTGAATCCGAGGCCCGGCGAACGTCGCAACGGTGGGGTGGATCTGGCAGACCGGAAGCGCACATCAACGCCGCGCCGGGAGGAGCGGGCGCCCCGGTCCCGGACCGTCTGCGGCCAGGACGGCCGCAGTCGAGCCTACATGGACGTATTTACGGCGTGTCCGGGACCGGGGTGCGCGCTCCTCCCGGCCCCCGGGAAGGCAGCCACCGCACAACAAACAGGCCAAAGGAGCCAACATGCCCCAACACACCGAAGCACGCGATCACGACGTCACTCCAGCCGCTGGAACACCTTCCCGGCCATATCCAGGGTCAACTCGATAACCGCATCGTCATGCGCCGTGGACACGAAACTCGCCTCGAAGGCCGCCGGCGCGAAGTACACGCCACTCTCCAGCATGCCGTGGAAAAACCGCCCGTACCGATCCGTGTTGCTGTCCACCACCTGCTGGTAGGTGCGTACCGGCCCGTCCTCGGTGAAGAACAGGCCCATCATGCTGCCCATCTGGTTGACCTGCACCGGCACACCCGCCTTCCAGGCGCGCTCCCGCAGACCCTCCGCCAGCGTCGTCGTGGTCGCCTCCAGCCGCTCGAACGTCCCCGGCCGCGAGAGCACCTCCAGGGTCTTCAGGCCGGCGGCCATGGCCACCGGATTCCCCGACAACGTACCCGCCTGATAGACCGCACCCAGGGGCGAGAGCTGTTCCATGATCTCCCGGCGACCACCGAAGGCCCCCACCGGCATGCCGCCGCCGACCACCTTGCCCAGGCAGGTCAGGTCCGGCGTTACCCCGTAGCGTGCCTGCGCCCCGCCCAGGTGCACCCGGAATCCCGACATCACCTCGTCGAAGATCAGCACGCTGCCGTGGTTGGTACACAGATCACGCAGCCCCTGGAGGAACTCCGCATCCGCCGGCACCAGATTCATGTTGCCGGCCACCGGCTCCAGCATCACTGCAGCGATCTCGTCACCGTACTCCGAGAACGCCTGCTTCACGCCATCCAGGTCGTTGTAGGTGAGCGTGATGGTGTCCGCCACCACCGCCTCCGGCACGCCCGGGGAGGTGGGGTTGCCCAGGGTCAGGGCACCGGACCCCGCCTTTACCAGCAGGGCGTCCACGTGGCCGTGGTAGTTGCCCTGGAACTTGATGATCTTGTTCCGCCCGGTGTAGCCGCGGGCCAGCCGCAGCGCGCTCATGGTCGCCTCGGTGCCGGAGCTGACCATGCGCAGCATCTCCATGGACGGGAAATGCGTCTTGATCTGCACGGCCATGCGCGTTTCGGCTTCCGTGGGCGCACCGAAGCTCAGCCCCTGGGCCGCCGCCTGCTGCACCGCCTCCACCACCTCCGGATAGGCATGCCCCAGCACCATCGGGCCCCAGGAGCAGACGTAGTCCACATAGCGCTGGTAGTCCTCGTCGTAGAGATACGGCCCCTGGGCGCGGCGCATGAACACCGGCGTGCCGCCGACGCCACGGAAGGCCCGTACCGGCGAGTTCACGCCCCCGGGAATGTGCTGACAGGCCGCCTCGAAGAGCGTCTCGGAGTGTTTCATGGGTTGGGCTTCCTCCTGCAGGTTCGTGACCGGTGTTCCGAGTCTATCAGGCACCGCCAGCGGCACCGGAATCGAACAGGTCCGCAATCCGGGCCGCGGCCAGACGTGGATCGGGGGCAGCGAAGACGCCGCTGATCACCGCCACCGCATCCACGCCGGCAGCCACCACCGGCCCGGCATTGTCCGGCGTGATACCACCGATGGCCACCAGCGGCTGACGGTAGCGTTCCGCGGCGACGGCGAGCGTCGCCAGCGGCAGGGGCACCGCCTCCGGCTTGGTCGGCGACGGAAAGACGCTGCCAAAGGCGAGATAATCCGCACCCGCCGCCGCCAGCTGGTCCGCGCGCTCCAGGGAACCGTAACAGGAGACGCCGATGACAACATGGCTGCCCAGTCGTGCTCGCGCCCGTGCCGGATCATCGTCGTCACGACCCAGATGGACCGCCGGCGCGCCGATGGCGGCGGCGAGTTCCACGTCGTCGTTGATCACGAACAGGGCACGGTACTGACGACACAGTGCCAGCAACGCCTCCGCCTCCCGGCGTCGGCGCTCATGGGCGTCGCTCTTGTCACGATACTGGACCACCGCGGCGCCGCCTTCCAGCGCCTGGCGGACCATGGACAACAGCTCGTCATCGTGGTTCACGGTGGTATCGGTGATGACGTACAGGCCGCGAACCGCGGATGCGTCCACCATGCTGCGCCTCCCCTTGGAGCCCCTGGAACGAGTCGGTAGAGTACCGCCTTTGTTCAGACGTCAGGGTGACACGAATGGAATACAAGTCTTACATGTGCGTGGTGTGCGGGTGGATCTACGAAGAAGAGGACGGCCTGCCCGACGAGGGCATCGCGCCGGGCACGCGGTGGGACGACATTCCGGACAGTTTCACCTGCCCGGAATGCGGTGCCGGCAAGGAAGACTTCGAGATGATCGAAATCTGAACGCGCCCCGGCCTACTAACCTTCACGGAAGGTTAGTAGCCGAACCCGCCCAGGAACCAGGTCACCGCACCGCCGACCACACCCAGCAACACCGCCAGGGCCACTGCCGCCGGCCATCGACGAGGCTGCGTATCCGGCTCCGGCGTCTGTGGTGGTGCCGTGGTGACGCCGGCCGGTTCCGCCGCAGCGGCAGCGCGGTGGCCTGACGGGCTCTCGCCGAACAGCGGCGCCTGGCGCTGCTGCTGCGCCTCCGCCCGCTGCCTGTCACGCTCTGCCTGCCGCTGATCCTCCTTGGCCACCTGCTGTTCCAGGCGCTCCAGCTTGTTCCTGTCCAGGGACGTGTCTGCCTGGATGAGCTGGAACTCGTCCGCCAACTCCGCTCCCAGTGATGTGGCGGCCGTGTCGTCGGCAGAGGTCCCGGCCTCGTTGCCATGGGCCGCGCGGAGCACCGCGTTGGCCTCGGTGAGATCCACCTGGACCGGATTCCCGGCACCTGCCCCCCTTGGCGTACTGCGGGTCTCCTGAACGTGCACGGCATCGGCGGGAGTGCTGCGCTCCTGCTCGGCCTGGAGGCCGACCAGCTTCTCTGCCAGGCGCACCGCTCTCTGGTTGGCCTGACCACGTCCGCGCTCGGAGAGATTGAGGGCCTTGCGCAGCGCGGTCACCTCCTCCAGCAGGGCGGCTTCGCGGTCCTCGTCGCTGGCAGCTTCCAGCCCCTGCAGGCTGCCCAGCGTCTCTTCCAGCTGTCGGTTGCGCTCCTGCTCAGCGGCGACCTGACGCCTTGCCTCGTTGAGCTCCGCCTCCATGGCAGCAAGCTCCTCTTCGGCGCTCTGCCAGGCCGCCCGCGCCGCTTCGCGGGTCTGCGTGACCTGTTCCTCGGCGCTGAGCCGGGCGGACTCTTCCTGTTTCAGGTACTGCCGGTTGAGTTCGTCGTAGCGGCGCTGCAACCGATCCGAATGCTCCTGGATTTCCTGGAGCTGCCGCTTGACCCGCGCAAGTTCGTCCTCCACCTCGCGGCGGCGGGCGACCTCCTGGGCGTGGATGCGCAGCTGCTCTGCCTCCACCCGCTGTCGCGTGGTCTCGGTCTCGGCCTGATAATAGGCCACTTCGTCCTGCAACCGCTGACGCAGCGCAGCCAGTTCCTTTTTCAGGCGCTCCACCTCGGACTGTCCCGCGGCTTCCTGGCGCCTCGCTTCCTGTGCTGACATAGGCCCTCCGTTTCCTGCGTCCTGCGACCCTTCTCACGGGGCCGTCTCGTGCCTCCGGCGGCAGGCGCGTCGCTAGCGCACGCTGCAGAGCCGAAAACACCCGCAGGTCACTGTAGCCGTCAGGGTCGAAAAGGTCACCCCGAAGGCGTTTCTAGTATCCGGCGATGCCGACATCCAGCCCGGCCGGCAACTCGGTCAGACGCTCGACGCCGGTACGCACACGTCCGTCAGGCTGCAGTTCCAGCCAGCGGTACCCGGGCGGCCGGGGGTCGATACGGAACGTCGGGCTGGCCGGGTCGAACTGGACACAGGTACTGGGGCTCGCCAACAGGCGGATGTCGCCGTGCCAGCCATCGAACTCCTGGTGAACATGCCCCCATACCACCGCGCGCACCGCATCGTGACGGTCCAGCACATCGAACAGGTCGCGGCCGTTGTCCAGACCAATGCGGTCAATCCACCGACAGCCCACCGGCACCGGATGATGATGGAGCCCAACCAGCACGTGCCTGCCGTCGTTGGCCCCCAGACAATCATCCAGCCACTGCAGTTGAGTGGCCGACAGATGCCCGTGGGTGGCGCCCGGCACGGTGGAGTCGAGGGTGATGAACAGCCAGTCGGCGGCGACCAGGTGACCCACCAGCCGCACCGGGCCGGTGTGGAACACGCGTTCCATGGCACCGGCATCGTCGTGGTTGCCCGGCACCACCAGCCCCGGCAGCCCCAGCCCCTGAAGCTGACGTCTGGCCTCGCAGTAGGCGGCGTCCGTATCCAGGGCGCCGTCATGGATGACGTCACCGGTGTGCAGCAGCAGGTCGCACCGCTGTTCCTTGCCGCGCAACGCCGCGACAACGGCCTCCCAGGCCGCTTCGGTATCGACACCGGCCAGCTGTCCACCGTCGCCGTACAGGTGCGTATCCGTGATCTGCAGCACCCGGAGCGGGCGGCCACGCGGCAAATCGGTCAATTGCATTACGTCCCAAGCCTCTCGATAGGGGCAGCCGCCGGCACGGTCGCCACGGACGGCCATCAGCTTCCGAGTCTTGCCCGAATGCCGCAACGTTTCTGTTGCGGTCGTCACAAATCACCGTCTTCGCGTCGACCCTGAGGACAGGACACTCGTTTCATCCACCAGAACGCGCGGAGGCACACGGGAATGATTCCGCTTTTCCCTAAGGTAGACTGTGCCATCGAATCGTCCACAAGGACGCAGGGGCCTGAACCCGGCGCACCCGCCCGCAGGACTTGCCGCAGCCAGGGCTTGTCGGTACGTTCGACACCTCCGTGATCGACGGAGATAGGGTCATGACCGGCCGGGCAACGGCCGTGAGGAGACACGGATGCATCACAGGATCGCGACACTGACGGTGGCCATGGCGCTGCTGGCCGGCTGCGCCGGTAGCGGCTCACCCGGCGATGAGGCGCGCTTCGCGGAAGGCCGCGCAGCCTACCAGGCCGGAGACTTCGGCGAGGCATTCGAGCGACTGATCGTGGAAGCCGAGGCCGGCAATCCGGACGCCCAGTACACCATCGGCTACATGTACTTCGAGGGCCAGGGTGTCAGCCGCGACGAGGACCGGGCACTGCGGTGGATTCAACGCGCGGCGGAAAACGGCAGCCGGCAGGCGGTGACCGCCCTGGGCGAGCTGGCCGGCATGGGCAGTAGCCGCCCCGGCGTCAGCGACGAGCAGGCGACGACACCGGAACCCCAGGCCGACGAGGACGCGCCACGGCTGACCCCGGACAGCGATGCCATGGAACGCGAGATTCGCGACGAGCTGCCTGCGGAGCTCACGGACGATCAGTGACCGGATCCGCATGGCGGTGCATCAAGATGCACCCTACGGGTCCTGAGCGAACCGACATCATGGTGCTTTATATCGTAGGGCGGACCTTCAGGTCCGCCCTACGGTCCGCCCTACACCTGTCGCCTACGGGTGTTGCCGACACCCCGTGCGGCAGTCCTACGCACCCCGGCCGATGGGCTTGATGAAGACTTGGGAGCGCCGCTGCAGATTGTAGAGGGCCTGGCGCTCCATGGGCAGGTCCTCCAGCCGCGCCGGCTCGAAACCGCGCTCACGGAACCAGTGCGCGGTGCGGGTGGTGAGCACGAACAGCCGCTCCAGACCGTGCGCCCGCGCCTCCCGCTCCACATGGCGCAGCAGCATGTCGCCCCGCTGGCCGCCGCGATACTCCGGATGGATGACGAAGCATTCGAGTTCCGCCATGCCGGCGCTATGGTGGGGTGAGAGCGCGGCGGTGGCGATGACCATGCCGTCGCGCTCCACGACCACGTAGTCGTCGATCCGCGTCTCCAGCTCCTCGCGCGAGCGGCGCACCAGCACGCCGTCGCGCTCCAGCGGCTCGATCAGCTCGAGGATACCGCCGACATCGTCCACCGTGGCGGCCCGCAGGGACTCGAACGGGTTTCCCGCCACCAGGGTGCCGATGCCATCCCGGGTGAACAGCTCCAGCAACAGGCCACCATCGCGTCCGTCGTCCACCAGGTGCACCCGGCGGACACCGTGCCGGCAGGCGCGCACCGCCGCATCCAGCAGCCGCAGCCCTGTTTCGCCGTGGGGCTGGCCGTGCAGCGCCTGCAACCGTTGCGACGCCTCGTGCAGATCCAGCTCACGGATCAGCTCGCCGCGTTCGTCCAGCAGGGCGTTCCCCTCGGTGAGGTAGATCAGCTTGTCGGCGCCCAACGCAGTGGCCACGCCCAGCGCCACGTCCTCGGCCACCATGTTGAACACCTCTCCGGTGGGCGAGTAGCCCAGCGGCGAGACCAGCACCACGTTGCCGTCCGCCAGGCGCTCCTGGATGCCGGCAACATCCACCCGGCGCACCTCGCCGGTGTGCTGGTAATCCACGCCATCCCGCACACCCAGGGGTTTTGCGGTAACGAAATTGCCCGAGGCCACACGCAAACGGAAGCCCGCCATGGGAGAGTTGGCAACGCCCATGGAGAGCAGCGCCTCGATCTCCACCCGCAGCGCGCCCACGGCCTCTTTCAGGCATTCCAGCGCCAGCGCGTCGGTGATGCGGTAGCCGCCTTCATAGCGCACATCGCCGCCGCGCTCCCGCAGGCGGCGCTCCACCTGTGGCCGCGCCCCGGGCACCAGCACCACGCGCACGCCGAGGCTGTTCAGCAGGGCGACGTCGTGCAACAGGGCCGGCGCCTGATCACCTCCCAGGGCCTCGCCGCCGACGCTGACCACCACGGTGCGGCCCCGGTGGGCGTTGATGTACGGCGCACTGCGCCGGAACCAGGCCACATAGGCGCCGTCGTCATGGGCCATGATGCGCTCCCCCGCCATCCACGCAGAACTGCCGCACCAGCCGCTTGAGCAGATCCACCGTGGGCTCCAGGCGCTCCACCGCCAGGAACTCGTCCGGCTGGTGCGCCTGGGCGATGTCCCCCGGCCCCATGATCACCACATCCATGCCCAGATCACGCAGGTAGGGCCCCTCCGTGCCGAAGGGCACCGCCCGGGCCTCCGAGCCGGTCAGCGCCTCGGCGGCGCGCACGATGGCCGTGTCCCGGGGCGTTTCCATGGCGGGCAACCCGGGAAACAGGGACTCCATGCTCAACTCCAGGCCGGTCTCGCCGAGCACCCGCGGTAGCCGCTGGGCAAGCACGCCGCGAAGATCGTCCAGACTCATGCCCGGCAGCGGCCGGATGTCGATATGCAGCTCACAGTGGGCGCAGATGCGGTTCGGATTGTCGCCGCCGTGGATGTACCCCAGGTTCATGGTGGGTACCGGCACATCGAAGCGCTTGTCCACGTTGCGGGACTGCAGCTGCTGCCGCCAGGCCAGCAGATCGCTGAGCACCCGGTGCATGCCCTCCAGGGCATTGTTGCCGAAGGCCGGGTCGCTGGAGTGGCCGGAGCGACCCCGCACACGGATGGCCTCCATCATCACGCCCTTGTGCACGTGCACCGGCTGCAGGTTGGTGGGTTCACCGATAACCGCGTGCCGGCCGAGCCGCCGTTCCGCCTCCACCAGCGCCTTGGCACCACCCATGCCGCTCTCCTCGTCGGCGGTGGCGAGCACCACCAGCGGCGCCTTGAGATCGCTTGCCCGAAACGCCCGGACCGCTTCAACAACAAGGGCCAGAAACGATTTCATGTCGCTGGTGCCCAGCCCGTACAGCCGGCCATCGCGCTGCGACAGCACGAACGGGTCGGAGGACCAGCCGGTGTCATCGAAGGGCACCGTATCCGTATGGCCGGCCAGCACCAGCCCACCCTCGCCGCGCCCCAGGGTGGCGATGAGGTTGGCCTTGTCATCGGTGCCCGGCACCGGCTGGATTTCGGTGGCAAAACCCAGCCCGTCCAGCCATTCCGCCAGCCGTTCCACCACGGCGCGGTTCCCCTGGTCCAGCGCCGGATTGACGCTGCTCACCGAGGGGATCGCGATCAGCTCCTCGATCATCTGCATGAGCCGCGGGGGCTGCTGGGTCATGGCGCTACTCCTGAGATTCGCGCGAGAACAACGGACGGGCGACGCCGCGAGCGGCGTCGCCCCCTGGTACGGGTGGATTCTGGATAAACGCAGTCGATTGGGCAACTCACCCCGAGCGGCAAGCCAGGGGGAAGCGCTGCCGGGCAACACCGATGGCGGCATGCGCGTGCCCCACGGATGCGCCGCGGGGCGGCATGCGGTCAGAGTCCGCCGCTGCCCCAGCTGGAGCGGCGTCGCCAGCGAATCCGCGGCAGGATCAACCCGGCGAGAATACCGGCACCAAGCACCGAGGCACCGACGATGAACCAGCGCTGGTCGTCGCGTTCCTGCAGGCGCTCCCGTTCATTCTCAAGATCCTGGATGGTGCGCTGGAGATCGATGACCTCCTTCTTGAGCTCTTCGTTCTCCTCGTAGAGATCCAGGCCCTGTTCGGCGCGCTCCATGCGCTGCTCCATGGTCTCGCGCTGACTCTCGCTTTCGTTCAGGCGTGCTTCCAGCTCTTCCACCCGCGCCTGCGCCTGCTCCAGGTCCCCGGACAGCTCCCGGTTCTCCTGCTGAACGCTCTCCAGGGCGCTCTGCGCCCGGGTCAGACGTGCCCGCGCACTGGGCTGATCCGAGAGCAGACGGGTCAGCACCCAGCCCTCCAGGCCGTCGGGGAGGCGCACCTGCGACCAGCCACTGTCCTGGTCAAGCACCTGCACCCGGGTCCCCGCCGGTGCCATACGCTCGATGCGGAACTGGTTGCCCGGCCCGGAGCGCACATCCAGCGCCAGCTCGTCGCTGATGAACCGCTCCTGCTGCGCCAGGGCCGCGGCGGGCAGCAGGCACAGCAGCAGAACAATGATGGCGCACACTCTCGCGACAGCAGCCAAGAACAGATCTCCAGATTATCCAAGGGCCCGGGAGGCCAAGAAAGGCCGGAAAGGGGCGAGTATTCTAGCGGCGGCACCTACGGCAACAATCTGACGCCAACCGGCGACACCCGACAAACGCCAGCTGAACCGGGTTCAACCCAGCCCGGACCATCCGCCCACAACGCCTACAGTGTACCAGTGTCCCCCATGCCTGCATCGAAACAGGCGCCGGACTGGTAGAATCCCGCGCCCGACTCATCTCAACGGACTGCCCCGGAGACACGCCATGGCGGACACACGCCCCTCCCTCTTCCTCAAGCGCGGCGAAGAGCGCCGCCTGCGCGCCGGCCATCTCTGGGTTTTCAGCAACGAGGTGGACACCCAGCGCTCGCCGCTGAAGGACTTCACCCCCGGCCAGGATGCCATCCTGCGGGACCACGGCGGCCAGGCCATCGGCAGCGTCTACGTCAACCCACACTCCCTGATCAGCGCCCGGCTGGTCAGCCGCGACGCCGAACGCGCCCTGGACGAATCCCTGCTGGTGCACCGGTTGAACCTGGCCCTGGCCCTGCGCCAGGCCCATTTCGACGCACCCTACTACCGGCTGGTCCACGGTGACGGCGACGGCCTCTCCGGGCTGGTCATCGACCGCTACGGCGACACCTGCGTGGTCCAGCCCAACACCGCGGGCATGGACCTGCACCTGGACAACATCCTCCAGGCCCTGTCGCGGGTGGTGGAGCCCGAGCATATTCTGGTCCGCCCCGACGGCGCCATGCGGGAACTCGAAGGGCTGCCCCGGGACGAGCCGCGGTGGCTGGGCGACGCCAGCCCGGAGCACCTGGAAATCCGCGAGAACGGCCTCACCTTCCAGGTGCCCGCACTCAGCGGCCAGAAGACGGGCTGGTATTTCGATCACCGCGCCAACCGTGCCCGCCTGGCCCCCTACGTGCGCGGCCTGCGGGTCCTGGACGTGTTCAGCTACGCCGGTGCCTGGGGCCTCCAGGCCCTGGCCCAGGGGGCGGAGTCCGTGACCGCCGTGGACAGCTCCGAACAGGCCCTGGACTCCCTGGACGCCAACGCCGCCCACAACGGGTTGAGTGATCGTGTCACCACCATCGAGGGGGACGCCTTCGAGGTCCTCCAGGCCCTGCGGCAGGAACGCCACCGTTTCGACGTGGTCATTCTGGATCCGCCCGCCTTCGTCAAGCGCAAGAAGGACCTCAAGGCCGGCCTGGGCGGCTATCGCCGGCTCAACCAGCTGGCACTGCAGGTGCTGGAGAAGAACGGCAGCCTGATCACCGCCTCCTGCTCCTCCCACGTGGACGACCAGGCACTGCTGGGCGA
Source organism: Aquisalimonas sp. 2447 (assembly GCF_012044895.1). NCBI lineage: Bacteria > Pseudomonadati > Pseudomonadota > Gammaproteobacteria > Chromatiales > Ectothiorhodospiraceae > Aquisalimonas > Aquisalimonas sp. 2447. The sequence goes on from NZ_CP050695.1 coordinate 3,292,420, forward strand.
GGCTGTCGCCGCCGCCCGCCATGTGGACCGTTCTCTGCAACTGGTGGAGCGTGGCGGCCAGGCGCCGGACCACCCGGAACACCCGGCGATCCCGGAAACCCGGTACCTGAAGGCGCTGTTCACGCGGGTGGCGCCGGCGTGGAGTACGCCGTGAGGAAGTAAAGGTAGGGCGGACCTTCAGGTCCGCCGTCTCCCGAGAGGTCAGTCCAAGGGGGCTTGTCAAAGCCGGATCGGCGGACCTGAAGGTCCGCCCTACACCTCTGAATAGGAGCCACCCCGGAAAGCCGGCACGAAGCCGGACTCCTCGACCCGGCGGCCCCGGATAACGGCGCAAACGCCAAGATGGCTGGATCATTGAAGACACTCAGGTAAGATCATCACCCATGTTGACCTACCCCGACATCGACCCGGTCGCCATCCAGCTCGGGCCCATCGCCCTGCACTGGTATGGCCTGATGTACCTCATCGGCTTCGGCGCCGCCTGGCTTCTCGGACGCTGGCGCGCCGCGCGCGACGACAGCCCCATCCGCCCGCAGCAGATGGAAGACGTCCTCGTCTTCGGCGCCATCGGCGCCATCCTCGGCGGGCGTATCGGCTACGTCATCTTCTACGAACCGGCCCTGCTCACCGTCGACCCGCTGGCCATCATCCGCATCTGGGAAGGCGGCATGAGCTTCCACGGCGGCTTCCTGGGCGTGCTGGCGGCGCTGTGGCTGTTCGGCAAACGCACCGGCTGCGGCTTCTTCCGCCTGACCGATTTCGCCGCACCGCTGGTGCCCATCGGCCTCGGCGCCGGGCGTATCGGCAACTTCATCAACGGCGAACTCTGGGGGCGGGTGAGCGAGGCCCCCTGGGCCATGGTCTACCCGCCCATGGGCCCCGACCCGCGCCACCCCAGCCAGCTCTACCAGTTCCTGCTGGAAGGCGTGGTGCTGTTCATCGCCCTGTGGCTGTTCACCCGCAAGCCGCGCCCCACCATGGCCGCCTCCGGGCTGTTCCTGGTGCTCTATGGCGGCTTCCGGTTCATCGTCGAGTTCGTGCGTCTGCCTGATGAACAACTCGGCTACCTGGCCTTCGACTGGCTCACCATGGGGCAGGTCCTGTCGACACCGATGATCCTGCTCGGTGCCGCGCTGATGGTCCTGGCCTACCGCCGCCCGGCGGCCAACTGAACGGAGCGCGCCATGCGGCAGTATCTCGACCTCATGCGCCATGTCCGCGACCACGGCCACCGCAAGGACGACCGCACAGGCACCGGCACCCTGTCCGTGTTCGGCCACCAGATGCGCTTCGACCTGACTGATGGCTTCCCGCTGGTGACCACCAAGAAAATCCACCTGAAATCGGTGATCCACGAGCTCCTGTGGTTCCTCAGCGGTGACAGCAACATCGCCTATCTCAAGCGCCACGGCGTGAGCATCTGGGATGAGTGGGCGGACGAGAACGGCGACCTGGGCCCGGTCTACGGCGTACAGTGGCGCTCCTGGCCCACGCCCGACGGCGAGCGCATCGACCAGATCAGCCGCCTGCTGGAGCAGATCCGCCGCAACCCGGACTCCCGGCGACTCATGGTGACCGCCTGGAACCCCGCGGAAGTGGACGACATGGCCCTGCCGCCCTGCCATGCCCTGTTCCAGTTCTACGTCGCCGACGGCCGCCTGAGCTGTCAGCTCTACCAGCGCAGCGCGGACATCTTCCTGGGGGTACCGTTCAACATCGCCTCCTACGCACTGCTGACCCTGATGATCGCCCAGGTCACCGGCCTGCGCCCCGGCGAGTTCATCCACACCCTGGGCGACGCGCACCTGTACCTGAATCACCTGGAGCAGGCGGACAGGCAACTGCAGCGCACGCCGCACCCGCTGCCCACCATGCACCTGAACCCGGCGGTGGACGATCTGTTCGCGTTCACCTTTGATGATTTCACGCTGGAGGGCTACGACCCGGAGCCGCACATCAAGGCGCCGGTGGCGGTGTGATCGCCGGCACAAGACCCGGATCGAAGGTGACGGCATCGGAGAACAGGCACAGGTTTCGGGCGGGTGATCCGGTCACGGACCGTCTGCGGCCAGGACGGCCGCAGTCGAGCCTACATGGACGTATTCACGGCGTGTCCGTGACCGGATTACCCGCCCGAAACCCACTTGCAGGCCCGAGAGGTCCAGGGGGGCACGGCACACAGCCCCGTTGTTTATCTAGACGCGCGTCCGGATTCGTGCCCTGAAAAGACACTTCGGCATCCTTCACCGGGTGTCGATCGGGTACGCCGGTCATGGACACGCCGCAAGTACGTCCATGTAGGCTCGACTCCAGCCATCCATGGCTGGAGACGGTCCATGACCGGCGCACCCGATCGACACCGTGCCCCTTGTTGAGGCCGACCCACGCACACAGCTGAGCGGATATTCACCATGATCTCACTCATCGCCGCCCTCACCCCCGACCACGTCATCGGCCGCGACAACGACCTTCCCTGGCGCATTCCCGACGACCTGCGCCACTTCAAGCGCACCACCCGCGGCAAGCCGATCGTCATGGGCCGGAAGAACTACCTGTCCATCGGCCGCCCCCTGCCCGAGCGGCAGAACATCGTCATGACCCGCCAACCCGGGTTCCAGGCACCAGGCTGCGAGATCGTCGGCAGCGCCGAAGACGCACTGGCGGCGGCCGGCGACGCCGACGAGATCATGATCATCGGCGGCGCCGAGATCTACCGACTGTTCCTGCCCAGAGCGGACCGCCTCTACCTGACCTGGGTCCACGCCGGTATTGACGGCGACACCTTCTTCCCCGACATTGACGCCGAACAGTGGACCAGCATCCAGGACGAACACCAGCCGCCCGGCGAGGGTAGCCCCTACACCCTTCACTTCCAGACCCTGGAACGCTGTTACTGATTGCAAGCAATCGCAAACATACGGAATACGAACTGATACAATAACTATACAGGTTGATCGCGGCGGCACCCGCGCACAAGGAGTGACACAGTTGAGCAAGGGTCTCTATCCCATCCGCACCATCTCGGCCATGACCGGCGTCAACCCGGTAACGCTGCGAGCGTGGGAACGACGCTACGGGCTGATTCGCCCCCAACGCACGCCCAAGGGGCACAGGCTCTACACCGAGCGGGACATCGACCGCATCAAGCAGATCCTCGTGCTCATGGAGCGCGGCATTCCCATCAGCCAGGCCCGACAGGTGCTCGAGCAGGGCGAAGGCGGCGTGCAGACCGACGCCACAGCCGCCGCCGAACCGCATCAGGACGTCTGGAGCAACCACCTGGAGCGGATGAACACCGCCATCAGCGTCTTCGACGAACAGGCGCTGGACGACGTCTACGAAGAAGCACTGTCCCTGTTCCCGGCGAGTCAGGTGCAGCACCACCTCCTGGAGCCCTTGTACCGGCGCCACGCCGCCCGCTCCGGCAGCGCCACCGGCGCCTTCACCTGTGCCTGGTTGCGCACGGTGCTGGGGGTTCGCTTCCGTCACAGAGTCCGGCGCGCCTCGGGCCCACGTCTGATGCTGGCAACACCCTGGGGGTGCCATGACGACGTCGCCCTCATGCTGCTGGCCCTGGAGGCCATGGACCAGGGCTACCGCCCCCTGGTGCTCTGTGGCGTCGCCGGTAACTCCCTGACCAGCGCACTGCAGGACAGCGGCGCGGAAGCGCTGCTGCTCTGGAGCAGTAGCGACGACAACCTGGCGATTCCCGACGCACTTGACGTGCCTGTGTTCGTCGCCGGCGACGGCCAGGCCCTGGACGCCGACTCGACGGCCACCAGCGTCACCGGTGACAGCCGCGAGATTATCGGTGCACTGAACAGCCACTACAGTACCCCCGGACATGCCACCGCATGAGCGGGGCGATCATGTGGTTCCGGCGTGACCTGCGTCTCGCCGACAACCCGGCACTGATCGCCGCCGCAACCGCCGGCCCGGTGCTCCCGGTCTACCTCCACGCCCCCGCCGAAGAGGGCAGCTGGGCACCCGGAGCGGCCAGCCGCTGGTGGCTCCACCACAGCCTCGCCAACCTGCGGGACGCACTGGCCGCCCACAACCTGCCACTGCTGGTGCTGCGCACCGACGACAGCCTGACCACCCTGCGCGACCTGATCCGGCTCACCGGCGCGCGGCACGTGGCCTGGAATCGCCTCTACGAGCCCGCCGCCATCGCCCGGGACCGGCACATCAAGCAGGCTCTGCGCGACGATGACGTGGACGTGACCAGCCACAACGGCGCCCTGCTCTTCGAGCCCTGGGAGATCCGCAAGCAGGACGGCGGTCATTACAAGGCGTTCACGCCCTTCTGGCGTGCCCTGCGCCGGACTGGCGCACCCCGGCCGCAGCCAGTGCCCGCCATGTCGGCGCCCGCCGAGATCCCCGCCGGCGAGAGTATCGACGCCCTGAACCTGCTGCCATCCATCGCCTGGGACCGCGGCTTTTACGACTACTGGCAGCCGGGAGAACAGGGGGCAATGGACCGGCTGTCCCGTTTCCTCGATCAGCGCCTGCACGGTTACGACACCAACCGGGATTGGCCGGCCGTGGACGGCACCTCGGGGCTGTCGCCGCACCTGCATGCCGGTGATATCAGCCCGCGGCAAATCTACGCCGCCGTGGAGGAGCGCCTTGGCGACGGCAGCGCCCCCACGGACGATGCCGAAAGTTTTCTCAGCGAAATCGGCTGGCGGGAGTTCGCCCATCACCTGCTGTTCCATTACCCGGACATGCCCGAGGATCCCCTGGACACGCGCTTCCGCGCCTTCCCGTGGCGCGAACAGCCGGACGAACCACTACTGGCCTGGCAGACAGGGCGCACCGGGATTCCCATTGTCGACGCCGGCATGCGCGAGCTCTGGGCCACCGGCTGGATGCACAACCGCCTGCGCATGGTGGTGGGGTCACTGCTGACCAAGAACCTGCGCATTCCCTGGCAGCGGGGCGAGGCGTGGTTCTGGGACACGCTGGTGGACGCCGACCTCGCCAGCAACGGTATGGGCTGGCAGTGGATCCAGGGCTGCGGCGCCGACGCCGCGCCGTATTTCCGCATCTTCAATCCGGTACGCCAGGGGGAACGCTTCGATCCCGAGGGTGACTACGTGCGGCGCTGGGTGCCGGAGCTGGCAGGGCTGCCGGCGAAGCACATTCACGCGCCCTGGCAGGCGCCGGCGGGGGAGCTCAACCGCGCCGGGATTCGCCTCGGGCACGACTACCCGGAGCCGATCGTTGACCTGAAGGTCTCGCGGCAGCAGGCGCTGGAGGCGTACCAGGCGATCCGGCAGGGGCCGTAGGCCGGACGTCCACGTCCGCCTTCCCCGGGCCTGCACGCCAGGGCGGCCGGATCGACGCCTGCAATGGTGGACCTGAAGGTCCACCCTACACGGGCTTCGCGACGCACGACGCTCCCACGGAATCCGGAGCCGGGCTGTAGGCCGTAGGGCGGACCTTCAGGTCCGCCGAGCGAACTTCGATAGGCCGCCTCGGCTTGCATGTCTTGGTTCGGCGGACCTGAAGGTCCGCCCTACGGCCCTCTAAGGCCTGACCGCGGCTGGCGCCGCTCCTACGGGGTGCCGTAGCCGCCGCCGCCGGGGGTGCGGATCACGAACACGTCGTCGGTGTCCATCTCGGCCCGGTCGGTGCCGCCCAGCTCCTCGCGCCCGCCGCTGGCGCGCTCCACGAACTGCTCGCCGCAGGCGCCGTCACCGCCGCCTTGAATGCCCGCCGGTGCTTCCCTGCGGCTGTTGGCCAGCACCGCCACGGTCATGGGCTCAAGGAAGCGCAGGCGGCGCTCGACGCCGTCGCCGCCGCGCCACTGGCCGTCGCCACCGGCCCCGTGGCGCACGGCGAAGCCGTCAAGCCGCACCGGGAAGCGCGTCTCCAGCACCTCCGGATCGGTGAGCCGGCTGTTGGTCATGTGCACGTGCACGGCACTGGCGCCGTGGAAACCGTCACCGGCGCCGGCGCCGGCGCCGCCGCACAGGGTCTCGTAGTGCTGATGGGCATCGTTGCCGAAGGTGACGTTGTTCATGGTGCCCTGGCTGTTGGCCATCACCCCCAGGGCCGCATACAACGCGTCGGTGACCACCTGGCTCACCTCCACGTTGCCGGCCACCACGGCGGCCGGGTGGCGCGGGCTGAGCATGGAGCCGTCCGGAATCACCAGCTCGATGGGCGCCAGGCAGCCGTCGTTCAGCGGAATGGTGTCCTGGACCAGGGTCCGCAGCACGTACAGCACCGCCGCCCGGGTCACGGCGCGGGGCGCGTTGAAGTTGCTGTCCTGCTGGGGGCTGGAGCCGGTGAAATCCACCACCGCCGAGCGGCTGTCGCGGTCCACGCGGATGGTCACCCGCACCACGGCGCCGCTGTCCAGGCGCTTCTCCCAGGTGCCGTCAGCGAGCACGTCCAGCACCCGGCGCACCTGCTCGGCGGCGTTGGCCTGGACGTGGGCCATGTAGGCGTGCACCACGTCCAGGCCGTACTGGGTAACCAGCCCCCGGAGTTCATTGGCGCCGCGGTTGTTGGCGGCGATCTGCGCGCGCAGATCGCTGAGGTTCTGCTCGATATTGCGGGCGGGGTGCGGACCGCTGGCGAACAGATCCCGCAGGGCCTGCTCCTGCAGTTCGCCGGCGTCGAGCACCTGCACGTTGGTGATCAGCACGCCCTCGTCGTCGATGTGCCGGCTGTGGGGCGGCATGGAGCCGGGCGTGAGACCGCCCACATCGGCATGGTGCGCGCGGCTGGCGACGTAGAAGATGATCTCCCGGCCGGCGTCGTCGAACACCGGCGTGACCACGGTGATGTCCGGCAGGTGCGTGCCGCCCTGGTACGGGTCATTCAGCATGAACACGTCGCCGGGCTGCATGGTCCCCTGCCGGGCGGCGATGATGGCGCGCACGCTCTCGCCCATGGAACCCAGGTGCACCGGCACGTGGGGGGCATTGGCCACCAGACCGCCGTCGGCGTCGAACACGGCGCAGGAGAAGTCCAGCCGCTCCTTGATGTTGGCGGACTGGGCGGTGTTCTCGAGTGTGACGCCCATCTGCTCGGCGACGTTCATGAACAGGTTGTTGAACACCTCCAGCATCACCGGATCGGCTTCGGTGCCGACGCCGGGTGCCGCCGTGGCAGCATCGCGGTCCAGCAGCAAGTGGCCGTACGGGTTCACCCGCAACGACCAGCGCGGCTCCACCACAATGGTGGACACCGGATCGCGGATGATGGCCGGGCCGTCAATGCGATCGCCGGGGGCGAGGGTCTCCCGGTCGTAGACGGGCACGGTGCGCCGGGCACCCTCCATCCACGCCTCCACGTGCCCCAGGGTATCCAGGCGCTCTCCCGCAGCACGGGGCGACCGCTCCGGCTCACTGCTGAGCGCGCCATCGCCGCCGATGACCTCGATCACCGCGGCGGCGATCATCACCCGTTTGTCCGGCATGGTGAAGCCGAAGCGGATGCGGTGCATGGTTTCGAAATCCGCCCGCACCTCCTCGGCATTGCCGTGGTCTACCAGCAGGGCGGTATCGGTGCCCTCGTAGCGGAGCTGCAGCTTGTGCACGGCGTGGAGCCCGCCGGCCGGCGCGCCCTGGGCCAGCAGCTCTTCCCGGCCCTCCTGCTCGGCCTGTTCCAGGCGCGGCGCCAGCCGCTCCAGGGTGTCGGCCTGCAGCGGCTCGTCCACCGCCAGCTCCCGCATTGTGGTGAGATCCGCCAGGCCCATACCGTAGGCGGACAGCACCCCGGCGAACGGGTGGATCAGCACCCGCGCCATACCCAGGGCCTCGGCGACCCGGCAGGCGTGCTGGCCGCCGGCGCCGCCGAAGCAGTTCAGGGTGTAGCCGGTGACGTCGTGGCCACGCTGCACGGAGATCTGCTTGATGGCATTGGCCATGTTCTCCACGGCAATGCGCAGGTAGCCCTCGGCCACCTCCTCCGGGCTGCGGCGATCGCCGGTCTCGCGGTGGATGCGCTCGGTGAGCTCGCGGAAGGCCTCGCGGGTGACCTCGGCATCCAGCGGCTCGTCACCGTCCGGACCGAACACCCGCGGGAAGAACGCCGGCTGCAGCCGCCCGAGCATGACGTTGCAGTCGGTGACCGTGAGCGGCCCGCCACGGCGGTAACAGGCCGGCCCCGGGTCCGCCCCGGCGGACTCCGGGCCGACACGATAGCGGCTGCCGTCGAACCCGAGGCGCGAGCCGCCACCGGCGGCGACGGTGTGGATGCGCATCATGGGCACGCGCATGCGCACGCCGCCGATGACGGTCTCGAAACTGCGCTCGAACTCGCCGTTGTAATGGGCCACATCCGTGGACGTGCCGCCCATGTCGAAGCCGATGACCTGCTCGAAACCCGCCATGCGCGCGGTGCGCACGCAGCCGACAATGCCCCCGGCGGGGCCCGAGAGAATGGCATCCTTGCCCTCGAACCAGCGCGCGTCGGTGAGCCCGCCGTCGCTTTTCATGAACATCAGGCGCGTGTCGCCCAGCTCTGCCGCCACCTGTTCGGCGTAGCGCTTGAGGATGGGCGAGAGGTAGGCGTCCACCACCGTGGTGTCGCCCCGCCCCACCAGGCGCATGAGCGGGCTCACCCGGTGGGAGACGCTGACCTGCTCGAACCCCGCCTCCCGCGCAATCGCGGCCACCTGTTCCTCGTGGGCGGTGTACCGGTACCCGTGCATGAAGGCGATGGCACAGGCCGTGCAGCCGGCCTGTCGCGCCTCATCCAGGGCGGCACGCACCTGCTCCGGATCCGGTGCGGCAAGCACTGTACCGTCGGCGGCCGTGCGCTCGTCGACTTCCACGACCCGCCGGTAAAGCTGTTCGGGCAGGCGAATGTCCAGGGCGAAGATATCCGGACGGCTCTGGTAACCGATACGCAGGGCGTCGGCAAACCCCTGGGTGGTAACCAGCACGGTGGGCTCACCCTTGCGCTCCAGCAGGGCGTTGGTGGCCACGGTGGTGCCCATTTTCACCGATTCCAGCCGCTGCGCCGGCACGGGGTCGTCCGGTTGCAATCCCAGGAGGTCGCGGATGCCCTGCAGCGCCGCGTCCCGGTAGCGCTCCGGGTGCTCGGAGAGCACCTTGTGCATGACCATGGCGCCGTCCGGCCTGCGGCCGATCACGTCGGTGAACGTGCCGCCCCGATCGATCCAGAACTGCCAGCGATCCTCCTGCCCATGCTGCATCATTGGCGCCCCCGCACGTGGAACAACCCGGGATTGTACTACTGCTGGAGCGTGCCGCCGCACGCACACGGGCCTCGCGGTGACCACCACTGGCACTGAACAACCGGTTCACGTCCTATATACTCTGGCTCAGCAACGTAGATGCGGGGCTGCTGCCTGAACGGCGGCGGGCGGCGGGACAGGCAGGAGCGGTTGCAGCCCGGTAGTGGGAAGGAGGCCGACAGGGCTGCCAAGCGGAGGTGACATGGGTGCGGAAAAGCGGGCGTTCACACGGCACGAGGTGCGGTGGGACGCGGAAGTGCGTGACCCCGCCGGCGCGGCCCTGGCCATGGAGATCCGCGATTTCTGCGAGGGCGGCCTGTTCCTGGTCGCGGCGAGCCGCACCGCCGCAGCGAGCCTGAAGCAGATCATCAACCCCGGAAAAACGGTCATCCTGCACATGCGCGACCCCTTCAACGGTCGCGACCAGCGCGTGCGCGCCCGCGCCGCCCATGTCACCGCCACGGGACTGGGCCTGAGCTTCCACCAGCCGGCTCCGGCAATGGTCACCGGGCTGATGGCGGTCAGCGCCGGCCAGGTCAGCGCCGGCGATGACGATGCAGCCAACGAGCCAGCCCCCCTGGGCAACCGGGAACGCGAGGAGTTCCGGCGCATCCTCGGGGAGTGCCTGCCGCTGATCCAGGACTACCTGGGCCACAGCCTGGACACCTTCATTACCCAGGCGGAAGCCCGGTTGCTGACGGCCTCCGACAAGGCGACCACGCCCGCCGAGCAATCGGACTTCTTCAACGCCCGCAAGCGACTTCAGTCCCGTTCCCAGGAGCTGCGCAGTGCCTTTCTCGCCGACGCAGAAGCCGCCTGGAGGGAGCTCGGCCAGTTCGCCATTCCGGGAAACGACAGCCAGCAGGGGCAACTGGCACTGGTGGACGACGCCGACTTCGAGGACTGGCTGGCGCGCTCGGAGCTGATCACCCGTGCCGAGAGCCGCAGCAGGGCGCGCCTCCGGTTCCTGCACCGGCGCCTTTCCCGGGCGGCGGGGGTGCGCATCGAGGAAGAACGGAACCCGGTTTCCCCGGCCGCCCTCTGCTACTTCGTCAGTCGCCGCATGGACTCTCTGAAGCTCACGCTGCAGACGCGCAAGGTGGTCTATCAGGCGTTCGGCAAGACCGTGCTGCAGCAGAGCGGGGTGCTCTACGACACGCTCAACACCCGGCTGCGGGAGCGGAACGTGCTCCCGGACCTGGAGGAGGAGCGCCACACCATCACCAACGTCCGCAGCGAAGAACAGCGAACGGGTGACGCCCGAAGCGAGCAGAGCGACGGCAATGCAGCCACGGCCGCCACCACGCAGGACCGCCCCGGCGGTGCCGGTTTCGGCTCGCTGATGGACAGTGTGCGCTCGCTGTTCCAGCGCCAGCGGAGCAAGGGTTCCGGTATGGACGCGAGCCCGGGAGCGGAGACCGAGGCGTCCGCCCCCCGGGCCGCGGGCCCGGCACCGAGTCGGGAGGCCATGATCGAGGCAGCGGCGACCATCCAGCCACCGGCTGCCGACCAGGCAGGCATGCGCGAACAGGTGGAAAGCCGGCTACGGGAGGCCGGCGCGCCGGCCCTGGACGCCGCCACCGCCGAGTCCGTGGACCTGCTGGAGACCTGGATCACCGGCGTTCAGCGAACCGGCGATCAGGCGGACCAGCTGCGCACCTGGGTCAATGCCCTGGCACCTGCGGCGCTGCGCCTGGAACTCAACGACGGCAGCTTCCTCTCGCGGCGGGATCACGGCCTGCACCGACTCATCGACCAGCTGGACCGGGCCGCTGACATTCTGGGCTCGCTGGACGAGAGCCAACGGCAAGCCATGCGCGGGGCCATCGACGAGATCCTGGCCACGGTGAACCGGGACGCCGACGAGCCCGACACCCTGGTGGAAGCCTGTGATTCCCTGGCCAAACTCACTGACAACCCGCAGCGACGGGTCAGCGCCAACGTCGAGAGGCTGCGGGAACGCTATGAGGGCTCGGAGCGCCTGGATGAGGCGCGCCGCCAGGTCCAGGACAACCTCGCGGCGCAGCTCGGCGGCAGCCGGATTCCGGAGCCCGTGCAGAACCTCCTGGACAGCGGCTGGCAGCACCACCTGGTGCTGACCTACCTGCGCGATGGCAAGGAGGGCGACACCTGGGAACGCGGCCTGCGCGCCGTGGACCTGCTGGTTCGCGCCCTGGGCGGTCAGGATGGCAGACGCCACGGCATGAAACAGCCACAGCGGCTGCTGGAATACCTGCGCCACCACCTGGACCGCCTCGGCCGTCCCTCCCGGGACAGCGGCCACGCCGTGGACGGGCTGGCGTACTGGGTCACCGGCGATGGACGCGACAGCGTGCCGCCGCAGTCCGAACCGCTGACCCCGCAACAGCATCCCGAAGTCCCCGATCTTCCGGACGAATGGCTGGGGCAGGCAAAGCTCCTCACCCCGGGGGCCTGGGTGATTTTCCGTGACGAGCAGGGCCTGCCCAAGCCGCGGCGGCTGGCGTGGACGGATCGCCGCCGATCCCGCTTCGTGTTCGTCGACGAAGGCGGCCGCAAAGCCGAGGATCTCGGCCTCGAGGCGCTGGCCCATGCGTTCGGCGAGGGGCGTGCCACCACCGCCAGCAACCTGGACCTGCCCGCCACCGAGCGACGCTGGCAGGAGATGCTGGAAGGGCTCAACCGCCAGCTCGTGCACCAGGCGACCCACGATGATCTCACCGGGCTGCTGAACCGGCGCACCTTCGAACGGCGCATCCGCCACGTGCTGGAGCACGCCCGGGGCCGCAAGGTGAACCACGCCACCGCCTGCCTTTTCTCCCTGGACGACTTCAAACTGGTCAACAATACCCTGGGACACCGCGGTGGCGACGAAATACTGCGCCAGCTTGGTCAGCGACTCCAGGACGCCCTGCCTGCGCAGGGCGTGGTGGCACGCACGGGGGGAGACGAATTCGCCGTGCTCATGCGCGGGGTCGAGGGCGAGGCCGGCGAGGCCTTCGCCGAGGAGCAACGGCATGCCATCCGCGACTGGCGGCCGCAGGTGGACGGCCACGGCACCAGCCTGAGTGTCAGCGTCGGCGTGCTCACCTTCTCGCCGGAGACCCACGGCGTCAGCGACGTGCTGCGGGATCTGGAGAACGCCTGCACCACCGCCCGTGAGCAGGGTGGCAACCGCTGCCACGTCACCGACGCGCAGGATCTGGAAGCAGCCGACCTGCGCAGCAATGTCGAGCAGGTTGCCCGCGTGGACCGGGCGCTGGAGTCGCAACGCCTGGAGCTTTCCTGCCAGCGCATCGAGCCGCTGACCCGGGGCCGCGCGCCCCTCTACGAGGTGCTCATCGCCAGTGCCGGCGACCCGCAGAACACCATCCGGCCACAGGAATTCATCCCCGCCGCTGAGCGCTTCGGCCGCATGCCGGCGGTGGATCGCTGGGTCATCCGCGAGACCTTTGCCTGGTGCGCCGCCAACCCCGGACGGCTGGACGAGGTGGACGCGCTGTGCATCAACCTCTCCGCCCAGACCCTGGCGGACGTGGACTTTGCCCAGTGGTTGCGGCAAACGCTGCAGACCCACCGGGTGCAGGCCAGCAAGATCTGTTTCGAGCTCACCGAGACGGCGGCCACAGCCAACCTCGGGCTGACCGCGGACCTGCTGCTGGCGCTGAAGGATCTGGGCTGCCGCTTCGCGCTGGACGATTTCGGCGGCGGGCTGTCATCCTATACGGATCTGAAGAATCTGCCTGCCGACATCCTCAAGATCGATGGCGCGTTCATTCGCGACATGGACCGCAATGCGGCGGATCGCAACGTGGTGCAATCGGTCCACGATCTGGCCCACCACCTGGGCAAACTCACCGTGGCGGAATTCGTGGAGACAGAGGACGTCTATCAGCAGGCCCGGGAACTGGGGCTGGACTACGTACAGGGGTACCACGTGGAGCGCCCCTGCCCTCTGGATGAACTGGGACTGCAGCGGCTGGACCTTCCGGTGTAGTTTTTGGTTTACATAAACTATACATTTGTTGTACAAGATTCCCGACGCAGCGGACGGGCCGGAGAACCCCATGAATCTCGACGACATGACCGATTCCTTTGACCGCATCATCCGCGCCGTGGGCGAGGATGTCTCGCGGGACGGTCTGCAGAAGACCCCGGCGCGGGCCGCCCAGGCTTTCGCCTACCTCACCGAGGGCTACAACCAGAACCTGGAAGAACTGGTCAACGGCGCCATCTTCCCGTCGGACAACGACGAGATGGTCATCGTCCGGGACATCGAGTTCTACTCGCTGTGCGAGCACCACCTGCTGCCGTTCATCGGCAGCGCCAATGTGGCCTACATTCCCGATGGCAAGGTCATCGGCCTGTCCAAGATCGCCCGCATCATCGACATGTTCGCCCGGCGCTTCCAGATCCAGGAGAACATGACCAAGGAGATCGCCGACGCCGTCATGAGCGTGACCAACGCCAAGGGCGTGGCCGTGAACCTGAACGCCCGCCACATGTGCATGATGATGCGCGGCGTCGGCAAGCAGAACTCCAGCATGACCACCTCGGTGATGCTGGGCACGTTCCGGGAATCGCAATCCACCCGCAACGAGTTCCTGCAGCTCATCAAGAGCTAGGAGAAGCCATGAGTGTGGCCGAAGAGGTGCTGGAGCCGGGTCCGGCCCGGGTCGAGAGTTCGCGCATCCGCATCAAGAACCTGCGCCTGCGCACCTTCGTGGGGCTGAACGAGGAAGAGCAGCAGAAACGCCAGGACGTGGTGATCAACATCACCATCGATTACGACGCCCTGCGCGCGGCCGCCTCCGATTCCCCGGACGACGCGCTGAACTACCGTACCATCACCAAACAGGTGATCGAGCTGGTGGAGGACAACCGCTTCCTGCTGCTGGAGAAACTGGTACATGACGTCATCAAGCTGGTGCTCGGACACCAGGCCGTGGACAGCGTCCAGGTGGAAGTGGACAAGCCCCACGCGCTGCGCTTCGCCGATTCCGTCTCGCTGACCATGGCCGCCAGCCGCCGGGAATGACGTTGAGCGAACGCGCCGGCGACCATCTGGACTCCCGCACCCGGCGAATTGCCACCGGTCTCGGCCTGGCCGGTGCACTGCCGTTCGTTGCCCTGGCCATGCTGCTCTGGTGGCAGAGCGACGGCAACCACGCGCTGGCACTCGCCGCACTCACCGGTTACGGCGCCGTCATCCTCTCCTTTCTTGGTGGCATCCACTGGGGGCTGGCGCTGCGCGACCCGCAGGGCGATGGACGCATGTTTGCCATCAGCGTGGTGCCGTCGCTGCTGGGCTGGGTCGCGGTCCTGCTGCCGGCGATCCCCGGGCTGGCCCTGCTGGCCGCCGGCTTTGTCGGGCAGATGGCGCTGGACTGGCGCCTGGCCCTCGCCCCCTGGTTCGGGTGGCTGCGCATGCTGCTGACCGCCATCGTCGTGGTCAGCCTGCTCACCGGCGTGGCCGCACTGACAGTGCCCTCCGTCTGATCCCAGCGCCCCCTCCCGGACGGACGCCGGGCGGTGATGGGCTCCCGGAGCCGGTAACAGCGTCACCTCCAGCACTGCCCGACCAAAATTCCAAGTAATTGAGATACAACATTTTTATTCCCTTGCGGAGACGCTGTTATTGAACTATGCTGCAGCGCAGAAAGAGAAGGACTCTTTCACCCAGACGCGAGGAGATGGACCATGTACACAGAGATGTTCGAGAAGACCAGCAGCCAGATGGCACAGGCACTGAATCCCGTCCGCGAGGCCCAGGGCAAGGTGCTGGATCACTTCGCCAAGGTCGCCGATTTCCAGATGGAAGCCATGAAGCACTACTCCGAGCTGAGCCTCGGCACCCTGCGCGCCATGGCGGAGATCAAGGATCCCCAGAGCCTGCAGGCCTACGTCAGCAAGCAGACCGAGGTCACCAAGTCGCTGGGTGAGCAGCTCACCACCGACATCAATCAGCTGGTGAAGATCAACCGCGGCTTCGCCGAAGATATGCAGAAGCTCACCCAGAAGAGCGTGACCACTGCCAGCGAGCAGGCGAAGCAGGCAGCCAAGGAAGTCACTGACCAGGCCACCAACGTGGCCACCCGCACCACCACGGACGACCCGGCCAGCAACGCGAGCAGCAGCAGCGGCTCGGCGAAGAAGCAGCGCGCCACCAGCAACTGACTGTCAGCCGGACTATGTCCCGCCAACGCCCGCCCTTCGGCGGGCGTTTCTGTGTTAGCCCGGCCTCGCGGCACGCCTCTTGCTTCGTCTGTATAATGCGGGGCTGACACATGTTTCGACGCGGGCATTCGGGGGACGCGCTTGGACCTTACCCACCAGATCATCCTCTTCGGCGGGCTGCTGTTTATTGCCAGCATCCTGGCGAGCGTGATCTCCAGTCGTATCGGTGCACCACTGCTGCTGGTGTTCCTGATCATCGGCATGCTCATGGGCGAGGAAGGCCCGGGCGGGCTGGTGTTCGACGACTTCCAGACAGCCCACCTGATTGGCAGCCTGGCGCTGGCCGTGATCCTGTTCGACGGCGGTCTGCGCACCCGGGTCGCCAGCTTCCGGGTCGGTCTGCGCCCCGCCGTGGTGCTGGCCACGGTGGGCGTGGTGCTGACCGTGACCATCACCGGGCTGATCACGGCGTGGGTGTTCGAGCTGCCGCTGCTGGTGGCACTGCTCATCGGCGCCATCGTCGGCTCCACGGACGCCGCGGCGGTGTTCTACCTGCTCCACGCCCACGGGCTGGAACTCAAGGAGCGCATCGGCGCGACGCTGGAGATCGAATCCGGCAGCAACGACCCCATGGCCATCTTCCTCACGGTGGCCTTCATCGAGCTGATCCTCGGCCAGCATGAGAGCATCGGCCTGGGCCTGGCCCTGGAGTTCGCCCAGCAGATGGGCCTGGGTGCCGCCATCGGCCTGGCCGGTGGCTTCGCGCTGGCCTACGGTGTCAACCGGGTACCGCTGACCCCCGGCCTGTACCCGCTGCTGGCCATCTCCGGGGCGCTGGTGGTGTTCGGCCTGTCGTCGGTGCTCGGCGGCAGCGGCTTTCTCGCCGTGTACCTGGCAGGCATTGTCCTCGGCAATCGGCGCATCCAGAGTTCCCAGAACATCCGCCGCTTCCACGACGGCATGGCGTGGCTGGCACAGATCATCATGTTCCTGATGCTGGGGCTGCTGATCACCCCGTCGCACCTCATCGACGTCGCCCCCCAGGCGCTGGTTGTCTTTGCGGTGCTGCTGCTGGTGGCACGACCGGTGGCGGTGTTCATCTCGCTGCTGCCGTTCCGCTTCCCGCTGAAGGAGCAGGCATTCATCGGCTGGGTGGGTCTGCGGGGTGCGGTGCCCATCCTGCTTGGTCTATTCCCGTTCATCGCCGGCGTCGAGGATGCCGGCGCCTACTTCAACATCGCCTTCTTCGTGGTGCTGCTGTCCCTGGTGCTGCAGGGGTGGACGGTGGCGCCCATTGCCCGCTGGATGGAACTGGACGTGCCACCGCGCTCGCGGGTGGTGCACCGGCTGGAGCTGGACCTGCCGGGGCAGCCGGAGTACGAGCTGGTGGGCTACCATCTCACCTCGGACAGTCCGGCCCTGTACAAGCTGGTACGGCGGCTGCGGATGCCCCAGGACAGCCAGGTGGTGGCGCTGATTCGCGGCGGCCGGCTGATGCCGGAGTTCCACGACGAAATCCTGCGCGCGGAGGATTACCTGTACGTGCTGGCACCCCCCGAATCCCTGCCCTCGGTGGACCGCGTCCTGGTGGCGCCCCACGGGCCGGCGCGTCTGGAAGAGCACGCCTTCTTCGGCGACTTCGTGCTCAACGGCGACACGCCCCTGGCGGCGCTGTCCAGTGCCTACGGCGTCACCATTCCGGACCAGACGCACGCGCAGGAGACCCTCGGACAGTACCTGCTGCGGCTGTTCAAGCAGCGCGCCGTGGTGGGCGACCGGGTCAAGCTCAACAACATGGAGTTCGTGGTCCGCGACATGGAGGGTGGCCGCATCACCAAGGTGGGCCTGAAGATCAACCGCGGCGGCAGCGGCCGTGGCGGGGGCAAGGAGAAGGCTCCGGAGGCCTGACAATCCTTGCTGAAAGGTTCACTATCATGGCAATTCAACTGCGAAAACACGGGACCGGGTAATGAGCAACTCCCTGCGCGACCAGCTCCTGAAAACGGGGCTGGCGGACGAGAAAAAGGCCAAGCAGGCGGACAAGGAAAAGCGCGCCCAGCGCAAGCAGCACAAGGCCAAGGGCAGGAAGGGCCAGGCCGATCCGCAGGCGGCAGAGCGCCAACAGGAGGTCGTGCGCGCCCGCCAGGAAAAGGCCGAACGGGACCGCGCGCTGAACCAGCAGCGGGAGGCGGACAAGCAGAAGAAGTCCGCCGCCGCGCAGGTGGAAGACCTGCTGCGCGACCATGCCGTGTCCACCCGCGACGGCACCATTGCGTTCCATTTCACCAAGGACGGCAAGGTGCGCAAGATCGAGGTCACCAAGGAGCAGCAGAAAAAGCTCAGTGCCGGCGCACTGGGCATCGTCGAGCGCAAGGGCCGCTTCCACGTGGTGCCGGCGGACGTGGTGCCGCGCCTGCAGGAGAGGGAGCCATCGCTGTTCGTGGCGCTGGTCACCGCGGCGCAGAGTGACGAGGATGACGCGCTCTACGAGGAGTTCCCGATCCCCGACGACCTGGACTGGTGACATGAGCCAGCTGGACCGACTCCTGCAGCGTGCCGAACGCCTGCTGGACCGGGTGGAGCCCCTGCTGCCACCGGCGCAGGCGGAACCGGCCTGGGAGACAGCGATTGCGTTCCACTGGCGCCGCCGGTTGGGCGCGGGCTTCCTGGCCCCGGTCGCCGAGCCCCATGCCGTGGACATGGACGCACTGCGCAATGTGGACCGGCAGAAGGCGCTGCTGGAGCGCAACACCCGCCAGTTTGTTGCCGGCCTGCCCGCCAACAACGCCCTGCTCTGGGGCTCCCGGGGAACCGGCAAGTCCTCCCTGATCAAGGCGCTGCTTCACGCCCATGCCAGCGACGGCCTGCGCCTGGTGGAGATGGACAAGGCCGATCTGGTGGACCTCCCCGACCTGGCAGGACTGCTCCGCCACCGGCCGGAGCGGTTCATCGTCTTCTGCGACGACCTCTCCTTCGAGGCCGACGACCCCAGCTACAAGGCCCTCAAGGCCATGCTGGACGGCTCCGTGAGCGTGGCCCCGGACAACGTCCTGATCTACGCTACTTCCAATCGCCGCCACCTGATGCCGGAGTACCTGACAGAGAACGAGGAGGCGCGCAACGTGGACGGCGAGATCCACCACGGCGAAGCGGTGGAGGAGAAGATTTCGCTGTCGGAGCGCTTTGGTCTGTGGGTGTCATTCCACCCCTTCGACCAGGATGCCTACCTGACCATCGTGCAGAGCTGGCTGGAGCGCTTCGGCGTCCGCGACGCGCTGGAGGACGTGCGGGAAGACGCCCTGCGCTTCGCCCTCGAGCGGGGCTCCCGCAGCGGCCGCGTGGCCTGGCAGTTCGCCCGCGACTGGGCCGGACGGCGCGGCCTGGAATCGTAGAGCGGCCTGTCGCGCGGACCGCGGGGCGAACCTCATCGAATGGTAGGGCGGATCGTAGGGCGGACCTTCAGGTCCGCCGTTGCCAGACATGCAAGCCAAGGTGGCTCATCAAGGTCTGATCGGCGGACCTGAAGGTCCGCCCTACGTGGGCTGGGCCGGCCGCCGCGGCCTGGAATCACAGGGGTTCCGTGGGATCGTAGGCCCCCGTGGGAGCGGCTTCAGCCGCGATTCATTGCAGAGCCGCGGCCGGTTCAACGGTGCATCAAGATGCACCCTACGAAAACCGGCACGGCTCCCGGCCGGGGCACCCGTAGGGTGCATCTTGATGCACCGCCAACGGCTGCCGATCAAAGCGCCCCACCTCAATCGTCGTCGCAGATCACCGACGGACGCACCACGAATTCGCACGCCTCCGCCCCCGCGGCGGCGCACTGACGCTCCTCGGCTATGGCGGCCAGATCGGGATCGTCGCAAGCCCAGTTCATGGCCCCTTCCAGCCAGGCCACGAAGGTCCGGCAACTGTGCTCCGGCCGGGTCGCGGCGGCGGCGAACGGTGAATTGTAGACGCGCACGGCGGCGCCGCAGTCCGACGGCCGGCAGTAAATCACCTCGAAACGGCCCCAGCCACGCCGGGACAGGCTGTCAAGGTAGCGTGCGACGATGGTCGCCGGCTCCGCCGGGCTCCGGCTGGCCTCCTGGCGGCACCACTCCGCCGCCGACCGGCGGGCGGCCGACTGCCAGGCGGCCTCGGCAACGCCGCCGGTGGCCGCGCCCTGCAACCGGGCCATCTCCTCCCGCGGCAACATCAACACCGCCATGCCGTCCAGCATGCACTCGCCGGTCCCCGGATCGCGTTGCACCGACTCACTGTTCACCATCGCCATCGCTGCCTCCCGGGATTGCTGTCTGCACTCCGTGGATGCGGCCTTAACCGGCCACTCCTCGAACCTACAGTAGTGGAAGCGTGACGACGGGGCGCTGCCCGGCAGCGACGCCGGCTTGCTCGTCTGCGACAGCAGGCACGACCTCCGCTTTCCCGGCGGCGACTCCGGCCTCCCCGCTGGCGCGCACACGCAACTCGCCGTCGCCCGGAGAGCCTCCACGGCGCCTGCCGGGGGCTACTCTCGCCCGTGCAAACCGGCCTCCACGGGTTCGGTGCAACGGGATAGCCAGAGGGTACGACCATGGGGCAGACGGCAACAGCAACACACCAGGACACACTGCGGGGCTGCGACGCCGTGGCCCGCCCGCGCTACGAGCTCATTCCCATCAGCGGCATGATGGAGCAGGCGCGCACGCTGCCCACTGGTGCGACCATCACGGTGACCTGCTCACCCAAGCACGGCATCGGGACCACGCTGGACGCCGCCGAAACCCTTGCCACTGAGGGCTACGATGCCGTACCCCATGTGGCTGCGCGCCTGATCCGTGATCATGGCGAGCTGCGCGAGATCCTCGATCGCCTCTCTGGGGCGGGCTTGCGGGAGGCCTTCATCGTCGGCGGCGATGCCGCCGAGGCGGCGGGGCCGTTCAGAGGCGGCCTGGAACTGCTCCGTGCCATTCACGACAGCGGACGACGCCCTCCACGCATCGGCGTGCCGGGGTACCCGGAACCCCACGCCAGCATCCCCGGGAAAGAGATGCAGGCGGCGTTCCTGGCCAAGGGCGCCCTGGCCGACTATGCCGTCACGCAGATCTGTTTCGATGCCAACGCCATCCTGGGCTGGCTGGGCCAGCAGCGCGAGTTGGGCATGGATCTGCCGGTGTACGTGGGCCTGCCCGGGGTGATCGATCGCACCCGGCTTCTGGGCCTGGCGGTGCGCATCGGCCTCGGCGCCTCCACCCGGGTGCTGCGCCGCCAGGGGGGCCTGGCGTCCCGGCTTTTCGGCAGCAGCGTCTACCAGCCGGACGATCTGGTGCGGACGCTGGCACCCACCTTCGACACACCGCAGGCACCCGGGCTGGCCGGCTTCCACGTCAACACCTTCAATCAGGTTGAAGCCACCCGGCGCTGGATGGAGGAGACCGCCGAGGAACTGCGCCAGTGGTCCGCACCGCGTCCGGAGAAAACGGCGGAGCTGACCGGGGCGATAGAGGGCACGTACTAGGACGTAGGGTGGACCGTAGGGCGGACCTTCAGGTCCGCCGAGCTGGCTTTGATGAGCCATCCTGGCTTGAATATCTGGAAACGGCGGACCTGAAGGTCCGCCCTACAAGTCGACGCTCCGCCGTACGGGTCCGCCCTACACGCCCGTTGTACGAATCCGGGGCAACGCGAGAGCTGGAAATCTGAAATAACGGTGTTATATTGATGGAGGATTCACGCGTAACCAGCGCCGCCATGGTTACGACATGATCGACAACAGGGAGCCTCATCAGCCATGCCCCGCGTTCTCTACGAAAAAGACGGCCGCATCGCCCGCATCACCCTGAACCGCCCGGACGTGCTCAACGCCATTGACGATGAACTCCCCCGGGAGCTCGCCGACGCGGTGGCCCGGGCCAATGGCGACCGCGACGTGCATGTGATCATGCTCGCCGGTGCGGGCCGCGCCTTCTGTGCCGGCTACGACCTTGCGTACTACGCCGAGGCCAACGGGACCGGCAACATCACCCAGGACATGCCCTGGGATCCCATGCAGGACTACCAGTTCATGAAGGGCAACACGGAGCTGTTCATGAGCCTTTGGCGCTCCTACCGGCCGGTGATCTGCAAGATTCACGGCTTTGCCGTGGCCGGCGGATCCGACATTGCGCTGTGTTCCGACATCGTGCTCATGGAAGACACCGCCGAGATCGGCTACATGCCCACCCGCGTCTGGGGCTGCCCCACCACCGCCATGTGGGTCTACCGCCTGGGCGCCGAGCGGGCCAAGCGCATGCTGCTCACCGGGGATCGCATCACCGGCAGCGAGGCGGAACGGCTCGGACTCATTTACCGTGCCGTTCCATCGGCTACACTGGACGCGGAAGCCGAGGCGCTGGCCGAGCGCATGGTGACCATCCCCATCAATCAGTTGATGATGCAGAAGCTGGTCATCAACCAGGCCTACGAGAACATGGGCCTGGAGACCACGCAGATGATGGCCACGGTCTTCGACGGCATCACCCGGCATTCGCCGGAGGGGATCAACTTCAAACGCCGGGCTGAAGAGGTCGGCTGGAAACAGGCCGTACAGGAACGCGATCAGGGATGTTATGACTGGACCAAAAACCAACCATTCAATCACGACCCCCGGTAGCGCCGGGGATACGATGGACAGCGCCGGGCGCCGGTACGCCGATACGCCGCCGGAGGACAAGCGCCAGTCCATTGTCGAAGCAGCCGCGCGGGTCTTCGAGGCGCGGGGGCTTGCAGGCGCATCCATGCGCCTGATTGCCCGCGAGGCGGGCTGCACCACCGGGGCGATTTACCCGCACTTCGGCGGCAAGGAATCGCTGTACGCAGAAGTGCTGGCGCAATCGCTCCATGCGCTCTACGCCAGCATCCGGCAGGCGATCCACGAGGCCAGCACCGAGGACAAGGGCCGCG
Organism: Aquisalimonas sp. 2447; assembly: GCF_012044895.1. Taxonomy (NCBI): domain Bacteria; kingdom Pseudomonadati; phylum Pseudomonadota; class Gammaproteobacteria; order Chromatiales; family Ectothiorhodospiraceae; genus Aquisalimonas; species Aquisalimonas sp. 2447. The sequence goes on from NZ_CP050695.1 coordinate 3,314,720, forward strand.
CCGGTCTGCGGGCGTTCTACGACTACTACCGTGACCACCCCCTGGAACTCAGCCTCGGGCTGTACCTCTTCCAGGGGGCACGGCCGGTGGGACTGACCCGCGATCTCAACCACAGCCTCAACCGCAGCCTGCAGTCCGTTTACCGCATCATGACCGATGCCCTGCGCACCAGCGGCCATGAGCAACCGGAAATGCGCTGCATGGGCGGCGTGGCGCAAGCGGTGGGCGTGCTAATCCTGAACCAGACCGGACGCATGAAAGTCCTGGGACGGGAGCCGGACGAGCAGATGGCATTCTACCTGCGGGACCTGTGACGGCGGCGGATTCATTGACCAGGGTCGGTCAACGGTGCATCAAGATGCACCCTACGAAAACCGGCACTACCCGTTCCCGTCCGTAGGGCGGACCTTCAGGTCCGCCAACCGGGCTCCGACGCGCCTCCTTGGCTTGCATGTCTTCTCACGGCGGACCTGAAGGTCCGCCCTACAAGAGCTCTACAGGAGCTCATTGCGGTTAGCGGGGCCTGGGCGGCCTACTCCAGCCAGATCACGGTGCCCATCCGCCCGGTCTCGCCGTCACGGCGGAAGGAGAAGAACCGTTCGCGGTCGGTGTGGGTGCAGAAGCCGCCGCCGTGGATGTGGTCAACGCCATGTGCCTGCAGGCGCCGCGTCGCGAGTTGGTAGAGATCGGCGTACCAGTGCCCGGGGCGGCCCTGGCGGAAGGCCTCCGTGGCGCCACGGTCCATGTCCAGGAACGCCGCGCGGACCTCGTCACCCACTTCGAAACAGCGGGGGCCGATGGCCGGTCCCAGCCAGGCGATGACGTCCTTGCCGGGCACCGCCAGCGCATCCAGGGTCGCCTCCAGCACACCGCCGGCCAGACCCCGCCAGCCGGCGTGCGCCGCGGCAACACGGGTGCCCTGGCGATCACAGAACAGGACCGGCAGACAATCGGCAGTGAGAATCCCGCAGGGCAGGCTGCGACGGTCCGTCCACACGGCGTCCGCTTCGGGTGCCGGCTCGGCGTCGTGGGCGGCCACCACGCGGGTGCCGTGGACCTGCTGCAGCCACACCACGTCGCCCGGCAGGCCGGCGGCCTCCACCAGATAGCGGTGATTGTGGGCCACGGCATCCGGGTCATCGCCGGTACGGCGCCCGAGGTTGAGGCTGCTGTAAGGCGGCTCGCTGAAGCCGTGCAGCCGCGTGGTGGAGATACTGCGCACGGCCAGGGGGGCCGGCCAGTCCGGATGAATCCAGGCGCTGTTCATTGGGTCATGCGCTCATCGTGGGCACGTAGTACGTCCAGGACATGGTCCATGTCGGCGGGCCGGGGCACCTCCCAGGCCATGCGCTCCTCGGTGCGTGGATGCTGCAGCACCAGCTTCGCCGCGTGCAAGGCCTGCCGCCCCAGGCCCGCCAGCGCCTCACGCACCGTATCGTCGGCACCCCGAGGCAACCGCGGGCGCAAACCGTAGACGGGATCGCCGACCAGGGGATGCTGCGAGTAAGCCATGTGCACGCGGATCTGATGTGTGCGCCCCGTCTCGAGGAACACCCGCAACAGGGTGTGCGCGCTGAAGCGCTCCAGCAGCCGGTAGTGGGTCACCGCCGGACGACCGTTCGCCACCACCGCCATGCGCTTACGATCCCGGGGGTGACGGGCAATGGGCTCGTTGATGGTGCCGCCGGCGGTGAAGGTGCCGGCCACCAGCGCCTCGTACTCGCGGCCCACGGTCTTGTCCTGCAGCTGGTTGGTGAGCGCCGTGTGCGCCTTGTCGGACAGCGCCACTACCATGAGCCCGGTGGTGCCCTTGTCGATGCGGTGCACGATCCCGCAGCGCGGGATGCGCTCCAGGTGCGGATGCCGGTGCAGCAGTGCATTCTGCATGGTGCCGTCAGCGTTCCCCGCGCCCGGGTGCACCACCAGGCCGGCGGGCTTGTTCACCACCAGCAGGTCCTCGTCCTCGTACACCACATCCAGGCTGATGGGCTCGGGGGCCAGGTCCTGGAACTCCGGTGCCGGCGTTGCCGATACGCGCACCTGCTCACCACCACTGATGCGATCGCGTCCGCGCCGGGCCTGCCCGTCCACGGTCACCGCGCCCTCCTTCAGCCACTGCTGCAGGCGGCTGCGGGAGTAATCCGGAAACAGATCCGCCAGGGCGCGGTCCAGGCGTGTGCCGGCGGCGGTTTCCGGAATGGTGCCTTGCAGTTCCAGGGATTCGGTCATGGGAACTCTGATCGGTGGTCCAACACTAAGGAAAACAGGCGAGGCAGTAATGCCGCCTGCCGCGCATGCGCCAAGTTTACCAGCAAGCACGTCCGCTTGAGGCGGCTGCGTCCCGTGCTATGCGTCGCGACCATAGTCGCCTAGAATATTGCGTTCGATCATTCAGCCGCTTACTGAAGGTGTCATGGTACGTCTCTCTGCCCTGCTGCTCTCTCTGGCCTTTGCGCTGACCGCCTGCGGAGGTGGTGGCTCCCCCCAGGTCACCGACCCCACATCACCCGGTTACCAGGGCGAACAGCGCCGTGGCGAGCGCACCGCCGAGGAACTCTACGAGCGCGCCCAGGAAGCCATGCAGCGGGGCAACTACCGCACCGCTGCGGAACGGCTGGAGAACCTGCAGTCCCGGTATCCCTTCGGGCCGTACGCACGTCAGGCGCAGCTCGATCTCATCTACGCCTATTTCGAGGCCCGGGAAATGGGCTCGGCCATCAATGCCGCCGACCGGTTCATGCGCCTGAATCCGCAGGACGAGCATGTGGCCTACGCCAGCTACATGCGCGGCCGGGCCAATCTGGACCGGGGTAACGATTTCCTCACCCGCACCTTCGACATCGACCGCCGGACCCGTGATCCCAACGCCATCCGGGAAGCCTACGCGGACTTCCAGGTGGTGGTGGACCGCTTCCCGGAGAGCGAGTACGCGGACGATGCCGAGGAGCGCATGGTGCTACTGCGACAGCACCTGGCCTTCTACGAGATGTACGTCGCCGACTGGTACATGCGGCGAGGCGCGTATGTGGCCGCCGCCAACCGTGCCCAGAACGTGATCGAGAATTTTCAGGGCACGCCGTCCGTGCGCGACGCCCTGGGCGTGCTCGCCGAGGCGTACGGCCACCTGGAGCTCACGGATTTGCAGGCGGACGTGGTCCGGGTCATCGAGATGAACTACCCGGATCACCCGGCGTTGCGGGATACGCTGTTCTCGCCGGGGCTGGGTGATGCGTCATCCGTGGAGGATGATCAGGAGTCGTAGGACGGTTGTCGTGGCTCCTGCGGGGGCTCTGATCCCGTAGGGCGGACCTTCAGGTCCGCCATTCCCCGACCTGCAAGCCAAGGCACTCTATCAAAGCCCGCTTCCGCGGGTCAGGGCCTGAACTGCCGCATTTGCTAGCCCCATTGGCTGGCGTGTCTGTTGACGGCGGACCTGAAGGTCCGCCCTACGGGAGCTTGATGCATCCCGCGCCCGCCTGTGGGAGCGACGTCAGTCGCGACATTCATTCCAGAGCTCCGGAGTCTCCCGCCTTCGCGACTGACGTCGCTCCCACAGGGGGAGTCATCAGATCGCTTCTTCGTTCTCTTCGCCGGTGCGGATGCGCAGGACGCGGTCCACGTTGGTGACGAAGATCTTGCCGTCGCCGATCTTGCCGGTCTTGGCGGCGTTGATGATGGCCTCCACGCAGCGGTCCACCTGGTCGTCGCCCACCACCAGCTCCACCCGCATCTTGGGCAGGAAATCCACTACGTACTCGGCACCGCGGTAGAGCTCGGTGTGGCCCTTCTGGCGGCCGAAGCCCTTGACCTCGGTGACGGTCATGCCGGTGATGCCGATGTCCGACAGAGCCTCGCGGACGTCGTCCAGCTTGAATGGCTTGATGACGGCTTCGATCTTCTTCATGGCAACCTCGTTCGTTGTCGGGTTCAGGCCCAGGGCCGATAACCGGAAGTAATGGGGTAGCGGCGTTCGCGACCGAACGCCTTGCGGGTGACCTTGACCCCCGGCGCGGCCTGGCGACGCTTGTATTCGTTCCGGTGCAGCAGCGCCACCGCATGGCGCACCGCCTCCTCGTCAAACCCGTCGCTGATCAGCGCGGCCACGGACGCGTCCTCATCCACGTACCGGTGCAGTATGGCATCCAGTACCGGGTAGGGCGGAAGGGAGTCCTCGTCCTTCTGGTCCGGACGCAGCTCGGCGGTGGGGGCCTTGGCAATGATCCGCTCCGGAATCACCCGGCCTGCGGCGTTGCGGCGTTCAGCCAGGCGGTAGACCAGGGTCTTGTAGACGTCCTTCAGCGGTGCAAAGCCACCGCACATGTCGCCGTACAGGGTGGCATAACCCACGGCATACTCGCTCTTGTTACCGGTGGCCAGCACCATGGAGCCGAACTTGTTGGACAGCGCCATGAGCATGAGCCCACGGGCACGGGACTGCATGTTCTCCTCGGTGGTGTCCATGGCGCGATCGCCGAACACCGGCGCAAGCTCGTCCATGCAGGCCTGGAAGGCGCTATCGATGTTCAGTGTGGTGTGCTCGATGCCGAGCAGCCCGGAGCACTCGGCGGCGTCGTCCAGGCTCTCCTGGGAGGTGTAGCGCGAGGTGAGCATGACCGCGTGCACCCGGTCCGCACCGAGCGCATCCACGGCCACGGCGGCGCTGAAGGCGGAATCGATGCCGCCGGACATGCCCAGCACCACGCCGGGGAAACCGTTCTTATTCACGTAGTCCGCCAGGCCACGCACCAGGGCCTGATAAACAAGGTCATCGTCGTCCGGCAGCGGCGCAATCTCGCCCTGTTCAGGCACCAGCGCCTTGCCCTGCCGCTGGAAAACCACATCGAAGAGCCCCTCGGCAAACGCCGGCGCCCTTGCCGCCAACGTGCCGTCGCCACCATAGGCCACGGAGACGCCGTCGTAGACCACCTCGTCCTGCCCGCCTTCCAGGTTGACGTACACCACCGGCAGGCCGGCCTCTTCCTGGCGCGCACGGATCACCGTCTCGCGGTCCTGGTACTTGCCCTGGTGGTAGGGGGAGGCGTTGAGGTTGAACAGCACCTCCGCGCCCTCGTCCGCCGCCCAGCGAGCCGGGCCGGGGTGCCACAGATCCTCGCAGATGGTGATGCCACAGGCGTGGCCCTTGATGTCCACCACCAGCGGCGTGCTGCCGGGCTGGAAATAGCGCTTGTCGTCGAACACGCCGCCGTTGGGAAGATGGTGCTTGTGGTAGACGCCCAACACCATGCCGTCCTGAATCACGGCGGCGGAGTTGAACATGCCGCGCTTTTCGGTGTGCGGGAACCCCACCACCACGGTAATGCCGTGGATCTCGTCGCGAATGCGGGCCAGGGACTCGCCGATGCTGCGAATGAAATCCGGCCGGAACAGCAGATCCTCCGGCGGATAGCCGGTGAGCGTGAGCTCCGGGAACACCACCACGTCGGCGCCGTGCCGGTCCTTGGCCCGCAGGGCCGCGGCGATCACCTGCTCGGTGTTGCCGCCCACGTCACCCACGCGAGTGTTGAGCTGGGCCATTGCAACGCAGAGCCGATCGGACATGCCGGGGCACTCCATGCGGATTCAGTGAAACCGCCGCCGGGACCCCGGCGGCGGCAGGCTGCGTCGGGCGGGTACCAATCTCAGCCCAGCAGGGCCTTCATGCGTTCGCCGATCTCCGCCGGGGAGCGCACGGTGGCCACGCCGGCCTTCTCCAGGGCGCCGAACTTGTCGTCCGCCGTGCCCTTGCCGCCGCTGATGATGGCGCCGGCATGACCCATGCGCTTGCCGGGAGGCGCCGTCACACCGGCGATGTACGCGACAACGGGCTTTTTCACGTGGGCCTGGATGTACTCCGCGGCCTCTTCCTCGGCGGTGCCGCCGATCTCGCCCACCATGACGATGCCTTCGGTCTGCGGATCGTCCTTGAACAGCTCGATCACGTCCACGAAGGACATGCCCTGGATCGGGTCACCGCCGATGCCGACACAGGTGCTCTGGCCGAGCCCGGCGTCGGTGGTCTGCTTGACCGCCTCGTAGGTGAGCGTGCCGGAGCGGGAGACGATGCCGATGCGGCCCTTCTGGTGGATGTGCCCCGGCATGATGCCGATCTTGCACTCGTCCGGCGTGATCACGCCCGGGCAGTTGGGGCCGATCAGGCGCACGTCGTCGTAGTAGGCGAGCGCGGCCTTGACCTTGAGCATGTCCAGCACCGGAATGCCCTCGGTGATGCAGGCGATCACCTTGATGCCGGCGTCCGCCGCCTCGAGGATCGCATCCGCGGCGAAACCGCCGGGAACGTAGATCATGGACGCCTGGGCGCCGGTGTCACGCACGGCGTCCTTCACCGTGTTGAAAATCGGCAGATCCAGGTGAGTCTCACCGCCGCGGCCGGGGGTCACGCCGCCAACGATGCGGGTGCCGTATTCCAGGGCCTGGGTGGCGTGGAAGGTGCCCTGCTTCCCGGTGAAGCCCTGGACGATGACCTTGGTGTCCTTGTCGACAAGAATACTCATTACAACAACCTCGCAGTGATTCGGTGGCGTGGACTCAGGCGGCCTTGCCGACGGCGGCGACCATCTTCTTCGCCGCATCGGAGAGATCGTCCGCGGCGATCAGGTCCAGCCCGCTGTCCTTCAGCATGGCCTTGCCCTGCTCCACGTTCGTGCCTTCCAGACGGACCACCACGGGGACGTTGACGCCCACTTCCTTCACCGCGGCAATGATGCCCTCGGCGATCATGTCGCAGCGGACGATGCCACCGAAGATGTTCACCAGCACCCCTTCCACGGAATCGCTGGAGAGGATCAGCTTGAACGCCGCCGACACCCGCTCGGTGTTGGTGCCGCCGCCCACGTCCAGGAAGTTGGCCGGCTCGCCGCCGTGGACCTTGACCACGTCCATGGTGGCCATGGCCAGGCCGGCGCCGTTGACCATGCAGCCGATGTTGCCGTCCAGGGTGATGTAGTTGAGGTTGTGCTTGGCGGCCTCGACCTCGGTGGGATCTTCCTGGGAGGCGTCGTACATGGCCTCGATGGCCTTCTGCCGGCCCACCTCGATGGCGTTGTCATCGACGTTGAGCTTGGCGTCCAGCGCCAGCAGCTCGCCCTCGCCGGTGACAATCAGCGGGTTGATCTCGATGAGGCTCAGGTCCTTGGCCAGGAACAGCCGGTAGAGGCCGTCCATCACCTTCACGAGCTGCTTCACCTGGTTGCCGTCCAGGCCCATGGCAAAGCCCAGTTGCCGCGCCTGAAAGCCCTGCAGCCCGGCCACGGGGTTCACGGCCACGGTGATGATCTTCTCCGGCTCGGTGGCGGCCACTTCTTCAATGTCCATGCCGCCGGCGACGGAGCCCATGAACACGATGCGCTTGGTCGCCCGGTCCACCACCGCGCCCAGGTAGAGTTCGGACTTGATATCAAGCCCCTGCTCCACCATCACGCTGTTGATGGGCATGCCCTTGTCGTCGGTCTGGTGGGTGACCAGGCGCGTGCCGAGGATGGACTGGGTGTACTCGCGCACCTCGTCCTTGCTCTTGCAGACCTTCACGCCCCCGGCCTTGCCGCGGCCGCCGGCATGCACCTGCGCCTTCACCACCCAGACGCTGCCGCCCAGCTTGTCGGCGACGGCCACGGCCTCGTCCGCCGACGCGGCGACATCGCCCTTGGGGATGGGAATGTTGTATTCGGAGAACAGTTCCTTTGACTGGTACTCGTGAAGATTCATGGTAACGCCCGACCTCCCGAGAAAATGGAACCGCAATTCTCCACCAACAGCCGGTGTAAATCAAAGCGAAGGCAGCGCCGGCGTTACCGTTGGAAACACGTCCGCCAACGGCAGCCTGGCACCCTGGCGTAGGGCGGACCTTCAGGTCCGCCATCTCCAGACATGCAGGCCAGCTTCGTAGGGCGGACCTTCAGGTCCGCCGATGGCGTTTCGATGAGCCGCCCTGGTTTGCATGTCCTTATGACGGCGGACCTGAAGGTCCGCCCTACGATTGTTACTCCAGGTCCGCCGTGTCCCCACGTACCGGTCAAACCCACCCATCCAGGCCGAACCCTCACGCCGTATCCAGCGGCTTGATCCGCGCCACCTGATACTGAACCGACCCTCCTACTCCCCCATCAACCACCGCTCCAGCCAGGTACAGCGCCGGCCGCAGCGGTGCAGGTCGGGGTGGCGGTCCACGCTCCAGTGCAGCGCCTCGATGGTGAACGGCTCGTTGCTGCGGATGCGGAGGGCTTCGAAGTGTTCGATATCGTCCGGTATTGCAGGAGGCCGAGACAGGAAATCTTCGAAGTCACCGTGGTGCGTGCCGAAGGCAAGAATCAGCCGCCCGGTTCTCACACCAAGACTTCCCGTTCCATGGACCCGAACCTCGTTACCGTTATCACCAACGAGGATGATGTCCGGTTCGATCAGAACGCCGTCAACCCGACGGGGATTGAACTGGTTGACGTAGTCCTTTGGATCGTGCAAATCGTTCGACTCGTACTGCTCTCCGTCAAGCACCAGGTGCAGACGTTGGCGGCCCTCGTCATTGATCTGCAGGGGCTGCTCAAGAGTGAATGCTTGCCAGTGCGTCCTCACTTCCAGGGGCCCATTGACAATGTCGTCCTGATCCTCGGGCCACGTATGAGGGTCGACGCACCCCGCCAGAAGGAGGCCGAGCACCGCCGTCACTGCAACGAGCCGCGCCACGATCATTCTCCCCCTCGCAGGTAGCCAAGGAGTTCAAGTGACTGTGTATGCAGTACGCCGCCCGGACCCGCGCGATGCGCCCGTCGATCCACCAGTGGTGCG